>JBDLRJ010000059.1:0-8669 GCA_039800145.1 Pseudomonadota bacterium | reverse complement strand
CCGCGAACACCCCGTCGCCGAGATCTTCACCCTCGGTTCCCGGGATTCGGCCCATGGCCATGGCCTCAGCCCTCCGCCTTCGCGGTCGCCGCGGGCTCGGCCGCGGGGGGCACGTCCGCGGGCCGGTCCCGGAGCAGCTCCACGAACTCGTCCGCGAGCAGCCCCAGCTCCGCGTTCACGCGTGCGAGCCGCGCCTGGAAGTAGTTGAAGAACACCACCGCCTGGACCGCCACCAGGATGCCCACGGCCGTGGCGACCAGCGCCTCGGAGATGCCGGCCATCACCGCGGCCGAGCCGCCGGTTCCGCCCGCCTGCACGTCCACGCCCAGTTCGCGGAAGCTGCGCATGATGCCGGCCACCGTGCCGAACAGCCCCACGAACGGGGTGACCGCGCCGAGCGTGCCGAGGATCCACAGGTTCTGCTTGAGGCGCAGTGCCACGGCCACGCGCTCGCGCTGCACCGCTCCCTCCACGCCCCCCTTGCGTCCCTCGAGCCGGTTGAAGCCCGCGAGGTAGATGTCTGCCACCGCCGCGTCTGACCGGTCCACCGCCGAGCGCGCCGCCGCGAGATCTCCCCGGAGCAGGTGCCGGGTGATCGCCTCCCCGAGCTTCTGCGACTTGTCCGACACCCCCCACAGCGCCACGAGCCGCTCCACCGCCACCCCCACCGCCAGGAGCGAGGAGGCCAGGAGCAGCCACAGCGTCACGCCGCCGATCTGCAGGTAATGGAGGAGTTCGTTGGGCGTCATGGCTTTGGGCCGGTTCTTCTAATCCCCGTCATGCCCCGGCGAAAGCCCGCCGGGCCGTGGGCGCGGCAGGTATGGTGGGAAAGCCGATGAACCGCTCTCTCTCCGTGTTTCTTCTCCTCGGGGTGGTGTCCGGGTGCCTGCACCGGGTGCCGCCTCCCGCTCCTGCCGAGCAGCTCTCCCCGGAGCAGGTGCTCGCGCGCGTCCGGGCGGCGGACGCGGGGCTCGTGGGGCTCACGGGAGAGGCGCGGCTGAAGGCCCGCACGCCGCAGGGCCGGGGCGCCTCCACGCTGTACGTGGCCGTGCAGCGCCCGGGGTTGCTGCGGCTCGAGTCCATGGACTTCTTCGGCCGGCCACAGTCCATCCTGGTGACGGACGGGCAGCGTTTCGGCCTGCACCAGGTGGCCGAGGGACGCTTCTACCGGGGGCCCGCCACGGCGGCGAACCTCTCCCGTTTCCTCCCGGTGGTGCTGCCCGCCGAGGAGCTCGTGGGGCTGCTGCTGGGGCAGGCGCCCGTGCTCGTCGCCGAGCAGCGACAGGCCCGGTACGACCCGGAGCAGGGCACGTGGGAGCTGACGCTCCGCTCCGGCCCGGCCGTGCAGCGCCTCAAGGTGGACGCGCGGGATTTCAAGGTCCGCGAGAGCCTCGTGGAGGGCGTGGCTGCGTACGATCTCCGCTTCTCGGACGTCCGGCAGGAAGGCGGCGCGTGGGTTGCCCACGAGGTGCAGCTGGACGCGGAGCAGGCCGGCGTACGGCTGGAGCTGGTGTACCGGGACCCGGAGGTGAACAGCGCTCCAGACCTGTCCCTGTACGACCTCTCCCCACCACAGGATGTCCCTGTCACGGAGGTGGATGGCGAAGGAAGCGACACGCCGTGAAACTCGGGTAGAGTGCGCCCCCATGCCAGCGATGAAAATCGGTGAAATGCTTGTCGGCTACAAGTTGGTCACGCCGCCGCAGCTCGAGGCGGGGCTTGCCGAACAGCAGAAGTGGGGCGGCAAGATCGGCGAGATCCTGGTGCGGTTGGGCTCCCTCACCGAGGAGAACCTGATCAAGGTCCTCGCGAAGCAGCTGAACATCCAGCCCGTGAACCTGGACGGCGTGGCCACGCTGGCGCCGCAGTTGCTCGCGAAGGTTCCCGCGGACAAGGCACGCGAGTGGATGATCGTCCCCGTGCAGCTCAAGGACGAGGGGCGCACGCTGGTGGTGGTGACCGCGGATCCCATGAACCTGCAGACGCTGGACGCGGTCCGCGTGCTGACCGGCTGCAAGGTGACGCCGCTGCTGTCCGGCAAGCAGGCCATCTCGCGCGCGCATGCCCGCTTCTACGCGGCGGGCGAGGAGCTCCCCGAGGCCGACGGTCCCATGAAGATGGTGGACGCGCAGAACGCCACCATGATGAAGCCGGTGAAGGAGCTGCAGGAGCAGCTGGCGCGCGAGAAGGCCGCCGCGGCCCAGGCGCCCGCGGCCGGGGGCAGCCCGCGCGCGGAGCAGGCGCTGCAAGTGCTCAAGACGCTCGAGGACGCGCAGAAGAAGGAGCTGGCCGCACTGAAGGCGATCGTGGACCTGATGCTGGAGAAGGGGGTCTTCACCCGCGAGGAGTACCTGGCGAAGGTGAAGCGTTAGCCCCCGCCCAGCACGGTTTTCATGAGCAAGCGCATCGGGGAAATCCTGGTGGATGCAGGCAGCCTGACGGAGGTGGAGCTCCGCCAGGCATTGCTCCAGCAGAAGAAGCAGGGAGGGAAGCCTCGGATCGGAGAGCTTCTGCTCGGCTTGAAGAAGATCACGCCCGAGGTGCTCGCCACGGCGTTGGCCGAGCAGCACAAGCTGACGTTCGTGAAGCTCCCCGCGGAGATCCCGCAGGCCATCTCGCGGCGCCTCACGCCGGAGTACCAGAAGAAGAACAACGTCCTGCCGTTCCGCAAGGACATGGTCAGCGGCGTGGACCAGATCCACGTGGCCATCCCGGACCCCACGCAGAAGGAGCTGCTGGAACAGATCCAGGGCAAGTTCCGCGAGGTCATCCGCTTCTGCGTGGCGACGCCCGCGGACATCGCCGCCTCCATCGACCGGGCGGCGACGGGCCCGGTGTCAGCCGCGCCTGCGCCTGCCCCTGTCGCGGCCTCCGCGCCCGCGGCCCCGGTGGCGCCGCCTCCCGCCGCCGCAGATCCACTCGACGATCTCTTCGGAGGCCCGTCGTCCGCGGCCCCCGCCCCTCCCGCGTCCGGGGCCGATCTGCTGGACGATCTCTTCGGAGGTCCCGTGGCTGCGGCTGCTCCAGGTGCGGGTCCCGCTGCCGCAGATCCGCTCGATGATCTCTTCGGAGGTCCGTCGTCCCCGGCCCCCGCGGCTGCGGCGAGCGCGCCCGCTGCGGGCGATCCGCTGGACGATCTCTTCGGAGGCCCGTCGTCCGCGGCCCCCGCGGCTGCAGCGAGCGCACCTGCTGCGGGCGATCCACTGGACGATCTCCTCGGCGGTTCGTCCCCGGCCCCCGTGGCTGCGGCAAGCGCACCTTCCGCGGGCGATGCGCTGGACGATCTCTTCGGCGGTGCAGCCCCGGCGGCACCTGCCACGGACGCCGGAGATCCCCTCGGAGACCTGCTGGGAGATGCACCGCCTGCCGCCGCGACGGGAAGGGATCCGCTGGACGCGCTGACGGGGGACGGGCCCACAGACCTGCACACGCCCCCGGCCTACGTCCACATGTTCCCGCCGAAGCCCCGGCCCGCGCCCGTGGTGGCTGCTCCCGAGGCCCCGCCCGCAGAGCCCCTCGGGAGCGGGGACGCGTCGCACGACCGGTACGCGCTGCCCATCGAGAAGAAGCTGGACGCCGCGCCGCTCGACGACAGCGTGCCGCCCGAAGTGCTCGCCTCGGGCCCGGATGATCCGTACGCGGACGAGGACGCGTGGCTCATCCAGGAGCTGCAGCGGCTTGCCGCGGGCGAGCCTGCGCAGGCAGACGCGGTGGCCACGGTGGCCTCCTTGGTCCGCATGCTCGTCCGCAAGGGCGTCATCCAGCAGGAGGCGCTGCTCGGAGAGCTCGGGCGCTGAGGCGGCATGAACGCCTTCTGGCTCTCGCACCATCCACCCTCCGAGTGGTCCCGCACCCTCCTCGTGGGGGGCGTGCGCGTGTGCGCGAGGTGTCTCGGGACCTACCCGGTGCTCTTCGCCGCCCTGGCTGCGCAGGGGGTGCTCCGCGCGCCGCCCGAGCGCGCAGGTGAGTGGCGGGTAGGGGTGGGGCTGCTCTTGCCCGCGCTGGCGGACTGGTCCGTGGGGCGGCTCGCCCCGGGTTCCGGAAGCAACGCCGGGCGGCTGTTGACGGGCGCGCTGCTGGGCCTGGGACTGGGACGGGCCCTGTACCTGCACGTGGCCGTGCGCCCTTTTCCTTCCGTGCTGCTGTGGCAGCTGGGGCTGTCTCTGGCGGTGGCGGTCCCGGTGTGGATCTACTCCGCGGCCCGGCGGAAAGATCTTTCTCCGCCCCCGCGCGTTGGAGGCTGAGACTGGCACCGGAACCCACAGACGAGCAGCTCATGCTCGGCTTCCAGCGGGGCGACGCCCGCGCCTTCGAGGCGTTGGTGCGGCGCCACCGGGGGCGCGTGTACCAGTTCCTGCTGCGCTCGGTGGGCGAGCGCGGGCGGGCGGAGGACCTGTTGCAGGAGACGTGGTTGAAGGTGGTGCGGGGGGCCGGGGCCTGGGAGCCGAAGGCCCGCTTCACCACGTGGGTGTACACCATGGCGCGAAACCTCTGCGTGGACGAGGCCCGGAAGGCGCAGCACCGGCGCGCCGCGGATGAGCGGCCCGCGGACGAGTCCGAGGCGCCGCTCACCGAGCGGCTCCCGGACGACGGGGCCTCCCCGGACCGGGCCGCCCACAACCAACGCCTGCGGCCCCTGCTGGAGCGGGCGCTGCAAGCGCTGCCGCCGGAGCAGCGCGAGGTGTTCGTGTTGCGCGAGTACAGCGGGATCCCATTCAAGGAGATCGCCGAGGTGACGGGGGTCCCGGAGCCCACGGTGAAGAGCCGCATGCGGTACGCGTTGGAGGGGCTGCGCGTGGGCCTGCAGCAGCTCGGGGTGGACGGGGACATGGCGGACGAGGCGGGGAGGGTGAGCGGATGAGCGCCCGGGAACAGCCGTGCGAGGTGGCGCTGCTCGAGTACGCCTACGGCGAACTCTCCTCCGCGGAGGCGGCGCAGGTGGAGCGGCACGTCGCCGGGTGCACCGGGTGTGCGGAGGCGCTCGCCGGGATGCGCGGCGTGCGCAGGGTCATGGCCCAGCTGCCGGAGGAGCCGGCGCCGGACACGGGCCTGGACTCGTTGCTCGCTTACGCCGAGCAGTCTGCGCGCCGGGCCGCGGCAGGTCCTGCCCCGTCGTCGGGGACCTGGCGAAGGTGGCTCGCGCCGCTGCTGGGCGCGGGGGCGCTGGCCACGCTGGCTTTCATCGCGCTCCCGGTGGCAGAGCGGGCGCAGGTCCCCCTTCCCTCGACGGTGGCGGCGCGCACCGAGGACCCGGCCCCGGTGCAGAAAGCGGCGCTCCCCCCCTCCGCAGCAGAGCTGTCCGCGGCGGACATGGGGGCGGCGCCCACGGACGCCCGTCCGCTCGAGGTGGGCGCGCCGGCGCCGCGGCCCACTGCGAAAGACATGGACGAGGGGGCGCAGCCGGCCACTGCAGGGCCGCCGCCGGCCCGCGCCGTCACCGCGTCCCGGGCCAACGCGGTCCCCGGCAAGGGGGGCGCGCCCCTCGGCCGTTCCGAGGGTGGCTCGCTGGGATGGCCTGGGCTGGGACGTGGCGGACTCGCGGGCGGCGGCGGCGGGACGGGGCTCCGCGTGGACGAGGCCGGGCCGTCGCCCCGGGCGGACCTGCGAACGTCCGAGCCCTCCGGGCAGCCGGTGCGGAGCCGGGCGAAGGAGGCGAAGCAGGAGTTCGCGCCGCAGGCCGAGTCCGAGGCGCGCGCGGTGGCGCGTCCTGCCGCGGTCGCAGCCCCGGCCGGCCCTCCGCCCGCGGGGATGGATGGGTACGCGGAGGCGAAGAAGGCGGCGGTTCCCTCGCTGAAGGCGAGCACGGCGCCCGTGGCCGCCCGAGAGGAGGACCGCGCCGTGTTGAGCGCCCTCGAAGCGCCGGCTCCCCCGGCCCCGCTCGTGGCCCTGCGGCGGGCGGTGGGCGAGGCGAAGGGGCCCGCGGAGCGCCAGGCGGCCCTGCGCAGGTTGTGTGACGCCGAGCGTGCCACCACCCCTGCTCGCACCCCGGGGTGCGAGCAACTGGCACGGGAATTCCCTGCGGATGGCGGGCTGTCCAGATGACCGATGGGCCCCGTCCGGGGGGCTGGCGCAGACTTCCTCCCATGCCGCTCCGTCTGCCCCGCTCGCGCGCGTCCGCGCGAGGTCAGAACCTGGTCGAGTACTCCGTCATCAACGTCGTGATGACCACGGGGTTGCTCCTGGCGACCACGGTGAAGCTCATCCCCGGGCCGCAGGAGCGGTTCGCCGGGGCGAAGATGAACATCCTCGAGGCGCTGCTCTGGTCCATGCAGATCTACCTGGACGGCTTCGCCTACGTGCTGAACCAGCCCTTTCCCTAGGGGCGGCGGCGGGTCGTTTCGGGCTTTGACACCCATTGGCGGCGGTCGGTACAGTTCCCGGCCGTCTCCGTCGTCGGTGCTCATCCGCCTCCAGGGAATTCTCCAGACATGCTCAAGGGCAAAACTCCGCTTTTCGTTGCGCTCGGGCTCGGCCTGATGGCCGGGTTGGTGGCCTACTCGGCCATCAAGAGGAAGGAATCCGAGGTGAAGAAGGGCTGGGACCTGGTCCCGGTCGTGGTGGCGACGGAGGACATCACCGAGGGCACGGTGGTGACCTTCGAGATGATCAGCTCCCGCCCGGTGCCTTCCCAGTTCGTGACCTCGTCCGTGGTGAAGCCGGACGCGGCCAGCTACGTGGTGAACCAGAAGGTGCTGGTGCCGCTGCAGCGCGGCGACCCGCTCCTGTGGAGCCAGTTCGAGACGACCAAGGCGGCCGAGCGGCTCTCCACGAAGATCCAGAAGAAGACGCGCGCCGTCACGGTGGACGCCAACGGCAAGAAGGCCGTGGGCGGCTGGGTGCGGCCGAACGACCACGTGGACCTGATTGGCACGTTCAAGGACCCGGACTCGGGTGAGCTGGTGGCGGTGACGCTGCTCCAGAACGTGATCGTCCTGGCGACGGGGAAGATCACCGGCACCACCAACGTGAACCTCGTGAAGGAGAACGACCGCGAGTACCGCGACGTCTCGCTCCTGGTCATCCCGGAGGAGGCGGAGATCCTGGTGCTGGCCTCGGAGCTGGGAGATCTCTCCATGGTGCTCCGCAACGAGGACGACGTGGACGTGCTCGAGGAGCGCGGCCGCGCCACCATCAAGACGCTCCTGAGCGGCGAGCGCACGCGCGCCATGCAGGAGAAGCGCAACGCCGTCATCACCATCATCCGCGGCTCGTCCGACAAGGGCGCCGTGGGTGGCGCCCTGCCCACGCCTTAGCGGGAAGGAAGGGGCCGAGGAACCATGCTTCCCAGCATCGTCCTGTTGCTCGTCACGGGCAGCGTCTTCTTCCTGAACCTCATCATCTTCGGGGTCCTGTCGAAGGCGTACGAGCAGTACCAGGAGCGCTACGTCGTCAAGTCCATGAACGACTTGAGCGACATGTTCCTGTTCATCGATCCGCGGCAGATGATGGTGCTCAACGTGGCGAGCATGTTCCTGCTCGGCATCCTGGGGTACGTCATCTTCAACCCCATCATGTGCGTGGCCGGGACGGTGTTCGGCTTCTTCCTGCCCATGATGGCGGTGCGCCACTACCGCAAGCGGCGCATCAAGATGTTCAACGTGCAGCTGGTGGAGGCGCTGCAGGCCATGGCCAACGCGTTCAAGGCGGGCCTCACGTTCCCCCAGGCCATCGAGTCCGTGTCCAAGGAGGCCATGCCGCCGCTCGCGCAGGAGTTCGGGCTCTTCGTGAAGGAGGCCAAGCTGGGCGTGCCGCTGGAGGAGGCGCTCATCAACATGAGCAAGCGCGTGGGGAGCGACGACCTGGAGCTGGTCGTGGTGGCCACCAACATCGCGCGGCAGCTGGGCGGCAACATGGCGGAGATGTTCGAGACCATCTCGGCCACCATCCGCGAGCGGTTCCGGCTCGAGGGCAAGATCGACGCGCTGACGAGCCAGGGCAAGCTGCAGGGCTGGATCGTGGCGTCCATGCCGCTCGTGCTGGGCATGGTGCTGAACTACATGCGGCCGGACCTGATGCAGCCCATGTTGGAGCACATCTTCGGGTACGTGCTCGTGTTCGTCATCGCGGTGATGGAGATCCTCGGGATCCTCATCATCCGCCGCATCGTCAACATCGACGTCTGACCGGGACGCGCACATGGAACCCGCTGCCTCCCAGGGCTACTTCGAGACCATGTCCCCCGCGGGACTGGGGGTCTTCACCGGCATCATCGTGGGGCTCCCGTTCGTGATGCTGTGGCTGTACCAGGACTACGTGGGGGCGTTCCTCGGCGAGGTCCGCGAGGAGTCCGCGGGCGGGGCCTCCGGCGTGTTCTCGGTGTTCATCCGCAAGCTGGGCGTGGTGAACCGCCGGTTCATGTGGCCGGGCTACGAGGCCAACATGCGCCGCAGGCTGACGAAGGGCGGCGAGCCGCAGGGCTACAAGCCCGAGGACATCCTCGCGCTCCAGGAGGTGGCCGCGGTGGTGATGCTGCTCGTCGGCATCCTGGCGGCCAGCGCGCTCGGGGCGAACATCGCCTGGGGGTTGCTGGTGGCGGTGTTCGGCGCGTTCTACCCGCTCATCTGGGTGAACGACCAGGTGAAGCGCCGGCACCACCTCATCACGCGGGCGCTCCCCTACAGCCTGGACCTCCTGACGCTCTCGGTGGAAGCGGGCCTGGACTTCACCGC
>JBDLRJ010000058.1:0-23090 GCA_039800145.1 Pseudomonadota bacterium | reverse complement strand
CTCCGAAGCGTTTCCCGTAGTCGTCCCGGTCACGGATGCCCGCGGCCCGGCAGAGCGCCAGCGTGTAGATGCGGATCTGCTCCCGGTAGTTGGCCTCCACGTCCGCCGCGACGGTGGTGGGTGCGTAGTCGAGCAGCGTGTTGGTTTTCCAGTCTCCGAAATACAGACGCCGTTTCGAGTCCGTGAAGACGAAGTCCATGAAGCCCTTGAGGTGACCGCGCTCCACGGTCCAGCGCGGGGGAACCCGGCCCTCGCCGAGCCGCGGGTGCGCCCCCTCGGGCAGGGGGAAGCGGAATTCCACCTCGGCCTGGAACGTGTCGAGCAGGCCGAGGCCGGGCAGGGGATGGCCGGACGTGGGCAGCACCAGGGGGGTGCCGTACGCGCGGAACACCAGCTGTTTCGCGTCCTCGAGCTGCGCTCCCTTCAGCGAGGTGTTGGCGGAGATCTTCGCCCAGTAGGCGGCGATCTCGTCTCGCCGGAGCCAGTCCCCGAGCGTCTCTCCCTCCACCCAGCGCGGCGCGGGGAGTTCCTCGAGCAGCGCGTGGACGTAGGTCCCCATGGCCTTTCCGCGGGGCACCTTCGTCGTGTCCACCTTCGGGAGCTGGGGCCTCTCCGCGGGCTGCTTGCCGGGGTCCACCTTCCCACTGAGGGAGGAGTAGGAGCGCATGGCGAGGCCCCTGCGCTTCTCCCGGAGCACCGAGAGTTCCCTGAGCTCGGCGGGCGTCGGCGCCGGGAGCGTGGTCTTCGCCGGCGGGTTCCACTTCCTCGGGGGCACCGGACGGGAGGTCGTGGGCAGGTCCACGACGTGGACTTCGCAGAGGTCGCGGAAGTCCTTCGACCCGAGGCGCGACGCGAGGGCCTCGACCAGCAGCTTCATGTGCCCAGTCTTCGGGAGGCCGGCGTGGAGCCCGTCCTTTCCCGGGAAGGGCCCGGAGAACGGGATCCACGTGGCGAACCGCGCGCGCGTGAGCGCCACGTACAGCGTCCGGAGCTGCTCCTCCACCTTCGCCTGCTGGACGAGCACCTTGTGCGCCTTGTCCGGCGAGCCCACCCAGCCGAAGCGCTGGCCGTCGCGGTGGAAGAGCTTGACCGCGGTCGTCTTGCCGGGGCTCGTCCCGCCGTGGAGGAAGACGAACGGGGCCTGGAGCCCCTTCGCCTTGTGGACGGTCAGCACGCGGACGGCTGCCGCGTCCGAGGGGAGCGGGTGCGTGTCTCCGTCCTCGGACCCGGCGCCGTCCTTCCATCCATCCAGCGCGCGGAGCAGGTCCGGGAGGCTGTCGTGTCCGCCGCGGGTGCGCGCGAGCAGCAGCTCGAACAGCGACTGGTAGTTGGCGTACTCGCGCACGCCCCCGGGGACGAAGAGGAGCCGACGGTTGAGCCCGCTGCGCTGGAGCATGGACGCGAAGAGGGCCGTCCAGTCCCTCGAGGAGGCCTTCTGCGCCCAGTCGTCGAGGAGGGCGTTGAACGGGTGGTCCGCGGCGAGGGCGTCCGCGTCCCGCAGCGACTCGAAGCGCGCGTCGAAGAACGGGGTGAGCCACGCGCGCCGGCGGAGGCTGGCGTCGGTGGGTGAGGCGAGCGCGGCGAGGACGTCCAGGATGTCGGCGGCCTCCGGGCCGGAGAGCAGGCCTCCCTCGCGGTAGAGGGAGACGGCGATGCCGGCGGCGCGCAGGTGCGCCGCGAGCTGCCTGCATTCCTTGTTGGTGAAGGTGAGGCACAGCAGGTCGCTCGGGGTGAGGCGCTGGGTTTCTCCCCTCGGCCCGCGCGTCCAGGTGGCGCCCTTGTCCATGGCCTCCAGCAGGCCCAGCAGCGTCTTCACCAGGGCCTGGGTGTGGGCGGCCTTCCCGGCCTTCCCAATGCCCGCCGGCAGGCACATCAGTTGGAAGGGGCGGGGCGAGTCGTTCTCCAGTCCCGACAGCGCGAGCTGCCCATCCATGGCCTTCACGGACCGGTACTGCACCTCCGGGTTGCGGAAGAAGGAGACACCGGGCGAGGTGTCTCCGAAGAACTGGTTCACGGCCGAGACGTAGGCGGCGGTGGACCGGAAATTCCCCTCGAGCGGCTGGCGCTTCCCCACCGCCTCGATGTCCTTCGCCGCGTTGACGTACGTGAGCACGTCACCGCCGCGGAAGCTGTAGATGGCCTGCTTGGGATCTCCGACCGCGACGAGCCGATGCCGGTTGTGCGCGTCCAGGAAGACGGCGCGCAGCAGCGCCCACTGGATGTCGTCCGTGTCCTGGAACTCGTCCACGAGCGCCACGGACCAGGTGCGGCGGAGCGCCGCGACGAGCGCCTCCGCGTGGGGCCCGCACAGCGCCTCCCGCGTGGCGGCGACGACGCCGTCGTGGTCGAGGTGACCGGACTCGCGCCGGAGACGCTGCACCTCCTCGAGGACGAACGGGGCCAGCACTGAGCCGACCACCGCCTCGGCGCCAGGGAAGGCCGACTCCAGCGCCGCGAAAGCCGCGGAGAGGGCCTGGAAGTGGGGGATGAGCGCGGGGACCCGGTCCCCGAGCGGAACCGTCTTCGGGGGTGCGTGCTTGCCGGCCTGCGCCTTGAAGAGCTCGCTGGGTGACTTGTCCAGCCGCTTCCTCCAGTCCAGGAAGAAGGCGGCCTGCGCCCACGCGTCGTCCAGCGGGACCGCGGCGTAGGCGGGCACGAGCGCCGAGGTGGCCTCGTCCAGGCTGTCGTTGCCGAGGACGTGGTCCGCGAGGACCTGCCCGTGCGCATCCAGCACGGCGGCGAGGGCCTTCCAGGCCGCGCGGAGGGCGTCCTTCGAGAAGGAGGGGACGAGCGTGGCCCTGCTCTTCACGCACTCCACGAGCACCGCCTCGAGTGACTCCATCGTCCAGCCGGCCGACTGCACGAAGGCGAGGGCCTCGCGTGCCCCGGCATCCACCAGGAAGTCCCGGCGGAGGCAGGTCCGGAACGCGCGGCGGGGGAGGTCGTCCGGTGGAGGCAGGGCCGACGGCAGTTGGTTGGCGAGCACCGAGTACTCGGTGAGCACGCGCTGGCAGAAGGAGTGGATGGTGGAGATCTGCGCCTCGTCGAAGTGGCGGAGCGCACCGAGGAGCCGCTCGCGCTCGGTGGGCGTGGCGGACGGGGAGCGCAGCAGGGACTGCAGCTGCCCGCGGATGCGCTCGGTCAACTCGCCCGCGGCCTTGCGGGTGAAGGTGACCACGAGGATGCGCTGGAACGGGACGCCGTGCGTGAGCAGCTGGTCCGCCACCAACTGCTCGATGGTCCACGTCTTCCCGGTGCCGGCCGCGGCCTCCACGATGGAGGAGCCGTCACCCAGTGCCTCGACGATGTCCGGGCGCTGGTACGCGTGGGTGTTCATGCGTCCTCCTTCGAGAGGGTGCAGCGGGACAGGAACTGCTCGAGGCGCTGGGCGACCACGAAGGCCTCGGCCGACGTGGGGTCCGGGAGGGAGCCGACCTGGCGCACCGCCTGGCGCGCGAGCCGGTCGCGGGAGTTGTGCCCCGAGTAGTGCTCCTCGATGTCCTCGTGGAGGCCGGACAGCTGCTGCTCCGCGTCCGGCCGGTCCGGCGCGAAGCGTTCCGTCAAGGACGTCGGCTCGTCGCCGAAGCGGTAGGCGACCAGTGGGTGGAAGGGCAGGCGGTAGCGCGCGGGCGCGTCCAACAGCGGCGCGACGAACCCCTGGAGCAGCGACGTGGCCTCCCCCGCGGAGAGGGCCGGTGCGTCGAAGCGGAGATCCATCCAGGCGGGCCCGGCCCGTCCCGCGAGCACGAGCGTGCGGTCCCGGCTGTTGCCCGCGGCGCAGAGCGCGAGGTGGTCCACCCAGTTCCGCAGGACGTACCGGCACGCTTTCGCCATCCCGTCTGAGTCGAGCTCGGGCGGCACGTCCAGCCGCGGTTGGACGATGAAGGCCGACTCCTCGAGGAGCAGGCGCGTCCTCCCCACCAGCTCCACCTTCCACTCCTGTGCTCCCACCTGCACGGCGAGCGGGAGGGAGGGACGCAGGGTGCCGCGCTCGGTGGGCTTCTCGGGCCGGCCGAAGCGGCAGATGTCCGGCTTGCCGGGGGGGGCCTCGCCGGTGAGCCCGAGCACGCGCTGCGCCGTGTAGACGGCGTTCCACGCGTTGTGCTCCTGCTGGACCTGGGAGAGCCGCCCGAGGGGCACCTGTCCGCGCGCGGCGAGCTTCGCCCACTCGCGCGCCTGGGCCGCGTGGACGAAGGCGAAGAGCGCCTGCTCGTCCTGCGCGAGGCGGGCGACGTCCCCGGAGAACATCACCTCCTCCACGAGCAGCGGCAGCAGGCCGTTCGCCTCGAGGAACGGCAGGTCGAACGGCTCGTCCTCCATCCGCGAGCGGTCCTCCCCGAGCGGAGACATCCGGAACGCGAAGCGGGCGTAGCCGTCCACGGGGCACTCGAGGAACCGGCGGAGCGCGTCCAGCGAGACCTGCCGCGGGCGCGTGGCCGAGGTGGCGGCAGGAGGGACGTCCGGGGATTTCAGGAAGGTGCGTGCCTTCTGGGGCAGGGAGAGATCCCTCGTGGAGCGGAAGTCGCCCACCGCCTTGCGCGCGTGCGCTCCCCACTCGAGCGCCAGCGCCTCGGCGTGCGCCTCGGGGAAGGCCGTGGCAAAGCCGGCGTCGGACGCGGCGGCGTGCGCGCGCAGCAGGGGCGTCCTCGTGGAGAGGGCCTCTGCCAGGCCCGGGGCGCCCGCGCGGCGGTCCACCCACTCGCGCGTCTCGTGGAAGAGGGTCGAGGCGGCGCGCTCCTCGCCGGTGAGTGGATCCCTCGCCATGCGCGAGAGCACGAGCCCCTCTCGCGAGAGAGACAGGAGGTCGACGAAGGCCGCGCACGAGGCGAGCCGCGCCGACGCGGGCGGTACGGGGCGGGCATCCAACTCGTCTCCGCGGTCCCGGACCGGGATTGCCCCGGCTTCCATGCCCAGGACGTAGGTGTACCGGAAGGGCACCCCGCGGAGGGACTCGGGCGAGCCCACCACCACCCCTTGCGTGAGCCGGCCGAGCCCCTGGCCCGTCAGGCCCTCCAGCGCGCCCACCGCGAGCGCGTGGATCCACTCGTAGGGGACCACGGCTCCCGCGGCGCCGAAGGCAGACAACCCCGACACGGCACGCAGCACCGCGCCGCGCTCCTCGAGCGAGCCCTTCGTGGTGGGCTGGAGGTGGACCGCGAGGTAGTCGCGCAACACCTGCGTCCACTCGGACACCGGCAACTCGGCCCGGCGGAGAAAGTGCGCGTCTGCCACGAGCGAGCGGGCCAGCCGCAGCAGCGTGGCGACCGAGCCCTGCTGGGACTGCGTGCGCTCCTCGACGAGGGTGTTCCCGCGGAACCAGCCCTCTGCCCCCGAGCGCTCACCGGCCAGGAACGCGCCGAGTGCGAGCCGGCGGAGCCCCTGGTCCCAGTTCGCGGCCTGCGTGTCCTCGAGGTACGTACCGGCGTGGTCCCCCGCGTGCGCTCCGTGGAAGATGCCCACCGCGTCCAGCCAGGTCTCCCACTCGGCGGGCTCGGCCTCCTCGTAGAGACTGCACAGCGCGGGGTGCGTGAGCAGTGAGACCAGCTGCGCCCGGCCCGGCGTCCCGAGTGGCAGGTCGAGCAGCTCCCGCGCGGCGCGCGCCACGCGGCTGGTGCGGGTGAGGGCGCCCTCCCACTCCACCCGCGGGACCTGGTGGGCCTCCTGGAACGCGGCGCCGAGCGCGGGGAGGTACGCGTCCTGCTGCTCACGCGGGATGACCACCGCCACCTCGTGGAAGCGCAGGCCGTGTGCCTTCACCGCGCGCCAGAGGTCCGCTGCCACCCACTCGCACTCGCGGCGGATGGACGGTGCGTTCACGAAGCGAAGCGTGGGCGGCGGGTCCGAGAGCGCGCCGGCAGGAGGCTCGACCCCGGCGAGTTGCGACTGGAGGACTCCCAGGACGCCCGCGGCCCCGGGCGGCTCCACGCGCAACGGCTCCTCCACCGCGCCCAGCCCCCGCCATGCCGCCAGGACCGCCTGCACCGAGTCCAGCGCCTCGTCCAACACCGGGGCCTCGAGCGTCAGAGGAACGGGGGCTGCCACGCGCACGAAGACCGTCACCTCGCATCCGGCGTCCGCGCGGCGCTTCACCTCGCGGAGGAGGGCCTCGGCGGGGGCTGCCACGTCGAACAGGAACAGGCGCGGGAGCTCCGGCACCGCGCGCGCGGAGGACTCCACGACGACGCGCTTCCACAAGAGCCGCTGCCACGCCGGGCACTCGTCCAGCTCGGGGAAGCCGGGGCTCTGCTCCCGGTAGCTGCGGAACAGCGCGGCGGTGCGCTGCGCGAGCACGAGGGCCCGGAGCTTCTGTCTGCGTGCGCGCGCGGCGGGTGCTGCACCTCCCGGTTCCCCGTGGACGTACTGCCGCACGAACGCGGCCTCTTCAAGGAAGGCCTCGTCCTGGAACGCGGCGTAGATGCGGCCCACGAGCCCCATCTCGTCGTCGGTGCGCGTCAGCGCCTGGGGAGACAGCCGGTGGAGGTTGAGCACCGCTCCGTGGAGCTCCGACAGCTCGTTCATGAGCCACTCGGACAGGGCCTTGTGGGGCACCACCACGTGCGCCGGCGCGAAGGGGCCCTGCTGCTCCCGCCACGCGTGCAGTTCCGCTGCGAGCGCCGCGGCGAGCTGCGCGGGCGAGTTGGACGAGACGAGACGCAGCATGGGGGCTCCCTCCGTCGTACGACCGGGTGTCGGTTTCTCCCACCCGGCGAATGGGTTGTCACGAGGTGCGAAGCGAATGGACGAGCGCCGAGGTCACCCACCGGATGAGCGTCCCGGCGAGCGCGTCCGTCCCGGTGCGTGCCCAGTGCCGCCGTGGGCCGAACATCTCGAACGCGTCCGCGTCCGGCAGGTCGTCTCCCACCACGAGGCAGCTCACCCCCACGCCGTGGCGCCGCGCGCTCTGCACCGCGTCCCGCACCTGCGCCTGGAGCGTGTCGGTCCCCGTGCGCAGCCTCGTGGGCGTGAACACCGGCTTGCCGTCCGTCAGCACGAACAGGTGTGACACCTCGGCCTGCTCGCGCAGCCGGTTGGCCGCGGCCCCGAGCGCGATGTGCAGCGGCGTCTGGCCGTGCAGCGGGAGCGCGGCACACGTGACGAGGTCCGAGCCTTCCGGCACCCGCTCGAGGTACGCGGCCTTCCCCCGGCTGCGGAAGCCCCACGTCTCCAGCGAGAGGCCCGGCTGGGTGAGCGCGTGGCGGAGAATCCGCGCGGCGCGCTCCACCTCCGCGGTGGGCTCGCCCGCCATGGAGGACGAGCGGTCCACGAGCAGCAGCGCGCGCAGTCCCCGCCCGGTCACCTCCTCGCGGAAGACCGGCCCCGCAGCACCCGCCACCTGCCGCTGCAGCGCTGCCTCGAGGTCCACCGCGAGCCCGGAGTCCGAGAGCCGCTGCGTGCGCCGGGCCCGGACTCGACGCAGCACCTGCGACAACCGCGCCGCCGCGAGCGCGTCTTCGGGAGCGAGCCGCGGAGGCCTCGGCAGCTCGCCCGCGGGGATGTCCTTGAGCACCACGAGATCCCGGACATCCCGCAGCATCCACCCGTCCTGCGTGCGTTGCCCTGCCTGCTGCAGCCGCCGGCGCACCTCGTCCAGCCACGTGCGCGCCTCCTGCCGCGAGGCCTCGAGGGCGGCCCTCACCGAGGCCTCGTCCGCCCCTTCCACCGCCGCTGCGGCCCCGAGCGCCCGGGCCGTGGCCGCCGAGGGCGTGTCCGAAGCGACGTGGGGCATCTCCAGGTCGTCCAGCCGCTGGTGGGCAGCGGTGTTCTCCGCGCGCGCCGTCGCCTCGAGGTCGGGCGGAGGAAGGTCGCAGAAGCCCCACGCGAGCGAGAGGTCCCCGAGCAGCCGCCGTGCGGCGATGAGGGTGGAGGCGGGGGACCCGAGACGTACCTCGGCGAGCGCACGCTCCACGATGGGCGCGAACGGGCTGAGAGGGCCCACGGGCATCCTCGGCACCCGCGCGTGGATGCAGAGCGCGAAGGTGACCAGGTCGTCGTGGGCGCGCGGCCGGTGGCGCAGCATCGTCCGCAGCCCGAGCGCCTGCATCTCCGCGAGGCTGCCCGGGTAGAGCTCGCCCCAGAGCGAGTTCACCCGCTCGTCCTCGAGCAGGTTGTACAATTTTGCAGCGAGCGGCTGGAGGGGCTCCGGGAACTCGTCCGCGAAGCGCCGCTTCCCGTCCAGGTCGCTCTGGAACAGCACGTGCGAGAGTTCGTGCTCCACCATGCAGTAGAGCGACGGGTGCTTGAACGGGGCCTGGATGTGCGTGCCGTCCGTCTGCGGCGTCTTGCCGTTGCGGAGCTTCAGCGGGCGCTGCACCAGCCCCGCGAAGGTCTCCACCGTCTTGTAGGCAGCGGCCACGAGCGAGGGCTGGTCCATGTCACGGCGCCCCGGTGAGCTTCAGGTGGAAGATGGAGTGGATGCGCTGCTTCACCGTCTCGGCGTCCGTCCCCTCGAACTTCCCCAGCACCAGCCGCAGCGCGCGCTTCACCCCCAGCACCTGCGCGTCCTCGAGCAGCTGCACCACGTCCCGCGGCGAGAGCGCGTACTCGAGCGCCTTCTGCCTGCTCTCGCGGGCGAGCAGCATCACCTTGTCGAGCAGCCCCGGGTCCACGCCGTCCGGGAAGTGGCTCGCCACCAGCGCGCGTTCGGCCTCGGGAGACGGGTAGTCCAGGGCCAGCATCCGGAAGCGGCTCTTCAGGTCCTCGTTGAGCGCGTACACCCCGCCGTAGGCCGTGGCATTGAGGGTGCCCACGAGCCACAGCTGCGCGCCCGGCTGGAGCGAGAAGACACGGCCGCACTCGGGCACCTCGAGGCGCCGCCGGAAGTCCGACAGCGGGTTGAGCACCTTCTGCATCTGCGGGGTGAGGCCGTTGAGCTCCTCGAGCACCAGCAGGCAACGGCCCGCCTCGTTGGCGATGTCCACCGCCGTGGTGAGCGGCCCCATCACCCACGGCGTCTCGTTGCCCCGCAGCACGTACATCCCGAGCAGGTGCGAGCGGCGCACGTCCTCGGAGCAGTCGAAGGTGACGAGGGGGCAGCGGTTGCGGGCCGCCCACGCCTGGAAGGACAGCGTCTTGCCGATGCCCTTGGGCCCCTGCAGCAGCAGGTTGGCGCGGAAGGCGAGCTGGTCGAACAGCGGGTGGAGGTTCCACGCGTCAGACCACGGCAGGTCCGCGCGGGCGGTGTAGACAGCGGTGGGCAGGCGTTCGGTCAGTGCAGGGGGCATGGATGGACTCGTCGGTTCGGGTGTGGGCAGTGGTGGGGAGGAACCCGGCGCCGCTGGTGCAGCTCCTGTGGGGGCTCGCGGGGGTGCGCGGGGAGAAGGTGGTGGAGGTGCGGTGCGTGCTGCTCGGTGAGCGCTCGGCGGCACACTTCGACCAGGAGCTGCTCGGTCCCGGCGCGGCGTACGCGCAGCTGCGTGCGTGCCTGGGGGAACGGCTCCCGCTGGAACTGGGACGCGAGGTGGTGGAGGACGGCGTGGGAGAGGCAGGGTGGCGGTGGGCCCGCGCGCTCACGTCCCGCCCCCAGCCGGTGCGCTTCGCGGTCTTCCCGGGTCGTCACCGGCGCGCTGCGCTGGAGGCTGCAACGGCGTTCAATTTCCTGGGGCGGCAGCGGGACGAGTTCCTCGAGGTGTCGCTCGGCGTGCGCGGTGGGGACGGGGTGAAGGGCTTCTATTTCCCGGGGCAGCCCGGCGGCGCGGTGGGCTTCCCGGACGGCAGCGTCCGCGCCCCCTCCTCGGTCGAGGTGCAGCTGGAGCCGCTCCCGCTGCCGCGGTTGCGCCGGCTCCTGCCAGATCTCGTGGAGGCCACGTGGGAGAGCGTGTCGGTGCTGGGGCAGCGCCGGCTGGATGGCCTCGGCGCCCCGGAGCTGGTGGTGGACCTCGAGTCCGGGACCGCGCGGGTGGGCCACGTGCCGGTGGTGCTCGCGCCGCTGCCGCTGGCCTGGCTCGCCGCGCTCGCCCGCGCGCGGGTGCAGGGCGGGGAGGACGGGTGGTTGTATTCGGACTCCTCGGCGGCCCTGGCCGAGGTGCTCGCGGTGTGCGCCAGGCAGCCGTGGGTGGCGGACAGCACGACGAAGGTACTGCGGCGGCTCGTGGACGAGGGGGCTGCCGCCGTGGACGGTGAGCCCTCGGCGAGGGCGTACCTCGCGCGCGTGCGCCAGGTGGTGAAGCAGAAGCTGGGCGCGGTGGCGCGCAAGCACTTCCCGCTGCACGTGCAGCAGCTGGTGCCCGAGGTGGGCCAGGGCCACTCGCACGGTGGGCCCGACCACCGCCAACGTCTCCCGCTGTCCCCGGAGTGCATCCATGTCGTGGGTGTCCTGTGACAGCGAACGGGCCGGGTGTCAGCGCGGTCAGATGACCGGGTAGGCAGCGTCAGAGGGGTGCGTTACAGACGTCTTCATGGACGAGCGCGCGCGGGTGTCGAAGGCCGTGGAGGTGGCGGAGGCAGCGGGGAAGCGGGGCTGGATGGTGGCGCCGCCGGATGGCCTGCGGCGCGAGCGCTGGTGGGTGATGGGGGATCCGCAGGGCTCGCTCCGGCGCGTGCTCGGAGGGCTCGGGGACGCGGGGCTGCTCGGCGAGGACGGCCGGCTGCGGCCGGAGGTGGGGCTCGTCTCCATGGGAGACCACTTCGACTACAAGCTCGAGGAGGGCATGACGGTGGCGGACGCCGCGCGGCAGGGCGAGGCGCTGCTCACCTGGCTGGCGTCCCATCCGCCGGACCAGGTGGTGCTGCTCGGGGGGAACCATGATCTCGCGCGGGTGATGGAGCTCGCCGGCATCTCGGACGCGGCCTGGGCGGAGGCGCGGGCGCTGGGCCACCGCGTGGAGGAGCTGGACGCGCAGTCACCGGTGCGGGCCGCGCTCGCCGCGGAGTTCCACGCGCGCTTCCCGGACGTCCCCACGGCTGACCTCGCCCGGAGGGATTTGCAGAGCTTCACGGTGACCCAGCGGTCGCTCGTGAGGGCGCTGCTCCTGCACGGGCGGATGCGGCTGGCCGCCGTGGGCCGGTTGCCGGGAGGTGGGACGGAGGTGCTGCTCACGCACGCGGGGGTGACGCAGCGCGAGCTCCGGATGCTGGGCCTGTCGGAAGGGGCCGGGGCGCGGCAGGTGGCCGAGGCGCTGCAGCAGCTCCTGGCCGAGGCGGTGGCGCGCGTGGCCGCGGGCTGGATGGCGGGGGGAACCGCACCGCTGTCGCTGCACCCTTTGAACGTGACGGGCCGGACGCGGCAGGAAGGCGGAGGGCTGCTTCACCACAGGCCGGCGCTCAAGGCGTCAGAGAAGGATCCTGACTGGTGCTTCCGCGCGGAATCACCGAGGCGTTTCGAGCCGCACGCGTTGCCGCCGGGACTGGTCCAGGTGGCCGGGCACGTGAGCCACCGGCGGTGCGTGACCGGGCTCGGTCACCTCGTGGACGACGCGAGCCGCGCCGTGGAGCGGGCGTCGGTGCGGACGCTGTCGGTGGCCGGACAGGGCGGGGGCTCCTACCGCGTCGGCCTCCACCCGCCTGCGGAGGGAGCGGCGACGCTGTACCTGGTGGACCCGTCCTTCTCGGAGTTCGAGGAGACGGCCTTCGAGTGGCTCACCCTGGGAGGTGTGACGTGAAGCCTGCGCGGAAGACGGAGCAACCGGGGCCGGGGATGTCCCGGTCCGCCGGTGGCGTGGTGGTGCACCCGGATGGGCAGCGGGTGCTCTTGCGGCGCCCCACGCCCAACCCCGGCTACGACGAGCTTGAGTGGACGCACGCGAAGGGGCGGCTGGACGGGGCGAGCCCGGAGCAGGCGGCGCTGAGAGAGGTGCGGGAGGAGCTGGGCGTAGAGGCCCGGGTGCTCGTTGAAATCCCGGGTTGGTTCGAGGGGAGCACCACCGCGAACAAGTACTTCGTCATGCACTGGGTGGCGGACGCGGGACCGCACGACGCGGAGACGGCCGAGGTGCGCTGGGCCACCTGGGACGAGGCCCCGGGGCTCATCCGGAAGGGGCGCAAGGAGAGCGGGATGGCGAGGGACCTCGAGGTGCTCGAGTGGGCGCGGCGGTACGTGCTGGGCTGAAGGGGCGGCGCGCCGGTTGCGCTACGCAGGACTGCCCTTGAGGCGAGCGTAGAGGCCGTCCGGGGCGAGGTCTGCACCATTGGGCCAGGTGGGGACGCCGTACTCATCGAGGTGCACCCGGCGGAATACGTCCGGGTCTCGGAGCGGCTCGAGCATGGGACCGTTCAGACGGTGGAGAAGCTCCAACTCGCCCGAGAGGCCGTCTTCGAAGACAACGAAGAGTCGGTGTGGGCCCGTGACCTCCAGTTGAACGATCCTGTCCACGGTGGCTCACTCCAGCGGCTTGACCGGAATCAGAGGCAGCCCGGCTTCGAGACGCACCCAATTCTGCATCAGCAAATCGCGGTTGGCGAGCACCCATTCCCGCAGGAGCGAGAGAGCCCTCGGGGGAAGTTCGCCGCGAATAGGTTCCAGTGTGTCGATCTGCATCACCAACTCGAACTCGCCATAGTGGACGTGGACGTGAGGTGGCGGGTGGTCGTCGAAATACATCCGGACGAGCAGTCCGTAGAAGCGACAGATTTCGGGCACGACGTCCCCCCTGGAGTTTCCAGAGTGCCACGCAGGCCTGACATTTCGATGTCAGGAGGACGAAAGTCTCATCACGTTCTGCTCACACCCTCGAGGCGCGACGGTCGGCTCACGACAACCCGGCCGGCCTCGCCCGGAGAACGAACGGCCGACGAACGGCGGGGCGTACGATCAGATTGAGGCTCGGAGCCGGTCCCTGACGCCCTGACGGGCGAAGTGGAAGCCATGACGACGGCCCTTCAACCGCTCGCGGCCGCGGAGGGTGTCCCGGTGGGCGCGCTGGATGGAGTCGTAGAAGCGTGCTGGGCCGCCGGTGCGGTAGGCGGCGCGCAGGTGCGCCATGCGGCGTGCATTGTGGAAGTCCCACCGCTGTCCCGCGCGCTTCATTCGGCACTGGAGGACGTGGCGATGAGCGCTCTCGACGGCGCCGCTTCCGATGGGGAAGCCGTGCTCGAGGAAGAGGCGGTACTTCATGCGGTGCTGGTTGGTGCGGTAGTAGCGGACGAGCCCGTCGATGGCGGCGAGAGACTCGGCCTTGCCACGCCGCGGCAGCAGGGGCACGCAGTCCATGAGCTCCTGCACGAGGGCATCGACATCGCCATCGGCGAGGAGAGACTCGGCGCGCGTCTGCCAAAGTGGGAGGAGGGCCGAGTCCTCTTCGAGCAGCACCTTGCCGCAGTCGGTGGCGTGCTGGACGGCGTGGTACCAGTCGAGCACCTGCACGGCGTCAGCGGCTACCTGGTCCGCGAGCGTCCAGTTGTGGGGCGCGCCGTCGCCGAGCCAGACGACGGTGCGGACGTCGTCCATTCTCTCGGTGACGAGGACTTCCTCGAGGGCGGGAGCGAAGTTGGCGACGGTGCCGACGACGGAGACGTAGCGCGCGGTGCCGGGGATGGGACGGCGTGTGTCGACGTCGTGGTGGTAGACGACGCCCACCTTCGCCTCCTTCCAGGGCTCGCTGCCGCGGATGGGCAGCATGCTGCCATCCACCTGCACCACCAGCATCTCGGCCGTGGCCCCGGCGGGCTTGAGCGCCTGCTGCAACAGCCCCATGTCCGTCGCCTCGCACTGGGCGCCGAGGCGGTGAGCCACGCGACGCAGGAGGTTGTCGGACAGCGGCAACCGGTAGTGGAGGTTCCACCGCGCAGCGCCCTGCTCGTAGACGTCGTTGACGGCGAAGTCCGCCACGCGCTTCTCCATCTCGCGGGACAGCTCGCCCTCGTCCGGGACGTCCAGCTGTGCGTCCGCCGGACAGAAGCCCACAGAGCAGCCCTCGCAGTGGTGGTAGTTGCGGACGAGGGTGACGATGCCGGCCATGGTGCGCAGCGTGCGCGGCCTGTCCTTCGCTTTCACCGGGGTGCGCTTGCCGCAGCGAGGACACGGCTTGCCCGTGGGCTTCTCGAGTGGCCGCCGAGCCAACAGCGCCTGCAGCGCAGACAGTGACGCGGCGTTTTCCATTCCGTAAGCGGCCCACACCGCCAACTCCATCTCCGAAAGGGACATGCCTGCCCGGTAGTGCGTATCCGCGAAGCGCGCCGTCATCTCGTGGCGCAGGTCCTCTTCCGTGAAGTCCTTCAGCGTCTTCTTCCGTGCCATGCCGGGGCAGGAAACACAGGACGGGGCGGGTGTCGATCCTCCGGAGATTCTTCGGGAGGCCGCCGCCAGGGCTCGGATCTCCTCACCACGCATAACCCCACGACACCACTACCCAAGACAGCAAGTCGCCGATCTACGCCCTCACAAAAACCTCGATGCGGTCGTGCTCCCGTGACCCCGGACTGTCAGACGGTCGTGCGACAAGCATCCCGGTACTGAGTGCGGGGCCTCGAGCATCCAGCCGCCGCTCCGGGGGGAAAAAACGCCACCCGACTGCCGCACCACCCCTTGGAGTCGGCCGCACTGACGCGGTCCGCCCTCAACCCCGGAGCCACCATGTCCAACGCCCTGGAAGTCCAACTGCTGCTCGAGCAGGACCGCTGCAAACCCGGCACGCGCTCCCTGCACGCCCTGCTCCGGCTCGAAGCGGGCGGGAGAACGGACCGCAAGCGCCCGCCACTGGACCTGGTGGCCTGCATCGACGTCTCGGGCTCCATGGCGGGAGGAAAGCTGCGCGCCGTGCAGCAGGCCCTCCACGCGCTCGCCTCGGAGCTGTCCGCGCAGGACCGGCTCGGCATCACCTCCTTCGAATCTTCCGTGCACCAGGTGCTGCCGCCCACCCCCATGCACGCGGAGGGCAAGGCGCAGCTGCGCGCCGCGGTGGAGATCCTCGCGGACGCGGGGAGCACCTTCATGTCCGGCGGGCTGAAGGGGGCCGTCTCGGATCTCCGCTCCGCGCCGCCTCCCCACTCGGACGCCGTGCGGCGGGTGCTGCTCTTCACCGACGGCCACGCCAACCGGGGGCTCGCAGAGGATGACCGCACGGGCTGGTCCGCACTCCTCGCGACCGAGCTCGACGGGCTGTCCGTCTCCTGGTTCGGCTTCGGCGAAGATCACGACGCGGAGTTCCTCGCCTGGCTCTCGGACCAGTCCCGCGGGAACGCCTACGTGGCAAAGGACGAAGACGCCATCAAGGACGCGTTCGCCCAGGAGCTGGGCGGTCTGCTCGGCGTGCGCGCCACGGGGGTGGAGCTCTCCATCTCCGTCGCGGGTGGGAAGGCCGTGCTGCTCAACGAGGAGAAATCCTCGCTTTCGGACGGCGTGCTCCGCGTGCAGCTGGACGATCTCTCCTGCGAGGAGCGCAAGGACCTGGTGCTCTCGCTCGAGCTGCCCCGGACGAAGGCGCGGGCGGGCGCCGTCGAGTTGAAGGTGACCGCCCGGTGGAACGACGCGGTGACCAACCTGCCGCAGTCCCAGGAGCTCTCCGCCACGCTCGCCTTCGCCACCAGGCCCGGGGATGCCCCGCGCACCGAGGTGACCGAGGCCGCCGCCGTGGTGTTCGCCGCCAACGCCCAGAAGCGGGCGCGGGACTTCGCCGAGCAGCAGCGGTACGAGGACGCCGCCGCCGCCATCCGCGAGGCGGTGCAACGGCTCGAGGCCGTGGGCACGCCGCGCGCGAAGGCCCTCGCCGAGCGGCTCGCCCCGTTCGCGTTCGACTACGGGGACGCACGCAGCTACGGGACCAGCAAGTCCAAGCTGATGGCCGCCCGGCGCGCGCTCAGCAAGCAGCGCAGCAGCGGCTCGGACCTGGACGTGATGTTCCTCACCGAGCAGAAGCGCGACATGCAGGAGCGCTTCCGCGCCCACGAGGCCGTCCAGCAGCCGGACGACACCGGCGCGGCCGCGGATCCCCAGGACCGGGACCTGGTCCGTCGCCTCGAGGACGCCCTCCGCCGCGCCCGCAACCCCCGCCGCGGCGGCACGACGTAACGCCCAGGCGCTCTCCCGCGCGTTTCACGGTCCGCGCCGTGCCTCGGGCGGGAGGGGCCACGGCCGTGCGGACGCGCGCGCGGCCTCGCCTCGGGAGGTGAGCCCGCCTCCCTCCGCGGACATGCAGCGCACCACCGGCGCCGTCGAGCCCCCATGCCCCTCCACCCTCCGGCGCCCTCTCCACCCGTCACCCCGCGCGGGCCGTGGCCCGGGCTGCACCCTGGAGCGTGAGCCCGCCTCCCCCGGCGTAACCGCAAACGCAGCACCGGCGCCTTCGAGCCCCCTCCACCCTCCGCCTCCCTCTCCACCCGTCATCCAGCGCGGGCCATGGCCCGGGCTTCACCCTGGAGCGTGAGCCCGCCTCCCTCCGCGGACATGCAGCGCACCACCGGCGCCTTCGAGCCCCCATGCCCCTCCACCCTCCTCCCCCCTCTCCGCCCGTCACACAGCGCGAGCTGTGGCTCGAGCTGCACTTCACGCTCGGCGCGCGGCGCGAGCTGCTCCTCGAGCGGGCGCTCTCTCCCGCGGGGGTGACGCTCCGGCTGCTCGGTGGGAGCCGGGCTCTGTCTGTCTCCCTCGAGGCGCAGCCGGCGGGCGAGCCCTTCGGCGCGCTGACGGGGATGCCGCTCGCGCGCTTCCGGATCGCGGTGATGGCCGCCCTGCGAAGCTCCTGGCTGGGCACGGACGACGGGAGCGCGTGGCGGCGGGACGTTGCGCAACTCAGGCAGTCCGTCGCGGAGGCCTGGTGCCACCTCGAGGCGCGGTTGGCCCCCCGCGCCTGGGCGCTCGCCCGGGGCTTCCCGCCGCGCCTGCGCTGGGCGGTGTACGAGGCCCTGGCCGCGGACGGCACGGGCCGGCTCGCACAGCTCGCGGACGCGGTGCCCGGCGCGCTCTCCTTGGCGCTGGTGCACGCGGCCCAATCGGATGCGCAGGGCGCGGAGGCCGCGCGCGCCTTCCGGGACGCGGTGGTCGAGGGCCAGCCGGTGCGAAAGGCCCTGGACCCGCTGCTCGAGGACTGGTCCCTGCTGGGGTGCCGGGTGACGCTGCGCGGCGAGGCCCGCAGGCTCCAGGCCCTCGCGGAGGCACCGCTGCAGGAGCGGCGCGAGCGCATCCTCCACCAACGCACCCTGCTCCGGCGGGTGCTCGCCGGCGTGGACGGGCGGCTGGTGTGGCTCCCGGCGCCGGTGGCGTTCGTCCCGGAAGACGTCCCCGCCACGCTCGAGGCGCAGCAGCGCTGGTTCCGGACGCTCAAGCGGTTTCCCGCCTTCTACGGCGAGGGGCCCAGGGTGCCCCCACGGGTGCAGGACGCGTTCGTCCGCTGGCTGTCCGCGCACGCCGCGCAGCCGCTCCCGCTGGGCTGGACGCCGGATTCATTGTCCAGGGGCGTGTTCTCGCGGGAGGCGGTGCTGCCACGCCGCCTCGCC
This sequence comes from Pseudomonadota bacterium, assembly GCA_039800145.1. Lineage (GTDB taxonomy): Bacteria > Myxococcota > Myxococcia > Myxococcales > Myxococcaceae > VGRA01. The sequence goes on along the minus strand of JBDLRJ010000058.1, from coordinate 5,726 downwards.
CCTCATCGGCTGGCCGGGAAGCTGGACGCGTGGGAGCGCGAGGACTGGGAGGACACGCTCCAAGTGATGGAGGAGATGAACGCGGAGGCGTACTTCCCCGAGACGTCGGAAGACGGTGGGGAGCTGTTCTCCATCCCGTGCGTGCCGTGGGCCGAGCGGCTGCAGGCGCTCGCCGAGACATACCCCGCGCAGGTCCAGGTGGACCGACAGGGACAGGTGGACCTCTCCCTCCCCAACCCCTTCGGCGGCTGCGAGCTGCCGGGGTTCCGGCTCTCGCCGCTCACCACCGCGTCCGCGCTCGAGGCGGAGGGACGCACCCAGCAGCACTGCGTGGCCGAGTTCGTGGAGGCAGCGGCCGCCGGCACCGCCTTCTTCTTCCACGCCGAGGCAGCCGGGATGGGGCTGACGGTGTACGTGCGCGGTCCCGCGGCGCAGGCCCGGCTGGAGCAGGTCCTCGGGGAATGCAACCGCGCCCCCGGCCCCGAGCAGCGGGCGCTCGTCGTGGCCTGGTGGGAAGGGCTCGCGCGCACGCACGGGCTGGACCCCACCGTCCGAGAACCACCCACCGTCCGAGACACACCCACGGTCCTCCCGGAGTGTCCCTTCTGATGTGCCCGGCACGCGCCCCGCGGGAGGCGCCTCCGCGCCGCCTTGCCCTACACCTGCCCGCGCTCCCCCGCGGCGCGTTCGTCCCTTGCGCCGTCACCCGCTCGGCCCTGTCTGCAGCACTCAACGGGCAAGCGCGGGGCAGGGGCGCGCTCCCCGTCCCTCGCCGTCGCCGGTCCACGCGTCCATGAATTCCACGCTCCGCCTCGGTCCCAACGGCAGCCTCGAACTCGCCTGCCGGTCCTCTCCCGGCCGGCTGGAGGTTTCGCTGCACGGCACGTCCCCACGGGCCTTCACGCTGGACACGCGCACGGCCGGAGACGGCTTCGACGGGGACGTGCCCTGTTGGAGCGTGGTGCGGGGCGTGCCCTGCAACGGGCCGGGCGCGGACGTGGTGCGGGGCTTCGTGGCCCACCTGTCCTTCGCCCTGTCCCGCGCCTGGGGCCTCCAACGCAGCCGGGAGCGGGCCGACCACCGCCCCTCCCGGGCCGACTGGAAGGCGGCCGTGGAGCACCTCTCTCGCCACCTGCACGCCTACGCCGGGCAGCTGTCGCCCTCCCTCCACGACGCGGTCCGGTGCTTCGCTCCCGGCATCCGCTGGCCGCTCTACGTGGCGCTCTCGGCCGATCCCTCCGGGCGGCTCCGCCAGCTCGCCGCTGCCACACCGGGCGCGCTCGTCTTCGCGCTCGCCCACGCACGCGGCTCGGACGGTGCGGGGAGGCAGGCTGCGCGCACCTTCCGGGAGGCGGTGCTCCAGGGCACTGCGCTCAAGCGCGCGCTCGCGCCGCTGCTGGAGGACTGGGCCGGCTTCGGCGCGCGGCGCGGCCAGGCCACGCTCCGCGACTCCGACCTGCCGGAGGCCTTCTACGCCCTGTCCCACGCGCCCCCGGCAGAGCGGGAGCGGCGGCTGCGGGAACAGGCCCTGCTGCTCAGGCGGGCGCACCCGTGCGTGGGCGCAACGCTGCTGTGGCTCCCGCCGCCGCTCGCCTTTGCGCCGGAGGACCTCCCCTCGCGGGCACTCGCGCAGCGGCGCTGGTTCAAGGCTCTCAAGACGCACATCGGGGGGACGGCCTGGCTGCCGGACCTCCCCCGCGAGGTCCAGGCCTCCGCGGTGCGCTGGGTGTCCCGGCACTCGGCGCGCCTGTACCGGCCCGGCAGCCCGGAGCCCGTTGTCACGCTCGACGAGCTCCTCCTCCTCGCGGGGCGCGAGGGCCCCGTCCCGCGGGACGCCTCCATCGAGCGGGTCTCGTTCCGGGCGCAGCGGGCGCACGTGCTCCGGGAGTTCGAGGCGGAGTTCGGCCCGGAGGTGGCCCAGGCGTTCATCCTCCAGTGGGAGCAGCACCGGCACGACAGGGCCTCGGTTCCGCACGGTGAAGTGGAGGACGACACGCCCCTGCCCGCGCCGCTGGGCCGACACGAGGAGCCGGGCTTCACGGTGGAACCGCTCGCCACCGCGGGCGCCCTCTGGTCGGAGGGGGTGCGGCTCGAGCACTGCGTGGGGGCGTATGCCGGCAGCGCCCTCGCCGGCACCCACCTGCTCTTCCACGTGGAGCTGGAAGGCCAGCCGCTCACGCTCGAGGTGCTCCGGGGCGTGGGCGGCCGCTGGCGGCTCGGGCAGCTGCGAGGCCTGCGCAACCGCCCCCCCACCGAAGCCGAGCTGCGGCGCGTCCACGGCTGGTGGCTCGGCGCCCGCGCCCGGCTCCCGCGGTCCCCCCCCACGGACGCACCGCGCGCCCTCCGCGCAGACGTCCCCCGTCTGCACGCCGGGTGAATACTCCCGCGCCCCTCCCCGTCCTCCTTCCGTCCATGGCCCACCGCCCCCTCTCCCAGGCTCCCCTCCGCGCGCTCTGCCGAGAGGCGCTCGTGCGCGCACCGGACTGGAGCCCCCAGCTGTACCTGTCCAGGGCGTGGCACCTGGGCGGGTTCGGCACGCTCGAGGCCACGTTCTCCACCTGCCCGGGTGGGCAGCGGCTGGAGGTGACGTCCCGCACCTGGCGCCGCAGCGCGGAACGGTGCCGGAGGATCGGGGCCGCGCTCGAGGCCTTCTTCGGGCCGCGCGGCTACGGGCACGTCTCGCACGAGGCGCTCGTCTCGCTGGGGCGTGCAGAGGCCCTCGGCGAGGACGAGCTGCGGCGCTTCGAGCGCACCTTCTGCCCCGGCGAGCTTCCCCAAGAGGAGCTCTCGGCCGTGGACGCCTTCCTCTCCCGGCTGTGCGCCGAGGAGTCCAAGACCCTCACCCCCGGAGAGCGAGACGCATGGCCCGTGTTCCAGGCATGAAGACAGCTGCGAAGCCCACCTTCACCTTGCTGAAATTCACCGCGCGCTGGTGCCCTCCCTGCAAGGAGATGGAGCGCTCGCGGCTGCTGGAGGCCTTCGTGGAGCGCCACCCGGAGGTGGAGCTGGAGAAGGTGGACATCGACCGGGACGGGGCGCGGGCGGACGCCTACGCCATCCGCGCCGTGCCCACGCTGGTCATCCTCGGCGCAGACGGCGAGGAGCTCGCCCGCGGCCACCCCGCCACCGCGGCCGGCGTGGAACGGCTCTTCACGCTCGCCCGCTCGCGCGCCTGACGACGGCCGGAGGGGGCCACGCGGGCCCCTCCCGCCGAAGCCGCGACGACGGCCCGGTGGCCGCCGCCCCGAGGCATGTCAGCCGGCCGGCGACGTGGAGACGCGGGTCCGCCACCGCGGAGTGGGCATCCGCCCAGGGGCCCCGGCCCGCGGTTGCATTTAGAGCAGCGTGGAATGTTCTTGCAGGCCTGCCCGACAAGGCAGCCATCCCTCAACTCCGGCCGCCGCCTTCCTTCCCGGTAGTCCCCGCTGCCACGCGGGTGAGCAGCACCAGCGCCTGGCCCACGGCGGCCGCTACCGGGTCCGGGGCGTTCGCCAGTCCCCGCAGCGGTGCGCTCACCCCGTTCGCGTCCACCCGGCTGTCGGCGGGCATGGGGAAGCCGGAGAAGAGTGCAAGCCCGTTGGCGAGCAGCCGCAGCTGCTCCAGCGCCTCGAGCGCCGCGGTGGCCTCCGCGCGGAGCTCCGCCCGGACCTCGGCCTCCGCCGCGCGCTGCTTGCGCACCTGCTCGAGCGTCACCACCTGCTCTGCCCCCGGCTCGGCCGGGGTCCGCTCCCACTCGTGCAGCGGCCCGGTGGCCACGAGCTGCTCGGCGAGCTCCATCAGGTCGTCCGCCCAGAAGGGCGCAGGTCTCACCTGCCGCCCCGTGACGGCTCGGCACGAGAGCACCGTCCGCCGCCAACGCAGCGGCACCGCGTCCCGACCGTACACCGCCCCGAGCAGCGCCCCCACGATGGCCCCGTTCGTGTCCGCGTCCCCTCCCTGGGACACCGTGCGCACCACCGCTTCCTCGAACGAGGGGGCGTGCAGCAGCTGGTGGAAGGCGTTGCGCAGCGCCACCAGCGCCCAGCCCGCGTGCGTGTGGAAGTCCTTCACCGGCTCCACGTCGTCGCCGGAGAAAAGGGCCTTCACCGGCGTCTCGAAGACGGGGTCGCTCCGCACCCACGCGGCCACGCGGTCATACAGCGCACGCGGCGGCAGCCCCTCGCGCACCGCGAGCGCAATGGCCGAGGCGTAGATGGCCGTGGCCTCGATGCAGACGGCGCTCTCGTGGGTGATGCTCGCGTCCTGCACGGCGATGCTCCCGGCCGCCTCCGGGTCGTTCCTCCACAGGTGCACGGCGAGCGGGGAGATGCGCATGAGCGAGCCGTTGGCCTCGCTGCCGCTGGTGTCTCCGCCCTCCAGTCCCAGCCGCGTGGTGGTGCCCACGTCGAACGGGCCGGAGCCGAGCCAGTCCCGGTAGGCCTGCTGCGCCTCCTCCAGGGAGAAGCCCCCGCGCGCGAGCACCGTGCGCGCGAGCATCAGCGCCATCTCCGAGTCATCCGTGGGCTGGCCCGGGAGGGTCTGGAACGGCCCCCCCGGCCCCATCTCCCGCACCCCGCCGGGGAAGCGCTGGAACACCTGCGTCCGAGAGCAGAATTCCACCTGGGCCCCGAGCGCATCACCGGCGACCTGCCCCAGCAGCGCCCCCTGCGCGCGCGCGAGGCGACCTGCGTCCCTCACCTTGTGCCGGTGGTTCACCTGCGCGTGGGGGTAGCGCTCCGAGAGCCCGTCCCCCGGCAGCCGGAAGGCAGGCCGCTTCGACGCGCGGGCCGCGAGCGCGGACGCCACCGCCGGGTGGCCACCGAAGACGTTGCCCGGTCCGCTCCCGCGCTCGCCGTACCGGACCGGGTTGCCGGCCGCGTCCAGCAGCACGCCCCCCACCGCGCGGAGCAGCGCGTGGCCCGCGGCCACGTCGTAGTCCGTGGGGCCGCTCAGGGAGACGGCCGCGTCTGCCTCTCCCACCGCCACGAGCGCGAGCCGCCAGGCAATGCTCGCGCGGGCCACCACCCGTCCGGGCTCGGCCATGGCGAGCGCGCGGGAGAGCTTCTCGCCCCGGGACGACGTGGCGTTGAACGCCACCACCGTGTCCCCGCCGAGCGCACCGGGCAGCGGGGGCCGCTCCACCGGCGCGCCGTTGCGGCACAGCGTCCCGCCCTCGGACCAGGTGGTGAGATCTCCCCCGTCGTCCGGGGCCGTGGGGGCGTACACCACGCCCAGCACCGGGGCGCCGTCCACCACGAGGCCGATGGAGACCGCCGAGCCACGGTGCCCTTCGAGGAAGGCCGAGGTCCCGTCGTGCGGGTCCACGTACCAGGTGCGCGCCGCGCGGGCGGGGCCGTGCCGGCCGCTCTCCTCGCCCACGTAGCCATCCTCGGGGAAGGCGGTGCGCAGCCCCTCCCGGATGGAGGCCTCCACCTCGGCATCCACCTCGGCGTGGGACGGGCCGGACGAACGCGGCCCCCCTTCCCGGTGGAACTCCTCCCGGATGCGCGCCCCAGCCTCGAGCGCCAGCCTCGTCGCGAGCTCCAGCTCCGCCTGGTACCGGTGTGCCTGCATGTCGCTCCTCCACTTCGGGCGCACCGGGATGGCGCGCGCATCTCGTGCTGCTGTCCGGTTGAGAAGACGGTCCTACGCGGTCCGTCTGACATCCCGCCGTTCGGGGAGCACGACCGCATCGAGGTTTTTGTGAGGGCGTAGATCGGCGACTTGCTGTCTTGGGTAGTGGTGTC
>JBDLRJ010000057.1:0-3131 GCA_039800145.1 Pseudomonadota bacterium | reverse complement strand
CGGGCATCCGGGACGTGCCGTCCGGGCCGCTGCTCCGGGCGGGGCATGACCGGTACGTGGAGGGGCTGGCCCGGCTCGTGGACGCGGTGAAGCGGGCATCCGGCGGCCGGACGCGCCTGTTTATCCAGCTCATCGACTTCCTCGCCATCAAGCGGCGGCCGACGAAGGAGGCCTTCTTCGCCCGGTTCCTGCGCGTCGACCCCGCGCTCCGCGCCCGCGCCGCGGCGCTGCTGGGAGACCCCGCCCTGGCGGACGCACCGGAGCCCGCTTTCCGCTCGACGCTTCTCCAGCTCGACGAGCCGACACTCGAGTCGCTGCTGCCCGCGCGCGAGTTCGAGAGCTACCGGATGGGCCACCGCGAGCGGGTGACGGACGTGCACCTGCCGCACATCCGCGACTTGCCGACCACGCTTCCTCCCCTGTTCGCGGCGGCCGCTCGCCGCTGCCTGGAGGCCGGCTTCGACGGCGTGGAGCTGCACTGCGCCCACGCCTACACGCTCGCGAGCTTCCTCTCCGCGCGGAACTCGCGGACTGACGGCTACGGAACCACGCGCGAGGGGCGGCTGCGGCTCCCGCTCGAGGTGTATGCGGCCGTGCGCGCCGAGGTGGGAACGAAGCTCGCGCTCGGGTGCCGGTTCCTGTCAGACGAGGTCATCGAGGGCGGGAGCGGCGCGGAGGACGTCGCGCACTTCGGCGTGGCGTTCGCACGGGCGGGGATGGACTTCCTCTCCTTGAGCCGGGGCGGAAAGTTCGAGGACGCGCGGCAGCCGAAGGTGGGCGCCGCGGCGTACCCGTACACGGGCCCCTCCGGACACGCGTGCATGCCCACGGCGATGCTGCCCCCACCTGGCCCCTGGGGGCGGAACCTTCCCTTCGCGGCCCCCATCCGGCGCGCGGTGCGTGAAGCGGGCTTCCAGGCGCCGGTCATTGCCTGCGGTGGCATCGCCACCTTCCAGCAGGCGGAAGAGGCACTCGCGCGCGGGGACGCGGACGCGGTGGGGGCGGCGCGGCAGTGCCTCGCGGACCCGGACTTCTTCAAGAAGGTGCGGCTGGGGCGTGGAGAGGAGGTGCGGCGGTGCCTCTTCACCAACTACTGCGAGGGCCTGGACCAGGCGCACAAGGCGGTGACGTGCCAGCTGTGGGACCGGGGCGTGTTCCCGGACGACGCAGACGTGGGCAAGGCACCGGATGGGCGCCGCCTCACGGCTCCTCAATGGGAGACGTGAGGACTGACCGTCCCAGCTGTGCGAGGTGACATCGGCTCCTCGGGCCTGTCAGTCCGCGCTGGCGCAGCACCCACTCGACGGCCTCGGGGGTGACTCCTCCGAGGAGGAGCTGGCGTCCCACCCGTTCCGCGAGCCCGAAACGTTCCGCGGCGGCGAGCTCCGCGTAGAGCCTTTGGAGTGCGAACCGCTTCAGCTCGAGTCCGGGGAGTCCCGGCACACGTGCGGGCTCGAGGTCCTCCGGTTCCCATGGCCTGCGAACGAAGTGGTACCGGAAGCTGTCATCCCCGAGGTTCGGCCGGTGCCGGCCGTGGCGAAGCGCCACCCAGATGGTGCGGAAGTCTGGGCGCCTGAGGCCATGCAGGCTGGCAGCGGTCTCGAGCGAAACCACCGCCCCGGGTGCGTGGTGGGCGAGGAGGATCCACCGGATGTCCAGCGAGGCGTGCCCATCCACGAAGAGCCCGCGGTCCAGCTGCCGGAGCCAGCCGCGCCGGACGAGCCGATCCACGAGTCTCCGTCCGTAGCCGTACTCCCGGAGCTTCGAGGCCGTGATGGCGTGGCGCAGTTCGAGGTGAACCCGCAACACGGCCAGCCCGTCCCCGTCATCCCCATACATCTCCCCCTCCATGTCCCAGTGCCACCACTCAACTGCAGGCGCGAGAGTGACATGGGGGTCTGACGGTCCGGGCCCTGCGGACAATCCGAGCAACCAACCCCAACCTGTTGTGGTTTCCGAGCCGCTGAAAACCACAAGCCATGGGGGTTGGTTGCAAGAACGTTCCGCGAGCCACTCCCCTCTTCACGGCGGCGGGGAACCGGAACGCGGGGACCAGGCTTTCGCCCTGGCAGTTGCACAACGCTGCGGGGTGAGAGATGCACGCGGCCAACCCTCGGGGGAGGCCCATGAACATCCTGAAGACGCTGCTGGTGTCGATGACGGTGCTGTGTCTCGCGTGCGGTAGCAGCACGCCGCCGGATGCTGCTGACGGCGGCAGTGGAGGCGGCTCGGGTGGAGGGAGTGGCGGCGGAGAGGGCGGCGGAACGGGGGGAGGCGCCGGCGGGGGCGTCGGTGGAGGAATGGGTGGTGGTACGGGCGGCGGGTCCGGTGGTGGTTCCGGTGGCGGAACGGGAGGCGGCAGCGGGGGCGGCGCTGGCGGAGGGAGCGGTGGCAGTACGGGCGGGGTGAGCACGCTCGCGCGGCCGGGCTTCTACCTGCCGCATCTGGCAGTGGGACCGGACGGAACGTTCCACGCGGTCTTCAACGAGGGCTACGCCGAGCGCATCGTCTACGGCAGCTGCCGCCAGTCCTGTGGGAGCGAGGCCTCCTGGAACTTCACCGCCCTCCAGTCGTCCGCATCCCTGGGGACGAGCACGGTCGGCCCGTACGGCCTCGGGGTGGACGCGAGCGGCCGGCTGCACCTGCTTTTGGGCGCCGTGGCGCCGATGGGCTCCCAGGCGAACCAGTTGGCGTACGGGACGTGTGCTGCGAACTGCAGTTCTGCTGCGAGTTGGAGCTTCGTGGACGTCTCGGCGCGGGCGCCGGGGCACGGCGTCATCGGGGGGAACGAGACGCTGGTGGTGGAGCCCTCCGGCGCGGTGGGCTTCCTGACCCAGGGCCAGCCGGGGGCGTTCCCCGCGGCGTGGGTGTGGTGTGCGGGGAACTGCGGCTCTGTCTCCAACTGGAGCGGTGTCGACACGCCCATCACGGGCGCGCCCACCCGCGCGGTGCGGGACGGTGCAGGGGTCATCCACGCGGCGTTCTACGCGGGGCAGTCAGCGGCGGGGGACAACGTGCTGCAGTACGCGCGGTGCGCGGGCAACTGCGGACAGACGGCGAGCTGGCAGGTGTCGCCGCTCGGGTTCCTGGCGAAGACGAACGGCTGGGAGAGCGGCCTGTCGGTGAGCGCC
>JBDLRJ010000056.1:0-22261 GCA_039800145.1 Pseudomonadota bacterium | reverse complement strand
GGAGTCCTTCTCGCTGGTGCCTGCCAACGAGGGCAGCCGCGCGCAGTTGGCTTCCTCGTCCTCACGCTTCGACGCCGAGGTAGGCCGCGACGCGGTGGCCGGCAAGCACGCGGTGCAGGTGATGAAGCTGGCGCAGGGGCCGGTGTTCGACGGCGAGGCGTTCGACACGGAGTCTTCGCCGGTGAAGGGCGGCACGCTGACGCTGTCCGAGGGCAACCGCACCTGGACGGTGAAGTACACGGACGGGACGCCGTTGTCTGAAGTTGCAATGGCCGTGGCGGCCTCCGGTGCGCCCGCGGACGCGGAGGTGGTGAAGGACGCGTCCGGGAAGGTGCACCTGCAGGTGCGCGCCCGCAACGCCGGCACGGGCTTCAACGTGGCGGAGGCGTCCACGGGGACGGAGCACCAGGCGGTGGCAGTGCGGAAGTCCTCCGAGGGCACGGACTCGCAGTGGCTGGTGGATGGTTCCTCATTCACCGGGCGCGGCAACGTGCTGGATGACGCGATTGCAGGGGTGGTGCTGAAGGCGCGCGGTGCGGGCGAGGCCGAGACGCTGGAGGTGACGCAGGTGTCGCCGCCCGCGCAGGCGAAGGTGGGCAAGCAGCCCGCCTCCTTCGCGGTGGTGGCGGACGCGGGCGCACACCCCGGCACGTACGAGGCGCAGGTGAAGCAGGTGGCGCAGCCGGCGTCCTGGCGCAGCGGGAAGCTGGGCCAGGCGGGCGCGGGCACCGTGCTGCTGAAGGCAGACGGCCGCGAGTGGAAGGTGGCTGTGGCCGAGGGCTCCACCGCGGCGCAGGTCGCCGAGGCGCTCGCGAAGGCTGGAGCGCCGGTGGAGGTCACCGTTGAAGCGGACGGTGACGGCCAGCGCGTGGTGGTGACGGCACGGCAGTCCGGCTTCGACACGGCTGCGGGCGAGGCTTCCGCGCTGCAGGTGCTCGAGGTGCCAGCGGACGCCACCGGAGCAGGGGCCAACACCCGGCAGGTCGTTGGCTTTGCGCAGGCGCAGGCCGCCCGCAACGCGGTGGCGGTGGTGGACGGGCGGACGGTGCAGTCGCGCACCAACCGGCTCGAGGACGAGGCCACCGGCATCACGCTGATCGCCGAGGCGCCGAGTGAGAAGGCCGAGTCCTTCGAGGTGCTGCCGGCGAGCGAGGGGCGTGCGGCGGCGACCGGCAAGGCCCTGGCGGCAAGCCGTGCCTCCGGCTTCAGCACCGAGTTGGGCGAAGGCGCGGTGGCGGGCAGGCACTCGGTGCAGGTGGCGAAGCTGGCCACCCCGGCGGTGTTCGAGTCCGTTCCGCTGGCTTCCGAGTCCGCACCCGTGAAGGGCGGGGTGCTGCACCTCTCCGAGGGCGGCAAGACCTGGGACGTCGCGTACGCGGACGGCGAGTCGCTCTCCGCGGTGGCCGCAGCCATCAACGGCTCGGGCGCACCCGTCACGGCAGAGGTGGTGAAGGACGCCGCGGGCGCGCGGCTGCGGCTGACGGGGAAGGTGCCGGGCAGCGCGGTGTCCGCGTCCGAGTCCTCCACCGGCAGCACCGGCGTTGCGCTGGCGCCCACGCAGTCGGTGGCGGCGGTCCCGTCCGAGTGGGTGGTGAACGGCAAGTCGTACTCGGGCCAGGGCAACCGGCTCGAGGGGGCCATTGCCGGGGTGACGCTGACGGCGACGGCCGCGGGGGCCGAGGAGCCGCTCGTGCTCTCCGCCCCTGCGCAGCTGGAGGCCAGCAAGGCCTCGGGCTTCGTGGCGGACGTGGGCGACGGGGCCTCGGCAGGCAAGCACTCGGTGCAGGTGACGAAGCTGGGCGCTGCGGCCGTCTTCGAGACGGCGAACGTGGCCTCTGCGACTGCACCCGTGAAGGGCGGAGCGCTGCGCATCCAGGCGGACGGCGGCGAGTGGTCCGTGAACGTGGCGGACGGGGCAACCTTGTCCGAGGTTGCAAAGGCAGTCGCGGCGTCCGGCGCGCCGGTGGACGTGGAGGTGGTGACGTCCGCCGAGGGGGCAAGGCTGAAGCTGACGGGCCGGGTGCTGGGCGGCGCGCTGGCGGTGACGGAGACGTCCACCGGGAGCGCGGGCACGGCGCTGCTGCCGCAGCAGGTGAAGGCGGCCGCGTCGTCCGAGTGGTTGGTGGACGGCAAGGCCTTCACCGGCCAGGGCAACCGGCTGGACGGTGCCATTGCAGGCGTGGTGCTGACGGCCGCGTCGGTGGGCACGGCGGAGACGCTGGAGCTCTCCCCTCGCGGGGCCTCGGGGCCGTCGCTGGGGGCGAGCGAGGCCACGGCCTACGTGGCGGAGGTGGGCGCGGGCGCGCAGGAGGGCCAGTACTCGGTGCAGGTGACGAAGCTGGCCTCGCCGGCGGTGTACCGCAGCGCGGTGTACGCCACGGACACGGCCCCGGTCGCGGGCGGCTCGCTCTCCATCGGCGTGGGCAATGGCCGCTGGACGGTGGCCATCCCGGACGGGGAGTCGCTGTCGAAGGTGGCCGCGTCCGTCAACGCCTCGGGTGCGCCGGTGAAGGCGCGCGTGGTGAAGGCGGGGAAGGGGTACCAGCTGGTCATCGTCTCGAAGGTGTCCGGGTACGACGTGAAGGCAGGTGCGGCCTCGGCGCTCGCGGTGAAGCACGCCGTCGCGGGCAAGGGGGGCGGCCCGCTGTCGCCCGTGCTCGTCCAGGCGGCGTCCAACACCGAGTGGCTCGTCGACGGGCAGGCGCGCAGCTCGCGGACGCGGCGGCTGTCGGGCGCCATCCCCGGCGTGGTGCTGGTGGCGAAGAAGGCCGGTGCGCCGCAGCCGCTCGTGCTGTCGCCGAGGGCGGAGAAGGACGCGGACAGGGACGGCATCGCGGACGCGAAGGACGTCTGCGTGCGCGAGCCCGAGACGGTCAACGGCTTCATGGACGGCGACGGCTGCCCGGACGTGGCGCCGCGCATCCAGTTCGCCAACGGGAAGTTCGACCTTCGCGAGCAGGTGCGCTTCGAGACGGCGAAGGCGGTCATCCTCCAGGAGAGCTATGGGCTGTTGGACGAAGTTGCTCGGCTGCTCAACGAGCACCCGGAGGTGAAGGTCATCCGGGTGGAGGGGCACACGGACAGCCGCGGCGCCCGCGCCTACAACGTGAACCTCTCGGCGAACCGCGCGAAGGCGGTGGTGGAGGCCCTGGTGAAGCGGGGCGTGGAGAGGAAGCGGCTCCAGAGCCAGGGCTTCGGCCCGGACCGCCCCATCGACACCAACGACACGGACGAGGGCATGGCGCGCAACCGCCGCACCGAGTTCTACGTGGTGCAGTAGGCCCGGACTCCCCCCGGACGGGCCGGCACGGGCCCCGGTTTCGCGCGCAGGTGCGCGGGGCCGGGGTTTCGTGTTTGCTCCCCCGCCCGATGCACGTCTCCAGGGTCCCAGCATGGATGTGGCCCGCCGGCGCGTTCCTGCTGGCGTTTGGCGCCTATTGCCTGTGGGTGCCCAACCGGCCGCTCGTGGTGGAGGTGCCGGGCATGGCCCTGCGCTTCCTCATCGAGGGCGGGGCGTTCCTCTGGGCAGCGCGCCGTCCGGAGCTCCCGGCACAGCTCCGCTGGACGCTCCGCCTGTGCGGGGCCGGGGCGCTGTATTCCATTGGCACCCTTGGCATGGAGGTGGCGCAGCTGCCCTTCGCGGCCTTCGCGGGGGCGGTGTCCTACGTCTTTGCACTGGTGGCATTCCTGGCCTACCCGCGGGTGCCCTTCCGCTCGCGCCAGGGGGCGACGGTGGCCATCGACCTGGTCACCGTGGCGGGCGCGCTCTCGGTGCTGCAGTGGTTCGTCATCAGCGCAGCCCCGGTGGACGGGACGTTCCACCGCGGGTGGGCGGTGACGTACGGCGTGGCCCAGGTGGCGGTGATGGCGGGGCTCTCGGGCGTCATCAACCTGGGGCGCGCGGTGCCGTCCGTTCGGGCCTTCTGGTGGTTCGTGGCAGCAGAGTCGGTCTACCTGCCGGTGGCGGTGCTCGCGCAGTTCCACGCGCTGTACCAGCTGCCCTGGGCGGAGCCGGTGGCGCGCTTCATCTATTTCGTGGGCGTGCTGGCCACGCTCCGGGCGGCAGTCCACTTCCGCGGAGATCCCGTGGCAGCGGTCCCGGACCGCGTCTCTCCCGCGTGGTTGCTGGGGCTCAACCCGCTCACCTTCCTCATGCCCGCGGCCCTGGGAACGGCGCTGACGCTGGCGCTCTGGCGCGGCCCCGCGGACAAGGTGGTCCCGCTGGGGTTGTCGCTGCTGACGGTGACGCTGCTGCTGGTGCTGCGGTTGGTGGTGACGGCGTACCAGAACGCGCGGCTCCAGGAAGAGGAGCGGGCGGCGGACGAGCGGCTGCTGCAGGTCCGGCAGGAGGAGCGCGTGCGGCTGCTCGCGGACATGCACGACGGGTTCGGCTCTCAGTTGGTATCCGCGCGCATCCGGGTGAGCCGGGCGGAGCTGGACCGGGGGCAGCTGGAGGGCGTCCTGGCCGAGTGCCTCGCGGACCTGGCGCTGGTGACGGACTCCATCAAGGCGCAGGACGACTCGCTCGAGACGGCGCTCGCGGACTGGCGTGCCCGCCTGGACGAGCGGCTCGAGGGGCACGGGTGCCGGCTTCACTGGACGGTGGAGCTCGGGCAGGTTCCGAAGCTGCCCTCGGGTCACATCCTCCAGGTGCTGCGGGTGTTACAGGAGGCGGTGGGCAACGCGCTCCGCCACGCGCAGGCAGAGAACACCTGGATCGAGGTCCGCTCGGAGCGGCGTGGGCCGCTGTCCGTGACGGTCTTGGACGACGGCGTGGGCTTGTCCCCCGGTGCCGTGGGAGGGCGGGGGATGGAGTTCATGCGCAAGCGGGCGGGGAACGTCGGGGGCCTGCTGACGTTCAGCCCGGGGCGCGGAGGCCGGGGGACATCCGTGCGGCTGGAGATCCCTGTCCAGGCGTGAGCGTGCGCCTGCCCCGTCGTGGCTACAGCAGGTCTCCCGCCGCGGAGACGCCCAGGTAGATCCAGGGCACGAGCGCAGGCGCCTCCTGCCCGGTGCGGTACGGGTGCACGAGCCACCACTGCACCTGCGCGAACGCGGAGGGCACGAAGCGGCTGCCGACTGGCTCGCTCCACGTGTAGTTCACGGAGGGGCCCAGCCGCGCGCGCCAGGCGTCCACGGGGGAGGAGCGCTCGCCGGGGAGGTAGTCCGAGGAGCGGAGCAGGGACTTCAGCACGTTGAAGGTGAGCCCCGCGGTGAGGCGCCCATCCGTCCAGGCAACGTCCAGGTCGTCGGCCACGGCCCAGCCGCCGTTGCCGACGATGAGATCGACGGAGGGATCCCAGAACACCCGGTCTCCGCCCCGCAGGTCTGCCTGGTTCCAAAAGAGTCTCGCCTGGTCCCGGACGAGCCAGTGTCCGACCTGGACACCCAGCGTGGCGCCCACCGTCACCTGTTGGCCCTTCAGCGCATACGGTGACTCCGAGCTGCCCGGCGGGAGCGCCGCGCGCCTGGCGAGCTCCGCTGGCCCCGAGTTGCTCGCCGCCGACGGAAACGACTGCGCCATCCCCACCGTCCCGAAGAAGTCGTAGCGCTCCCACGTGGCGAACAGCGTGGCGAACGAGGCCGGCGACACCTCGGCCGCCGCCCCCACCCGCGTGAAGGCGGGGGTCACCACGGCCGTGACTGCGCCCGCCGCGGCGTTGTCCCGGAGGGCCACGGCGTCCGAGTGGTACAGCTGCCGGCGCAGCGCCAGCCGCGTCCCGATGCCCAGCCCGATGGGGTTCGTTCTCCCGGCCGCGGTGACCCGGTACACCCAACGCGTGGAGGGGAGTTCCTCGGCAGCCGCGGCCCCGCCCACGTGGAGGGCGCAAAGGCAAACAAGGTTTGACAGGAAAATGCGGGTGGCCGGGCGCGTCAACACGGGACGTTCGTATCACCCGTGCTTCTTCGGGACACCCGTAGGTTTGGCAGGCTCCTGTGGGGCGCTGCCGGCGCTGAAGGTCTTCGGAGGTGTTCAATGGACCGCGGGTTGCGGCGGGGCGCCCACGGTGCGCCGAAGGACCTCCTCGAGCCGTGCCAGGTCCACGGGTTTGCCGACGTGGCCCGCGGCCCCCACCAGCTCCGCCTCCCACTCGAAGCCGTAGGCCGAGATGACGATGAGGGGGACGCCGTGCATCCGGGGCAGCTTCTTGAGCGCGTCCAGCAGGCCCCAGCCGCTCATCACCGGCATGCGGAGATCCAGCAGGACCGCGAGCGGCACCTCGCGCTCCACCACCTCGAGCGCCTCCCGCCCGTCCCGCGCCTCGAGCGTCCGGTAGCCGAGCGCGTCCAGGAACTCGCGCATCAGCGCGCGGTGGCTCGCGTCGTCGTCCACGACGAGGAGGGCAGGGAGGCTCATGGGAAGGGTTGGGCGGAAGCTGTGTCCGCCCCGCTCCGGGGGGAAGGGGGGGTGAGCCCGTACAGGTCCCGGGCGGTGGCTGACAGCACGCGCCCGAGGGCCTCTTCGCCGAGTCCTGCACCGGACGTCAGCCGCTTCACCTCGCGGTCCCACGCGTACGGCAGGTTGGGGAAATCCGTCCCGTAGAGGACGCGGTCCGGCCGGGCCTGGAGCAGCCGCCACGGCGTGGGGCCGGGGAAGTAGCCGGCGATGGCCATGGTCGTGTCCAGCCAGAGGTTGTCGTGCCGCGTGAGCAGCCGCTCGTAGGCGCCGTACTCGTCCGCGCCGAGGTGCGGCACGCACAGCTTGAGGGCCGGGTGGCCGCGCAGCACCGCCTCCACTCGCTCGGCGCTGCACAGCGAGTAGGGATCCACGGGGTAGGCCTTCGAGCTCGGCTCGCGGCCGGCGTGCATGACCAGGGGCAGCCCCCGCTCGGCACAGAGCCGGTAGACGGGCTCGAGCCGCTCGTCGTCCGGTGCGAAGGCCTGCACGTGGCAGTGCAGCTTGACGCCGCGCAGCCCCGCGTCGAATGCCTCTGCAAGGATGTCCAACGCGCCGTCCTCGCCGGGGAAGACGGTGGCCAGTCCCGTCACGCGCGGCTGCCCGGCGCACACGCCGGCCATGTACGCGTTGAGCGCGCGGGCCATGCCCGGCTTGTGCGCGTAGTGCAGGGCCACCACCTGCTCCACGCCGCGCGAGAGCAGGAAGTCGACGACGGCCGGCGTGGGCAGCTTGTAGCGGATGGGCCAGCCGTGCGTGGCGAACCAGCGCCAGATGGCCTCGAAGACGCGGTCCGGGAAGAGGTGCACGTGGGCGTCCACCACGGGCGGGAGAGACGACGGGAGCCGCGGACCCTCTTCGTCCCCGAGCGCGTTGGCAGGGAAGCCGCCGGACTCGCTCCAGCGCGCGGGCAGGCAGCCTGCCGGGCCGCAGTCCCCGGTGCTCACCGGCGCGGGGGCTGGTCCAGGCGCTCGAGCGTGCGCCCCGGCCGCTCGTAGCCCTTGCGCCGCAGCCGCTCCGCCTCCACGAACTCGGCGAGCCGGCCGGCCACGTCCGCGAGCGTTCGCAGGGACTGGGCGAGCAGCCGCTCGGCCTGGTCCTGCGCGGGCGTGGGCGCAAGCTCTCGTCGGAAGAACGGGAAGCGGGGCAACCTCATGGAGGGAGAAGCTAGGGGCGGGCTGCGCTGTGCGGCAAGCGAGGCGGTGATGGCCAGGCACCGGGGGCGCCGGCTGCATCGTCCTGCTGCTCCGACGGCCCTGCCCGGAGACAGGGTGATGAGACGTGCCCTAGACTCCGTGCGTGCCCTACGACGCGCTTCGCAGGTGGTTCTCCGGCCGTGCCTCCCGCCCCGCCGAGGCCCCGGCAGCGGCGGTGCCGCCTCCTCCTGCGCCCTCGCCTCGCCCGGGGCACCCGGGAAAGGACGACCTCGAGGTACTCACCGCGAAGGTGGCTGCCACGTGGGGGGATGCCGCGGCCTCGAGGCTGGGCGAACTGGGGGTGGCGCGCTGTCCTGCCGGGCTCCGCGGTAGAGGCAGCCTCACGTGGCTGGAGATCACGCGCTACGGGCCCGGGAGCCCCTCGTACGCCTGCTACCGGTATGCAGGCGAGGCGTGGCGCGAGTTCAAGCGGGACGCCGAGGGCTGGAAGACCTTGCTGGCCCTTGCCTCGGTGGATCTCTCGCTCGAGGAGAACCGTCTCGACGCGCTCGCGGCGTTCCGGGCCCTCGTGGGACAGCCCATCGAAACCGCGGAGGCCGCGCTCGAACTGACACGTCCTCCCCCGGACGCCGAACTGCGCTGGGTGCGTCCGTCCGTTCCCGCGGAGGCCGTGCTGTCCGAGCGCTTTGCCCCGCCGGCCGTGACCGCGAGCGCGTGGACCTTCCTCGCCAGCGTGGAGGCGGGGCACCAGGGGGAGACCGACATCGTGCGGGTGGTGGTGAACCTGCACCCCGTGTCGCTCACCACCGAGCCGGTGTGCCGAGGGCGGCAGCGGGGAATGGAGCGGCAGCTGCGCATGGGGGTGGGGCGCGCCTACGTGACGGAAACCGGTGCGGCCCTCGCTGCCGAGGTTGTCTCGGCCGGTGGAGCGCCGGCGGCAACCGTGGCGCGGGCGTGGCGAGAGGCCGCGCGCATAGAGCATGCGTCCGTGGCGTCGTTCGCCCGCGGGACGTTGGAGCTTCTTGCACTGGGGGCGCCGTTGGACCTGGTGGAGCGGACGCAGGCGGCGGCACGGGACGAGGTGCGTCACGCGCGGTTGTCGCTGGCAATCGCGCGGAGGTTGGAGCGGGGAGAGACGGGACCGCTGGACCTCGCCGCATCGCTCGACGCGTCGTTCGGCCCCTTGCAGGTACTGCCTGCACGGGCCGCGTCCCACGCGAGGCTGGCCGTTGACACGCTCCTGGAGGCGGCGGTGCCGGAGACGCTCGGCGCGTGGTCGGCGGCAGTGGCGTCGGAGGGGTGCCGGGATGGAGTGGTCGCTCGCGTCGCGGCGGATATTGCCGCGGACGAGGAGCGCCACGCGGCGCTGGCGTGGGACGTCGTGCGGTGGTGCGTGCAGCAGGACGAGGGGGCCCGGGTCGCGCTGGGAAAGGCCGCCGCGTCGTTGGCTCCACCGTCGTCTTCACCCTCGCTGGTGACGGAAGATGGGCACGGGCTGCTCTCGCCGGAGACCGAGCTGCGCGCGTGGCACGACGCGTTCCATGCCCGCGTCGCACCGTGGCTCCGGGGGCTGCTCGGGTAACCGGAGGCTCCGAGTGGTACCCCTCGAGGCCGCCCCCCTGTCATGCCGGCCCGAACACCTTCACCGCGTTCCGGGAGCCCACGCGCTGGGCGAGGGGGGCCAGTCCCGCGCGGACGAGGAGCGCGTGCGCGCGCGGCAAGGAGAGCAGGTCCGCCGCGCCGTCCCCCGCGTGGCTTGCGAGCAGGATGCCGGTCCCGCCGACTTTCCGGCACAGCGCCACCGCGCGGTCCGTCCCCAGCCCGTCCGGGTGCAGCGAGAGCGCTGCCCGGTACCCGAGCGCGCGCACCAGGGGCAGCGTCCGGGCCGTCACGCCATCCACGAGCACCTGCTTCGCCGGGATGCGCGTACCCCGCAGCAGCTCCAGGGTCCGCCGGGTGAGCCGCTCGTGGTCCGCGCCGGGCAGGGTGACGAGCAGCACCGTCCGGAAGCGCCGGGCGAGTCTCGCCTGGGCGACCAGCACCTCGTGCTCGATGTCCGTGTCCCGGTACAGCCCGGCAGGGCCAATGGCCCGGACCTTCTCCCGCTGCAGCAGGGCGGGCAGCGCCGAGAGAACCTCGTCCGTCCCGCGGCGGGGCAGGGCGCGCGGGTGGAGTCCCAGCGCGGCGTGCGCGGTGATGCCGGCGCGGGCACAGCGCCCGCGCTGCCTGCCGGTGAGCTCTGCAAATTGGTTCAACAGCGCGCGCGGCGTGGGGGTGGACAGCAGCGGGTGGGTGGGCAGCAGCGCGCGCTCCACGCCGAACAGCCGAAGCGTCTCGAGGTCCACGTCCGAGAGTCCCTCGGGGTGGAGGTGCGCGTCGAAGAGCCGGGGCAGGGGGGCCATGCGCGGGGGCGTCAATCCTGTCCGAGCGCGGCGCCCTCGTTGCGGGGATCCGACCCGGCGTAGCGCAGCCCCGTGGCGGGATCCTCCATCACGGCCTCCGCGTCGCCCCATGCCTCCAGCTTGCGGTTGAGCACGTGGCCCTTGCCCTCCAGCCCGGCGGCGGTGGCGGGGTCCATCCCGAAGCGCTCCACCATCAGCGCGTCCGGCAGGTACTGGTGGTGCACCCGTCCCGCCCCCACGGCGCGCACCACGTCCATGCCGTGGTCCACCACGTTGCGGATGACCTGCAGGACGGTGGTGGGGATGGTGGGGCCGCCCGGCGCGCCCACCACGAGCATCACCCGCCCGGGGTTGCCCGCGGCGAAGACGAGCGTGGGAGACATGGAGGAGAGCGGCCGCTTGCCCGGGGCGATGGCGTTGGCCTCGCCCGTCACCAGTCCGTACACGTTGGGCCGCAGCGGCTGCACTGCAAAATCGTCCATCTCGTCGTTGAGCAGCACGCCCGTGCCGGGCGCCACCACGCAGCTGCCGAAGCCGTAGTTGACGGTGGTGGTGAGCGCCACCGCGTTGCCGTCCCGGTCCAGCACGGACAGGTGCGAGGTGTTCTTCGGCTTCTCCTCGGCCGAGGGGGCGGAGACGTCCAGCGAAGCCGAGGGCGTGGCGCGGCGGAGATCGATGCTCGCGGCGAGCGCGTCCAGGTAGGAAGCGGAGGTGAGCCGTTCCACGGGCACGGTCGTGAAGGCCGGGTCTCCGAGGTGCCGCGCGCGGTCCGCGTAGCTGCGCCGGAGCGCTTCCACGAACCGGTGCAGGGCATCCGCCTCCTGGTACCGGGCCTCCCCGGTGCGCTCCAGCCCCCCGAGCACCTGCAGCACGGCGAGCCCGCCTGCGGACGGAGGCGGCATGGCGAGCACGCGCCGGCCCCGGTAGCTGCCCTCGAGCGGGGTGCGCACCTCGGTGCGGTAGCGCGCGAGATCTTCGGTCGCGAGGATGCCGCCGGCCGCCTTCACGCCGTCCACCAGCGCGCGGGCGATGGGGCCTTCGTAGAACGCCCTTGCGCCGCGCGCGGAGAGCGCCTCCAGCGTGCGGGCGAGCTCCGGCTGGCGGATGAGCGTCCCGACGGCGGGCACGTCCGGGCGGCCATCTGGGCCGGGGCGGAGCAGCAGCCGCGAGGCCTCGGCGTTGCTGCGCAGGCACGCGAGCCGCACCTGGGCGAGCTGCTGGTACTTCGGCGTCACCCAGAACCCCTCGCGTGCCCTCCGGATGGCGGGGGCGAGCACCGCGCGGCGTGGCAGTTTCCCCCGGGTCTCGAGCAGCTCCAGGTAGCCGGCGACCGCGCCCGGCACGGCGACGGACAGCCCCCCGTCCGTGGAGAGCCCGGGGACCGGCTGACCGTCCTTCACGTACATGTCCCGGCTGGCCGCCGCGGGAGCCGTTTCCCGGAAGTCGAGCGCCCAGGGCTTCCGCGCGTCCACGTCCCAGCCGAGCGCGAAGCCGCCGCCGCCCACGCCGGAGTGGTAGGGGGCCACCACGGCCAGCACGAAGGCCGCTGCCACCGCTGCGTCCACCGCGTTGCCGCCTGCGTCCAGCATCTGCAGCGCGGCCTCCGAGGCGTAGGGGTGCTGCGTGGCCACCACGCCGCCGCGGTAGGGGCGGGCAGCGGGCGCCGGGAAGGCGACGAGGGCGGTGAAGGCGGCGAGCAGGCGGAGCGTGGACACGGGACGGGCATGGTAGCGGGCCGCGGGCACCTCCGCAGCGGCCCGCAGGGTGCTGCCGAGCACTCCCTGTCTTGAGCGTCCCGGCCCGGCGCGCTCCCCGCGAGCCCCCTCGGCACGCCTCCAGCGCGGGGTGCTGGATGCGCTGCGTCAAGCCCGGTCGGCATGGCGAGGATGTCAGGGTCGGCCGCGACAGGGGACCCTGTTCTCAAGTCCAAGGCATTGAAACCACTGGGTGTCGACGGAAGTTTGCGTTCGGATCGCTGTTTGCTAGACGTCTGTCCGCCATGACGACCGAGTCGCTCGCCCCCACCGCCCGCCGTGTCCCGGACGCCGCCGCCACCGCTGCGGCTGCCCCGCGTCCGGACGCGGTCCCGGAGGCGGAGTCCCGGCCCGCGCCGTTGTGGCTGCGTCCTGCCTACTCGCTGACACACGCTGGGCTCGGCCTCTCGGTGGCCGTGCGCGTGTCTGCCCGTCCGGGGACGTGACGTCCACCCCCTTGCCGATTCCGATCCCACCCCCTAAACCTCCGCGCCCATGAAGCTTGCGAGCGTGGTGCTGTGTGCCGGCAAGGGCACGCGGATGAAGTCTGAGCGTGCCAAGGTGCTGCACCCGGCGCTGGGGCGACCGCTCTTCGCGTGGCCGCTCTCGCGCGCGCTCGCGGTGGGGGCCTCGCCGGTGGTGGCGGTGGTGGGCCACCAGGCGGACGCGGCGCAGCAGGCGGTGCGCACCGAGTTCCCGGCCGCGGACGTGCGGTTCGCCCTGCAGGCCGAGCAGAAGGGCACGGGCCACGCGGTGCAGTGCGCCTCGGGCGCGCTCGAGGGCTTCGACGGGGCGGTGCTCATCCTCTACGGGGACGCACCGCTCGTGCGGGACGAGACGCTCGCGGGGTTGCTGGAGGCGTACCGGGGCTCGGGGGCGAAGCTGGCCCTGGTGAGCGCGGTGGCGCCCCATCCCCACGGCTATGGCCGGGTGGTGCGGCGCGCGGGGAAGGTGGCGTGCATCCGCGAGCAAAAGGACTGCAGCCCGGAGGAGGCGGCGCTCACCGAGGTGAACGCCGGCATCTACGTGGTGGACGCGGCCTTCCTCTGGGGCGCGCTGTCCCGGCTCACGCCGAAGAACGCCCAGGGGGAGTACTACCTCACGGACCTCGTGGAGATGGCGGCGGGGGCAGGCGGCGTGGCGGTGGTGCAGGCGCCGTTCGAGGACATTGCCGGGGTGAACGACCGGGTGGAACTCGCGGCGGTGACGCGCGTGCTGCGGCGCCGCGTCAACGAGCGGCACATGCGCGCGGGCGTGGCCTTCGAGGACCCGGACAGCACGTGGGTGGACGACCGCGTGGAGCTGGGGCCGGACGTGGAGCTGGGGCCGGGCGTGTCACTCCGCGGGCGCTGCCGCGTGGGGGCCGGGGCGCGCATCGGCCAGGGCTCGGTGCTGACGGACACGGCGGTGGGCGAGCGCACCGAGGTGAAGCCCTACAGCGTCTTCGAGGAGGCGCAGGTGGGGGCGGCGTGCACCATCGGGCCGTTCAGCCGGCTGCGGCCGGGGACGGTGCTGGACGAGGGGGTTCACCTCGGCAACTTCGTGGAGACGAAGAAGGCGCGCATCGGCCGGGGCAGCAAGGCGAACCACCTCGCGTACCTGGGGGACGCGGAGATCGGCAGCGGCGTCAACGTGGGGGCCGGCACCATCACCTGCAACTACGACGGCAAGCACAAGCACGTCACGAAGCTGGGGGACAACGTCTTCATCGGGAGCGACACGCAGCTCGTGGCCCCGGTGGCGGTGGGAGACGGGGCGTACGTGGGGGCCGGCACCACGGTGACGCAGGACGTGCCGCCGGGGGCGCTCGCGGTCAGCCGCACGCCGCAGCGGAACCTGGACGGCTGGGCGCAGCGCAAGGCGAAGAAGGGCTGAGGGGGAGGGAACGCACATGTGCGGCATCGTCGGTTACGTGGGGAACCAGCAGTCTGCGCCCATCCTGGTGTCCGGGCTGAAGAAGCTCGAGTACCGGGGGTACGACTCGGCGGGCGTGGCGGTGGTGCAGTCCGGCGGGGGGCGCAACGTGCTCAACGTGGTGCGCGCCACGGGGAAGCTGCGCAACCTGGAGGCGCGCGTGGTGTCCGAGCCGCCCGTGGGGACGCTCGGCATCGGCCACACGCGGTGGGCCACGCACGGGCGTCCGTCTGACGAGAACGCCCACCCGCACACGTACGAGGGGGTGGCGGTGGTGCACAACGGCATCATCGAGAACCACCTGGAGCTGAAGGCGCGGCTGAAGGCGGCCGGGCACGTCTTCTCCTCCGAGACGGACTCGGAGGTGTTCGCGCACCTGGTGGCGGACGAGCGCAAGCGCGGCCTGGAGCTGAAGGAAGCGGTGCGCGCCGCGGTGGCGCAGGTGCGCGGGACGTACGCGCTCGCGGTGGTGACGGCGGAACACCCGGACCGCATCGTCTGCACCAAGGACTCGAGCCCGCTGGTGCTCGGGTTCGGGCAGGGGCAGAACTTCGTGGCGTCCGACGTGCCGGCGCTGCTCGAGTACACGCGGGACGTGGTGTACCTGGAAGAGGGGGACCTGGCGGAGCTGACGGCCGGGGGCGTGCACGTGTTCGACCGCGAGGGGCGCGAGGTGAACCGCCCCCACCGGAAGATCGACTGGACGCCCATGATGGCGGAGAAGGGCGGCCACAAGCACTTCATGCACAAGGAGATCTGGGAGCAGCCGCGCGCGGTGGCGGACACGCTGCGCGGCCGGGCGCTGCTCTCGGAGGGGGACGTCCACCTCGAGGGCTGGACGTTCTCCGAGGAGGAGGTGCGCGCGCTCAGCCGCATCACCGTGCTGGCCTGCGGCACGTCTGCGCACGCCGGCATGGCCGGGAAGTTCATGGTCGAGGCGCTCGCGCGCATCCCGGTGGACGTGGACCTGGCGAGCGAGTTCCGGTACCGCGATCCCATCATCGCCCCCGGCCAGCTGTGCCTCGCGATCAGCCAGTCCGGCGAGACGGCAGACACGCTCGCCGCGCTGAAGGAGGCGAAGGCGCGCGGGGCGGCCACGATGTCGCTGTGCAACGTGGTGGGGAGCGCCATCACGCGCGAGAGCGGCTTCAGCATCCTCACCAACGCGGGGCCTGAAATCGGCGTGGCGTCCACCAAGGCGTTCACCACCCAGCTCGCGGGGCTGATGCTGCTCGCGGTGAAGCTGGGGCGGATGCGGGGCGTGCTGTCCGTGGCGGATGCGCAGGCCCACCTCACGCAGCTGACGGCGGTGCCCAAGCTGCTGGAGGAGACGCTCAAGTGCGAGGCGCAGGTGAAGCGCGTGGCTCGCAAGTACCAGGGGGCGCGGGACTTCCTCTTCCTCGGCCGCGGCCCCATGCACCCGGTGGCCCTGGAAGGGGCGCTGAAGCTGAAGGAGATCTCCTACATCCACGCGGAGGGCTACGCGGGCGGGGAGATGAAGCACGGCCCCATTGCGCTCGTGGACGAGCACCTGCCGGTGGTGGTGATCGCCCCGAAGTCGCCCGCGGTGGCGTACGAGAAGATGGTGGGGAACGTGGAGGAGGTGCGGGCGCGCGGCGGGAAGGTGATCGCCGTGGTGGACCGCGGGGACCACCACCTGTCGCAGCTCGCGGACGACGTCATCGAGATCCCCGCGGCCTCGGGGCTGCTCGCGCCGCTGCTCGCCACCGTGCCGCTGCAGCTGCTCGCGTACCACGTGGCGGACGGGCGCGGCACGGACGTGGACCAGCCGCGCAACCTGGCCAAGAGCGTCACGGTAGAGTAGCCGCCCCATGCCCAACGTCCACGTCGAGCCGGAGAAGCGCGTCGTCCAGGCGGAGGAGTCCCGCTCCCTGTTGGACGCGCTGAAGCAGGCCGGCATCGACATCACCCACGCCTGCGGCGGGCGAGCCCGCTGCTCCACCTGCCGGGTGGCCGTGGTGGAGGGGCTTGAGCGCTGCGAGGCGCGCAACGAGGCCGAGGAGGCGATGGCGCGGAAGCTGTCGCTGGGGGACGACATCCGGCTCGCGTGCCAGACGCGGGTGACGGGCGAGGTGGCGGTGCGCCGGCTGGTGCTGGACGAGGTGGACCTGAAGCTGGCCTCGCAGCGGGTGGCGCTCGGGGCGGCGGTGGGGCGGGACGCGGAGCTGGCCGTGATGTTCTCGGACGTGGCCAACTTCACCCCCTTCTCCGAGGCGCTGACGGCGTACGACGTGGTGCACACGCTCGATCGCTGGTTCACGGTCTCCGGGGACGTGGTGGAGCGGCACGGCGGGCGCGTGGACAACTACATGGGGGACGGCTTCCTCGCGGTGTTCGAGGACGCGGAGCGCGCGGTGGACGCGGGGCTCGCGCTCGCGGACGCGGCGGCTGGGCTGTCCCGCTACACCCAGGGGGCGTTCTCGCTGCCGTTCTCCACGCGGATGGGCATCCACTGGGGCTCCGTGGTCGTTGGCACGCTGGGGGCGAGCCACAACCGGCGTTCCACGACCATGGGGGACGTGGTGAACATGGCGGCGCGCATCGAGGCGGCGAACAAGGAGCTGGGAACGACGTTGCTCGTCTCCTCGGACGTGGAGGCGCGGCTGGGAGACCGCTTCGCCCGCGGGCGCAGGGCGGAGCTTGCGCTCAAGGGGAAGTCCGGCGTGCACGCGCTGGTGGAGATCCTCCCTCCGCCCGGCTGAGCACCGGCCGTCCACGGACCGCGGCAATTGCGGCCGCTTTCCGTTAGGAAGCGGCGCACACCCGTTTCACCTGTTTCAACGAGGGCCACACCATGGGCGCGAGCACCGTCGAGATCACCACCGCGAACTTCAAAGAGACCATCGACCAGGGTGGCACCGTGGTCCTGGACTTCTGGGCCCCGTGGTGCGGGCCGTGCCGCGCCTTCGCCCCGGTGTTCGAGGCAGCGGCCGGGGAGAACCCGGACATCACCTTTGGGAAGATCAACACGGACGTGGAGCAGGAGCTGGCGGCGGCGTTCGAGATCCGCTCCATCCCCACGCTGATGATCTTCCGCGAGAAGGTGCTGCTGTTCTCGCAGCCCGGGTCACTGCCCCGCGCCGGCCTGGACGATCTCATCCGCCAGGTGAAGGCGCTGGACATGGCGAAGGTGCACGCGGAGATCGCCGCCAAGTCGGGTGGCGGCGCCAAGGCGTAGCGTCCCCGGCTGCAGGTGCGGCCTTCAGGGGCCCTTCGGGCGCGAGAGGGGGCCGAGCTTTGCCCCGGACGCGCGCACGTAGTCCGCGGGGGCGAGCAGCACCTGCGTCCCCCGGACGCCCGCGGAAACGGCGACCTGGTCGAACTGCGAGAGCGACTCGTCCGCGTAGACGGGGAAGGCCTTCTTCGCGCCGAACACCGTGACGCCGCCCCGGACGTAGCCGGTGAGCGGAGTGATCTCCTTGAGGGGCACGGTGTCGCACGTGCGGTCTCCGGAGAGCCGCGCGAGGGCCTTCAAGTCCAGCTCCACACCTGCCGGCACCACGGCGAAGCAGGGGCCGTGGCGGTCGCCGCGGCACAGGAGCGTCTTGAACACCTGGGCCTCGGGCAGGCCCACCTTGCGGGCCACCGTCTCGGCGGACAAGTCGCTCTCGTCCACCTCGTAGTGGCGAAGACCGTACGGCACCTGCAGCGACTCGAGGATGCGCACGGCGTTGGTCTTCACGGCGCCTCCTTCTCGCGGAAGAGCGGGCAGGCGAGCACCGGCTGGCGCGGGTACTTGTCCTCGCGCAGCGGGCACATCACGAAGGTGCTGGTGCGCGTGGTGACGTAGCGCGGCGGCGCGGCGCAGCGGTGGCAGAGGCTGTCGGGCCAGGGGAGTGGAGACGGCGTGGGCATGTTCGGGGGCGGGAGTCTAACGCCCGGCATCCGGCGCGGGGATGGGCTCGGGGAGGAGCAGCGCGAGATCCTCCTCGTCGATGTCCTCGAGCAGCTCCAGCCACTCCAGCTCTTCGGGCGTGGGAGATGTTGAACGATCCTGCGCAGGGGCGAGCAGGGGAACGAGCGCGCACAGGAGCAGCGCCGTCGCCCTCACGGCCCGCCCCCTCCGTCCGCTGCCCGCTCCGCCATCCGCCGCGCGCGCAGCCGCTCGCGGAGCAGGCGCCGCTGCTCCGGGGAGAGCTCCCGCCAGCGCCTCAGGTTCTCCTTCACCTGCGCCCGCCGCTCGGGGTGTGCCTCGAGGTAGGCACGCAGCCGCTGCCGCACCTCGTCCCGGTCGCCGCCCCGGAGCTTCTGCCGGAGCAACCGCCGCTCTTCCGGCGGCAGGGCCTTCCAGGCCTGCAGCGTCTCGCGCAGGGCGGCCTTCTCCTCCGGGGGCAGCGCCCGCCACCGCTCGAGGTTCCGCCTCGCCCGCGCCCGCTCCTCGGGGGGAAGGGCCTCGAGCGCCTCGAGGCGCGCCTTCAACGCCGCCTGCCGCTCGGGAGTGGGCCGGGAGGGCCGCCCGTCACCCGGCTGCGCCATCACCGCCGCGGCCCAGAGCCAACACCCCGCTGCCAGCACCCGCATCATGGACGTCCCTCCAGTTCATCCAGCATGGCCACCACCTCCGCGTCCTCGGGGCTCTCGAGCCCCAGCGTCTCGAGCTGCTCGAGCTCGTCCAGCACCAGCGCCGCCTCCAGCTGCGCGGGCTCTCCCGCGGCCTCGAGCCCGGAGGTGTCGTCGCCGGGAGGAGGCTGCGCGCTCTCCGGGCGCACGACGAGCACCAGCAGCGCCGCCGCGGCAGCCAGTCCCGGGACGAGCACCACCGGGCGAGCCGCGGCGCGCAGCCACGCGCCCAGCCGCGCGGGCAGGGACGGGCCCGGGGCAGCGATGGCCGCGAGCACCCGCGCGCGCAGCTCGGGGCCTGGCGCGGGGAGCTCCGGGAGGGCCGCGAGCGCTGCCACTGCCCGCTCGAGCTTCGCCGCCTCTGCCGCGCACGCGGGGCACGTGCCCACGTGGGCTGCCACCTCCTCGCTGCGCCCGGGAGACAGCGCGCCGTCCCGCCACGCGACCAGGTCCTCACGTTCGTCGCAGCTCATGGAATCCTCCTCGAGACATCCGCGGCCACGCTGGCCACCCCGTGCCGTCCCTGCGTCGAGGCGGTTGCTCCCCCTCGCCCCGCGGGAGGCCGGAGGAAACAGGTGCCCAGGTCCTGCGTGCCGCGTGTCCTCATGGTGTTCTCCCGTGCCGCTCCACGGCCCCTGCGAGTGAAACCGTGGCCCGGTGGATGAGGCTCTTCACCGCGGGCTCGGTGGCCTCGAGCGCCTCGGCGATGTCCCGGTAGCTGAGCCCCTCGAAGCGGCACAGCGTGAAGGCGGCGCGCTCCCGGTCCGGCAGTGCCGCGAGCGCCGCCTGCACCACGTGCGCGAGGGACTGGCCCGCGGCCGCGGCGTCTGGGCCATCTGCCGCGTCCGCTGCCAGCGTCGCCAGGGCCTCCTCGCCGGCGGGTGGGGGCGCCCGGCGGGCCGGGGTTCGAAGCTCGTTGAGGCAGTGGTGGGTGGCCACCCGGTACAGCCAGGTGGTGAAGCGCGCCGTGGGCACGTAGCGCGGGGCCGCCTGGTAGACGCGGAGGAAGATGTCCTGCGCCAGCTCCTCGGCGCGCGCACGGTCTCCCACCATCCGGGTGGCGAAGCGGACCACCGCGGCCTGGTGCCGGTCGAACAGCTCGGCGAAGGCCTGCCGGTCACCGCGGGCCACGCGGCGCATGCGCTCCTGGTCTTCGTCGGGTGGGGTGTCCACGGCGTCACGACATTCAACACCGGCGGCTGCCGGAAGTTGCAGCGGACAGGTAGGCTGACCGGCCGCATGGAGCGCGCAGGGGAGAGACGAGAGGAGGGCACCGGTCCGGCCGGGTCGGCGGAGGCCGAGGCCGTGCCCACCCCGGATGCGCTCACGGCGGAGTTCCGGGACGCCGCCTCCCGCGCCTGGAGCGACACGGCGGCAGCGGACCGGCTCAACGCGCTGCTGGACGGGCTGCAGCCGGTGCTGGGGGCGGCGGGCGCGGCGGAGCTCATCCACGAGCTGCTCGGCCAGCGCGGCGTGGCCATGGCCGAGGATTCCCGGGGGCGCACCTGCCGGGGCCATGCCGTGGAGACGCTGCTCGGGCTGGGTCACCCCTGGGCGCTGACGGTCAGCCCGGAGGATCTCCAGTGGTACCGGAAGGAAGGGCGACCGCTCGGGATCATGGGGAAGCTGGCGGTGGGGGCCTCCCTGCTCGCCGCGGGGAACCAGTCCTGGGCGTTCCTTCAAGAGCTGTGGCGCGTGGGTTCGGCCTGGGCACCGGGGCGGGAGTTGCCCGTGGACGCCCTGGCCGGACTCGCGACGGGGCTCGCGGCGGCGGTGTTCGCGGTGTTGGCGCTGCTGCGGCCCGCCCGCAAGCGGAAGGGACGCGTCGCCCAGACAGGGCTGCTCATGGCCGGGGTGGGGTGCGGGGTCGCCGCGGCGTTCGGCAGCGGGATGGGCACCGCGTGGTTGACCGCGTTGGTGACGGTGGCGGTCTCCACGGGGGTGCTGTTCGCCGAGAGCGCAGTCGACGGGTAGGGCTCGAAGTTCTTGTGTCTGGAGCACAGTCGGAATAACGCCCCCGCCGCCGCACGGCCGCCGCCGTGCCGAGGAGGGGGACATGTTCCGGAACCGAGTCGTGTTGTCGCTGTTGGGTGGGGTGGCGCTGCTGGCCTGCGAGGGCAAGGGCGGGGAGGACCCCGAGCGCGTCCAGAAGGCGCTGGCCGCGCAGGAGGCGGAGCTGCAGCAGCTGTCCGGGCTGCTCGCGGGGCAGTGGGCCGACGTGGCCGGGGTGACCGAGGCGACGGCGGCGGAGCGGGCCGCGGTGGAGGCGAAGGTGGAGAAGTTTCACTCGGACTTCGCCGCGCGGTGGCAGGGGCTGGACGCGCCGGTGGACGAGGCTCAGTCCGCGCTGGACACGGCGAAGAAGGCGCTTTCGGGGCAGCTCGCCCAGGTGCGCGTCCACGACACCAACGAGCGCCAGGGCAAGGCCTGGTGTGGCGGGGACGGGTGCACCGGCAGCTGCGGGGCCCGGTGCGCGGTGTCCGAGGTCTGCTTCGAAGACCAGTGCGCCTGCGTCCCCCAGTGCAACGGGCGCAGCTGCGGGATGGATGGCTGCGGCGGGTACTGCGGGACGCGCGGCGGCAACTGCGCCGAGGGGGAGTCGTGCACCGCGGAGGGACGCTGCCAGAAGCTCCCGGCACAGGAGGTGGCGTGCGTTCCCAGCTGCGATCTCAAGGGGCGTCCGCTCGTGGCCGGCGGCCTGCGTCCGCAGCGCGAGGGGGTGGTGCTCGCGGCCTGGCAGGTGAGGCTCGCGGGGAGCCCCGTCTCGGACGTGGCATCGCTCGGCGCCTGGGTGCGGGCGCTCGAGGGACGGGAGGTGGCGCTCTCCACCCAGTTGAAGGAGGTGGAGCAGCTGGCCGAGAAGGCCCAGGCGGCCACCCGCGCGCGGGACGTGGCGCAGGAGAAGGTGGCCGCGGCGGTGACGGCGCAGAAGGACGCGGCCGCGGCGGCGCGCGCGGCGAAGTTGAAGCCGGCGGAGGCCCCGGACCTGGTGAAGGCCAACGAGGCGCTCGCGGCCGCGCAGGGAGAGCTGAAGACCGCGGCGGCAGAGCTGCAGCGGCTCAACGCCGAGATGGCGCAGCGGCGGGCGCAGGCGGACACCTGGACGAAGGCGCGCGAGCGCATCCGCGGGGAGCTGCAGCGGCTGGGGCCCGTCTCCACGCAGGCGAAGGGGCTCGAGGCGGCGGTGGAGGAGGCGCAGCGGGCACTCGAGGCGGCGACCGAGGCCCGGTCCCGCGCCCAGGAGGCGCTGGTGGCGGAGCTGTCCCCGGAGGCGGGCCGGCTCGAGCAGGAGTTCCGGCGCGTCACCCAGCCCGTGCTCCGCGGGTCGGACACGGGGCTCGCGGGGTGTGAAGAGGACAAGTGCGAGCTGGCCGGGAAGAGCCGGGTGGAGGCCTGCAGCCAGGGGGCGGATGGCCCGGGGTGCGCGAAGGATCCCGCCTTCGGAGAGCTGCTCTCCCGCCTGAAGGCGTCCGCGGCGGCGCGCAAGCAGGCGCTGGCGGACCGGGCCGGTGCGCCGGGGGCTGCCGAGGCGCGGGCGAAGCTGGACGCGGCGCTGTCCGCGGCCACCCGCCGTGCGCTGCTGCTCGAGGGGGCGGACGGAACGCTGTCTTCTGCGCTCCAGGCGGTGGTGGCCGGGCGGACGCGGACCGGGGGAGTGCGTCCCGAGGCGCTCAGGGCCCTCGCGGAGCTCCAGGGGAAGCTGGGCGAGAAGCACCTGGCAGGGGCCGAGGTGAAGGCCGTCCTGGAAGCCGCCGCCGCCTGCCGCGAGGACGACGCGCTCGAGTCGGAGCAGCGCCTGCTGCTCGGACTCGTGGGCACGCTCGAGCGCACGCTTGCCGCGCACGGCACCTGGTCCCACCTCGTCCAGCGCGTCCAGTCCGTCCGCGCCGGCCTGTAGGAGGGGGCTTTCCGTCCTCGCATGCGTCCCCGGCGGTCCGGGGCGTACGATCAGATTGAGGCTCGGAGCCGGTCCCTGACGCCCTGACGGGCGAAGTGGAAGCCATGACGACGGCCCTTCAACCGCTCGCGGCCGCGGAGGGTGTCCCGGTGGGCGCG
>JBDLRJ010000055.1:0-18129 GCA_039800145.1 Pseudomonadota bacterium | reverse complement strand
AGGTGATGACGCTCGCGCGCGCCATGATCTCCATCGAGTCCGTGCAGTCCAAGCTCCTGGCGAGCAACGTGGGCTACGTCCGGCTCAAGAACTTCCAGGGCAACACCACGCGGGATCTCCGCGCGGCGCTGGACGACATGGCGGCCCAGGTGGAGGGCAGGCGGCTCAAGGGGCTGGTGCTCGACATGCGCGGCAACCCCGGCGGCCTCCTGGACCAGGCCATCCAGGTGTCGGACCAGTTCATCCAGGAGGGCACGCTGGTGGCCACGGTGGGCTTCTCGGACAAGCTGCGCGAAGAGAAGAAGGCCCACGCGGATGACGGGGACAACCTCTACCCCATTGCCGTGCTGGTGAACTCCGGGTCCGCCTCCGCCTCGGAGATCGTCGCCGGCGCGCTCAAGAACCTCGGGCGCGCGGTCATCATCGGGCGGCAGACGTTCGGCAAGGGCTCGGTGCAGGTGCTCTACGACTTCCCGGACGACTCGGCCCTGAAGCTGACCATCGCCAAGTACCTCACGCCGGGGGACGTCTCCATCCAGGAGGTGGGTGTCATCCCGGACATCGAGCTCATCCCCACCCGCGTCACGAAGGACCGCGTGGACGTGTACGCGCCGCGCAAGAGCATGGGCGAGGCGGACCTGGAGCACCACTTCAGCAACCCCTCTTCCAAGGAGGCAGCCAAGAAGCGCGCGGAGGTGCTCGGCCGCGAGAAGCCCGTCGAGTCGCTCAAGTACCTTAAGGAGGACCAGAAGCAGGTCGAGGCGGCGCTGAAGAAAAAGGAGGAGAGCGGGAAGAAGCTCGAGGAGGCAAAGCGCCGCGCGGGGGGGAAGGATCTCCTCCGGGACGTGGACACGGGCGGCAACACGGACGAACTCGACGACCAGATGGACGCCGAGGCGCAGGACGAGGTGAAGGAGGACTTCGAGGTCCAGTTCGCGCGCGACTTCGTCCTCGTGGCCCCGCACCTCCGGAGGGACCAGCAGCTCGCCGCGGGCAAGCCGTTCGTCGCCGAGCGGCGGGCGGCCGAGGGGCGCCGGATCGACGAGGCCATCAAGTCGCTCGGCGTGGACTGGAGCCCGGGCCCCGCCCCGTCGAAGCTGCAGCTGGACTCGCAGCTCAAGCCCGGCGCGGAGGTGGCGGTGAAGGCCGGCGAGCAGATGGAGCTCGAGCTCTCGGTGGAGAACCGCGGCACGGAGCCCGTGTACCGCCTGAGCGCCTGGACAGAGAGCGACAACCCCTACGTCGACCGGCGGGAGTTCCTCCTGGGCAGGCTCGCACCGGGCGAGCGCAAGTCCTGGACCGTCCCGGTCCGGCTGCCCAAGGATCTCCCGTCCCGCAAGGACAGCGTCACGGTGCACTTCCGCTCGGAGCAGGGGGATCTCCCCCAGACGCTCACCCACGAGCTGGCCTTCGCCGAGTTGCCGCGCCCGCTCTTCGGCTTCAGCTGGCAGGTGCTGGACGACTGCCGCGAGTGCAACGGGGACGGGCTCGTGCAGCGGGGTGAGACCGTGGACGTCGTCCTCGACGTGACCAACAAGGGCACCGGGCGCGCGTTGGATTCCTTTGCGCAGATCAAGAACGGCGGAGACCAGAACATCTTCATCGAGAAGGGGAGGTTCAAGCTCGGCGCCATCGACCCCGGGGAGACGAAGCAGGCCCGCTTCACCGTGCAGCTCAAGCCCGGCTGGAAGGCGGACACCTTCCCGCTCAAGCTCGCGGTGCTGGACGAGCCGCTCGAGGAGTACTGCACCGAGAAGCTCGAGGTTCCCGTGGCAGACCGCCCGGTGCGCCTGGAGGCCGTGCGCGGCCTGTTGAAACTCGCCGAGGGGACGCAGCTGTACCGGGACGCACTCGGCAGCGCGCCCATTGCCCAGCTCACGAAGCCAGCGGTGGTCAACCAGCTGTCGCGCAGCCCGGAGTTCGTGAAGGTGGAGGCCGGCGAGGGGCGCTTCTATTTCGTCCGGGCCCCGGACGCGGTGGACGCCGGGCGCTCCGCGAAGCCCTCGCCGCTCAAGGATCTCGCCTACACCATGGACCGGGATCCCCCGCTCATCACGCTGGAAGGGGACGCGGCGAAGGGGGCCCTGGTCTCCGGGAGCGAGCGGATCACCCTCACCGGCACCGTCACCTCTCCCCGCCAGCTCCTGGACGTGTACGTGCTGGTGAACGACCAGAAGGTCTACTTCAAGGCGGCAGGGGTCCCCCCCGCGGCGAAGGCGCCCGTGAAGGTCCAGTTCTCCGCGGACGTGCCGCTCAAGGAGGGCAACAACGCGGTGCTGGTGGTGGCGCGCGAGACCGGCGAGTTCTCCTCGCGCAAGACGCTCTTCGTCCGCCGCCGTGGCAATGCCGTGGCGCAGACGGCCCCCGGCACCCCGGTGCCGCCCGCACAGCCCTGAGCCGGCCCGGCCCCCCGCGGGCGCGTTGACCCCTGCACGGGGCGGAAGCTACCTTCCGCCGCCCCGTGCTTCGCCTCCTCGCTCCCCTCGCCCTGCTCGCCGCGGCCACCGCCCACGCGGAGCCGTACGACATCCGCCTGGCGAAGCTCGGCGCCCCGTCCTCCACGCCCACGGCGAACGGGGACTTCGCCATCTTCGCGAGGACCTTCTCCGCGGCCCTCGGCTCGGCCAACCTCGCGCCGCCCACCACGCTCGGCCACTCCGGCTTTGCCGTGGCACCTGCACTCTCCGTGGTGCTCCTGGAGACGGACAAGCCCAACTTCAGGCTCCCCACCGCGGAGCCGGTGAAGGGCGCCCTGCTCGTCCCCTCCCTGCACCTGCGCAAGGGGCTGCCCGCCTCGTTCGAGTTCGGTGGCCGCGTGGCGTGGGTGGAGCAGAGCCGGATGGTGGCGCTGACGGGCGAGCTCAAGTGGGCGCTCAACGAGGGCTTCACCTACCTGCCGGATCTCGGCGTGCGCGCCTCGGCCACGCGGCTCGTCAACAGCCGGGACTTTGATCTCACCTCGGTCGGACTGGACGTGGCGCTGGGGAAGCGGTTCGCGCTCGGCGGCGTGGCGACGCTCGCCCCCTACGCCGGGTGGAACCTCTGCTGGACCACCGCCTGGTCCAACATGGTGGACTTCGACCGCTCGCGCACCGCGCGCGCGTCGCTCGCCTCTCCCACCGCGCAGCTGGACGGGACGGACGTGTTCAACCCGGTGCTGCTCAACGAGAACGTCCACAACCGCTTCTACGGTGGGCTGCGGCTCGTGGCCGGCGTGGCCACCTTCGGGGTGGAGTACAGCCACGCGCAGCTGGGCAGCGTCCGCGGTCCTTCACCGGAGGCCCCCACGGGGGAGGACGTGCAGCGCGCCATCCCGCCGGTGGCCGCCTTCAACGCCTCGGTGGGACTGCAGTACTGAGTTCCGCGCGCAGCGCCGCGGGCCGGTTGGTGATGCACACGTCCACCCCGGCCCCGCGCAGCCGCGCCGCCTCCGCCGCGTCGTCCACCGTCCAGGCCGCCACCTCCCACCCGCGGGCGTGCCACGCGGCCACCTTCCCCGGGGTGACGGTGGCGGCGTTCGGGTGCACCGCGAAGTTGGCACAGAGCGGGGCGAGCACCTTCTCCTGCAGCCCCACCGCGCGCTCCGGGTCCACCAGGAAGCCGCGCCGCAGCCGCGGCCACCGCCCCGCGAGCCTCAGCAGGCACAGCGGGTTGAAGCTGGAGAAGACGACCTGGTCCTCGAGCCCGTGGAACCTCACCCGCTCCGCGGCCAGCAGCGAGAGCCCGTCGTCCTCCAGCCGCTCGCACTTGAGCTCCACGTTCACGCGGAAGTCTCCGCGGGGGACGAGCGCCAGGACCTCGTCCAGGAGCGGGATGCGCGCCGGGGCAAAGCCCAGCCGCGTCCCCACGTCTGCGCGCCGCAGCCGCTCCCACGACGTCCAGCGGACCTCCCAGTCCAGCCCCGCGAGCCGGTCCAGCCGCTCGTCGTGGCAGACCACGGGCTCACCGCTCCCGCACGTCATCACATCCAGCTCTATCCCGTCCGCCCCCTGGCGCACCGCCTCCTGGAATGCCTCCAGCGTGTTCTCCGGGGCGTCGGCCGAGGCCCCGCGGTGGGCGAGCAGTCTCATGGGCCCTACATACGCCTGCAGGCGGGGCCTTGCAGCCCCGCCGGGTGTCGTGCAGGGTGGACGGCGTCATGGTCATTGGAACGGGCGAGTGGCTGCTCATTGGAATCACCCTCGTGCTGGTCTTCTCCGCCTCGCGGATGGGACAGCTGGGCAACTCGCTCGGGCACTTCGTGCACGGCTTCAAGAAGGCAAGCCGCGGCGAGGGCCACGTGGACGTCACCGGGGAGCGGTTGGACCGCCGGGACGGGTGACGCCTCGCCGCGCGGCGGGCCGCGCGGGGATCAGTGCAGCGTCCGGTCCGGGGGCACGCGGGGCGGGCGCTCTGCCGGGTGGCCGAGCAGCAGCTCTGCCTGCCGCCGCAGGTTCTCGTGGACCTGGAGATCCACCGCGAGCTCCTTCAAGTCGTTGTCGTTGAGCAGCGGAACCAGCTTCGCCCCCACCTCCGGCGGCAGGTACGGGTTGAAGACGAGCGCGCGGCGCACGGCGTGGCGAACGCTCCAACGCGCAGAACGGTAGATCTCCAGCAGCGGCTCGGGCCGACACGGGCGGCGCGCCGCCACCGTCACCACCTGCGGCTCGGTGAGCCGGGCGTTGAGCAGCGCGTTGCGCACCACGTCCGGGTGGGACACCAGCAGCAGGCGCGCGAGCACGTCCCGGTCCCGTGTGATCCGCGCCCGTGTCTTCAGGTGCCCCAGCGAGTCCGAGAAGGCCGCGGCGTCCGCGCGCCTCGCCGCGTCCAGGTCCATCTCCTGCCTCGGCGCCGCGCGGGTGAAAAGCGCCTCCACCTCTTCCAGGTCCTGGAGCCTCGAGAGGCGCAACAGCTGGGGAGCAAAGGGAATGGCGTCCGCGTCCAGCTGCAGCGCGGCCAGCACCGCCTGGAGTCCCACCGCCGCCTCGGCGCTGCCCTCGCGCGAGAGCGCCATCAGCTGCCGCAGCAGCTCCGTCGCGTCCCCCGGGTGCAGCTGCCCGAGCTCGCGCGCGGCGGCCCGGCGCACCACCTCCGCGCCTCCCCCGAGTGCTGCCAACCTGCGCGCCAGCGCGCGCGCTGCGTCCCGTGCGTCGTCCATGCTGCGTGCCTGGGCGGACTTTAACGCGGCGGAAGGTGCGGGCGCTTGCTGCGCAGTTCCGGCCCCTGCTATCCGGTCCACGAGGAAGGCCCCGGATGAGCGAGAACCCCACGCAGGACGCCCCACAGCCCCGCGAACCGCGCGTCATCAAGCGGTACACCAACCGCAAGCTCTACGACACGGCCGAGAGCCGCTACATCACCCTGGAGGAGATCTCCGAGATGGTGAAGCAGGGGCTCGAGCTCCAGATCGTGGACAACAAGAGCAAGGAAGATCTCACCTCGGTCACGCTCGCGCAGATCATCTTCGAGGAGGAGAAGAAGAAGAACCGGATGCCCCTGTCGGTGCTGCGGGAGATCATCCGCCACCCGGGAGAGAGCCTGAGCGGATTCATCACCCGCGAGCTCACGCCCCGCGTGGCCTCGTTCCGCGAAGAGGCCGAGAGCAGGTTCGGGCTGCTGCGCCGCAAGGAGGAGGAGGCCGCCACGTCCGCCGCCGAGCTGCTCAAGTCCACGCAGCGCGCGTTCGAGGACTGGCAGCGCAAGATGGACGGCCGCATCAAGGGCACCGTGGACAACCTCTCGGGCAACCTCCCTGCCATGGGACGGGATCTCCAGGCCCTCATCCAGCGGCTCGAGCAGCTGGAGCAGCAGGTGCGGGAGCTGGAATCGAAGAAGCGCTGAGCCCCCCGCTCAGGAGCGGCCGGCCTCGTCCACGTCCCGCGCGATCGCCTCGAGCACCTGGGCGCCGCGGCTCCACGGGGCGTACTGCCAGATGGTCTGGCCGTGGCTCTGCGCCTCGTCGATCTTCACGTTGAAGCCGAGCGGCTCCGTCACGCGGCCCGGGAAGTGGCTCCCGAGCTTGTCCAGGATCTCGTCCGCGAGCGCCGTCTTCCGGTACAGCGTGGGCACCACCCGCGTGACGCGGAGCGCGTCGCAGCCGTGCGCCTCGGTGACGCGTGCCACCGTGTCCACGATCTCCGCGCAGCCATCCAGCGACAGGTACGTGAGCGCCACCGGGATGACGACCTCGCGCGCCGCCACCAGGATGTTCACCGTGGTGAGACCCATGGACGGCGGGGCATCCATCACCACGTAGTCGTACCCGTGCGCTTCCACCTCGGCCAGCCGGCGGGACAGCCGCTGCGCGCGGTCCGGGTCATCCGCCACCGCCACGGGGAAGTCCCCCATTTGCTTGTGGCTGGGCACCAAGTGCAGCCGCTCCACGGAGGTGGGCCGCACCACGTCTTCGAACCGCACCGCGCCATCCGAGAGCCAGTGGAAGACGTTGGGGGTGAGCGCGCGGACGTCCAGCCCGAGCGACTTGCCGGCGTGCCCCTGCGTGTCCAGGTCCACCAGCAGCACGCGCGCCTCCCGCTGCTCGGCGAGCCACGCCGCCACGCTCACCGCGAGCGTCGTCTTGCAGGTGCCACCCTTCTCGTTGATGAAGGCCAGCCGGCGCATGGCGCTACTTCCGGGAGAGCGCGTCCACCTTCGCCTCGATGGAGGCGAGCATCCGCTCGAGGTCCTCCACCTTCCCCCGCAGCGACTCCACGTCGGACGTGGACGGGAGGTTGGCCGCCGTCAGGGCCGAGCGCAGCGACTTGTCCAGCGTGCCCTTGGCCATCAGCGTCTTCGAGACCAGCCCCTGCACGGCGGAGATGAAGCGCTCGTTGGCGAGCAGCTGCTGCGCCAGGCGGCCCACCTGCTCCTCGCCCGTTTCCACGAGCTTCTTCATCACCGGGTTGTCCTTGAGCATGGCGGTGCATTGGAGGGTCCACGGGGGGACGTGTCAAGCCGTCCACGTTGACACCCCCGGAGTGCGTCCCTACGGTGCGCCCCCTCCCGTGGCAGCACTCCTCGACAAGCGGTTGGTGGTCGTCTCCGGCAAGGGCGGCGTGGGCAAGAGCACCGTGGCGGCGGCGCTCGCGCTGGGTGCAGCGCGCGCCGGCAAGCGCACGCTCCTGTGCGAGGTGAACACCGACGAGCGTGCCGTCCCGCTGCTCGGCCACGCCCCGGTGGGGCCGGAGATCGGCCGTCTCGAGGACAACCTGTGGGCGGTCAACGTCCGCCCGAAGGAGGCCATGCGGGAGTACGTGCTGCTCCAGCTCAAGTACAAGGGGCTGTACGACGCGGTGTTCGAGAACCGCCTCGTGCGCCGCTTCCTGCGCTTCGTCCCGAGCCTCCAGGAACTGGTGATGCTCGGGAAGATCCTCTACCACGTGAAGCAGACCGAGCCGGGAGGACGCCCCACGTGGGACCTCGTCGTCATGGACGCCCCGGCCACGGGCCACGCCATCACCTACCTCTCCGTGCCGCAGGTCATCCTGGACACCGTGCCGCCCGGGCCCATGTCCAGCGAGGCAACCTGGATGCGGGACATCCTCGTGGACCCGGCACGCACCGCCGCCGTGCTGGTGACGCTCCCAGAGGAGATGCCGGTCAACGAGACGGTGGAACTCGCCGCGGCGCTGCGCGGGCGGGTGAAGGTGAACGTGGCGGCCGTGGTGCTCAACGGCCAGGTGCCGGAGCGCTTCTCGCCCGAGGACGTCGTGGCCGCGGAGGCCGCGTCCGATGGGCTCGGCGAGCTCGCCCGCGTGCACAGGGCCCGCTCGGGGCTCTCGCTCGAGTCGGAGGAGCGACTGCGCGCGTCCCTCCCCGCGCCGCTCGTCCGCGTGCCGAGGCTCTACGTCCCCCAGTTCGGTCGCAGCGCGGTGGAGCAGTGCCTCGCCCACCTGCAGCCCCTGCTCGGAGGCCGCCCATGAGCGAAGGGGTGCTCGCCCGGCTCGTGCGAGAAAAATCCGTGCTGGTCTGCGTGGGCCCCGGCGGCGTGGGGAAG
This sequence comes from Pseudomonadota bacterium, assembly GCA_039800145.1. Classification (GTDB taxonomy): domain Bacteria; phylum Myxococcota; class Myxococcia; order Myxococcales; family Myxococcaceae; genus VGRA01. The sequence goes on along the minus strand of JBDLRJ010000055.1, from coordinate 10,154 downwards.
ACGACCGTGTCCGCCACGCTCGCGCTGGAGGGCGCGCTGTCCGGGCGCAGCGCGCTGGTGTGCACCATCGACCCCGCGCGCAGGCTCGCCAACGCGCTCGGGATGGCCGCGCTCGGCAACACCGAGGCGCGCATCCCGGACGCAACGTTCGAGGCGGCCGGGCTCGAGCCCGGGGCGCCCCTCCACGCCATGATGCTGGACATGAAGCAGGCGTGGGATGCGCTCATCCGGCGCTATGCACCCGCGGACAAGCAGGAGAAGATCCTCTCCAACCGCTTCTACCAGTCCCTCTCCACCGCGCTCGCGGGCTCCCAGGAATACGTGGCGCTCGAGAAGCTGTGGGAGCTCAGCCAGCGCAGCGAGTACGGCCTCGTGGTACTCGACACGCCGCCCACCTCCCACGCGCTGGACTTCCTGGATGCCCCCACGCGCATCCTGGACTTCCTGGACAACGACGCCGCGCGCTTGCTGCTCACCCCGGCGCTCGCGGCGGGGCGGGTGGGGCTGCAGCTGTTCAGCCTGGGCAGCAGCTTCATGGCGAAGACGATCTCCCGTCTCACCGGCGCGGAGACGCTGCAGGAACTCGCCGGCTTCCTGCTCTCCATCAGCAGCCTGAACCAGGGCTTCCGCGAGCGCGCCCACGGCGTCCGCGAGCTGCTCACCCGGCCGGACACCGCGTTCCTGCTCGTCACCGCCCCCTCCCCGGAGCGGCTCGGCGAGACGCTGCGCTTTCACCAGGTGCTCCGCGAACAGGGAATGAACGTGGGGGCGGTGGTGGTCAACCGCGTGCACGCCCCCCCGGTGGCCGGGGACCGTGCCCGGGCCCAGCAGTGCCCGTCCCCCCTGCGCGAGCAGCTCCTCACCACGCTCGCCGAGCAGGAGATCCTGGCCCGGCTGGACGCAGAAGGGCTCGCCCAGCTCCGCGCGGGGCTGGGCAGCACGCCGCTCGTGGAACTGCCCCGCTTCGACCGGGACATCCACGACCTGCGCGCCCTCCACGCTGCTGGGAGACACCTGCTGCAGCGCTAGGCCGCGGCCGGACTGGCAACGCGCAGGCTGCTCCGGGCAAGATCCAACGCGGCAGCGCGGGAACTTCCGGGCCGCCCGGGCGTCCACCCGGCGGTACCGCCCGCCACACGAGGAGAACCCCTTGAAGCGCCTCGCACCCTTCTTGTTCTTCGCCACCGCCCTGCTCGGGAGCGGCTGCGTCACCGCCCGCCCGGCGCCTGCCTCCCCTGCCCAGGCCTTGGCTCCCGAGCCGCGGCCGCCGCCGCAGGAGATCCACTTCCCGCCCGTCTACATCACCGGGGACCCCGAGCTGGAGAAGCTGAACGACGCGGAACTCTTCGCCGCGGGCACGGCCGCTTACGCCGCGGACGACTTCAAGGGCGCGGCGCGCTACTTCGGGCGGATCGCGGACTTCCACCCGGACAGCAGCTACCGACGGCAGGCGCTCTACAACTCGGGCCTGGCGCTGGAGAAGCTCTCCGAGTGGGGCGAGGCGCTGGGCAGGTTTGCTGAGCTCGCGGACGCCGAGAAGGGCACCGGGGACGCGCTGGACGCGGCGTACCGCCACGCCGAGGTGCTGTACCACCTCGAGCGCTACGCCGAAGCGGCGAAGGTGCTCGCCACGCTGTCTGCCCGGACGGACCTCGGCATCAACAAGCGGCTCGAGGCGCAGGTGCAGCAGGGCGTGTGCGAGCTCGAGGCCGGCCAGCTGGACGTGGCCGAGGCCACCCTGCGCAAGGCCATGGCGCTGTACCAGGGGCTCCGGGACAAGGACGAGGTGGACGACTACTTCCCCGCCCAGGGGCAGTTCTTCCTCGGGGAGATCTTCCGGATGCACTACGAGAGCGTGCGCCTGGACCCCGAGCGCTCCGCGGAGCAGCTCGGGAAGGACCTCGAGTTCAAGGCGGAGCTTCTGCTGTCCGCGCAGGGGCACTACCTGCGCGCCATGCGCGTGGGCAACGGCTACTGGGCCACCGCGGCCGGCGAGCGCGTGGGCGGACTCTACGAGGGCCTCTACGATCACATGGTCAACGCCCCCGCGCCGCGCGAGCTGAACCCGGAGGAAGCGGGCGTTTACCTCTCCGAGCTGAGAAAAAAGCTCCGCGTGCTCATCACCAAGTCCATCAACGTCTACGAGCGCACGCTGGAGGCGGCGGAGCGGATCGGCGCGCGGAGCCACTTCGTGGACAAGACGCGTGAATCGCTCCGGAAGATGAAGGACGTGCTGCTCGCTCAGACGCAGGAGGACGAGGCCGAGGCGGCAGCCGCGGCCGCCGCCGCGGAGGCAGCCCGCGCCCGCAGCCAGGGCAAGCCGGCCCCGGAGAAGAAGGCGCCCGCGAAGGGCGGGAAGAAGGAACCCCGGACCCAGCGGCCCTCCCCCTCGCTGCCGCCCACCTGACGGCACCATGCTCGAGGTGCCGTTCACCGCGGCGGAGCTCGCCGAGATCCGCGCCTACCAGTTCCCACGGCAGGCCTGGTTCGTTCTCTCCACGCCGGTGGACGTCGCCCTGTCCGCGGCGTGGCTGGCCTGGGTGGTACGCCCCCTGTACGACGCTGCCGCCCGGCACGCGGACTGGCTGGAACGCCGGCTCATGGCCACCCCGCCGGGCGGGCTTCGGGCGGCAGCGACGACGTCGATGCGCCTGCTGTGGCGTGGACCGGGCTGGGGGACGGCCCTGCTCTTCGCGCTGTACGATCTGCTCCTGTACTCCCTGCTGTTCGTCCCGCTCGAGCTCTACCTGGGGTTCTTCCACGAGCGTGCCTTCGGCCTCTCCACGCACACGCCGGGGAGCTTCGCGTGGGATCTCCTCAAGGGCACCCTCGCGCGCGCACTCTTCAACTCGCTCCTCGTGTTCGGCCTCTTCGGCCTCGCGCGGCGGACGCCCCGGTGGTGGCTGCTGCTCGGGGTGCCGTCCGCGGTGCTGTTGCTCGGCGCAGCGGTCCTGGATCCATACCGGAGCCGTCTCTACTTCGAGAGCGAGCCACTCTCGCCGGGCCCTGCGCGCGCCGCCGTGGAGTCGACGCTCGCCCGAGCGGGGGTGGAGCACGCGGAGGTGATGGTGGAGCACACCGGCCGTGTCACGCGGAAGCTGCAGGCCTACTTCGCGGGCCAGGGTCCCACGCGGCGCGTGGTGCTGAACGACGCCCTGCTCGAGCACCTCGGGCCGGACGAACTGGCGGCAGCGGTCGCCCACGAGGCAGGTCACATCCACGAGTCGAAGTGGCCCGCGCGCATCCTCTCGGCCGTCGCGCTGGTGGGTTTTCTCTGGCTCGTGTCCCGGATGCAGCACTGGGCCGCGAAACGCGGGGCATGGGGAATCCGGGAGCCGGCCGACGTGAGGACCCTCCCCGCGGCAACGACGCTGTTCCTGCTCATCACCTCGGTTGCCGGGCCGGTGACCGCCTGGGTGGGACGCAGGGGAGAACTCGCCGCGGACCACTATGCGCTGGAGGTGACGAAGGCGCCGGACGCCTTCTCGTCCATGCTCGTGAAGGCGGCTCGGGTGAACAAGATGGACCCGGCACCGCCTCGCTTGCTTGTCTGGGCCGGGCACAGTCACCCGCCCATCGCGGACCGGCTCGCCGCGGTGGAAGACTGGAAGACAGCAGCTGCCGGCAGGCGGGCTCCCGTCCCGACCACGCCCTGACCCGCCTGCCGACAGCGCCGTGCGCCCTGGGCGACCCTCCCCCCGAAGGGGCGCCCGGCGACTTGGGTTCAGCCCCCGCCTGTTTGTCCAGCGGCGGCCTGCTCGGCGGCGATGAGCGCCATGGCCCGGAGCAGCGCTCGGGCCCGCCGTGCCGCGGCCGTCTCTCCGTGGGGATCCGCCTCGGTGGCGCGCGCCAGGTCCAACAGCCCGTCCCGGTCACCCGCCCGCAGCCGGAGCTCGCCGCGGTTGCCCAGTGCCACGGGGTTGTCCGGTGAGTGCTGGAGCGCCGCGTCGTACTCGGCGCGGGCTTCGTCCAGGCGTCCGAGCTTCTGCAGGACCGTCCCGAGCGCCGCCCGCACGGCACCGTCCCGCGGGTTGAGCGCCGCGAGCCCCTCGAACACCACCCTCGCCTCCTCCAGGCGCCCGGCCCCTGCGAGCTCGCAGCCAAGCCGCGCAATCGACTGGGCCTCCTCGAACGTCATGCCTTCCACCTCCGCCCACGTCCGCTCCCCGCGCGACCACTGGCGGATCCGCTCACCGCTCTCCAGCTCCCACTTCACCGGCGGTACCTGTCCCATGGTTCAGCTCCTCATGTTCTGGATGGCGGTCATGCACATCCCGTGGAAAGCGGCGGAGGTGTTGGAAGCGAGGTCGTGCATCTGGCGGCGCTGCTCCATGAGCCGCTGGAGGTTCCTCATCACCTTCTCCCGGTCGGCCCCCTCGGCCCCGTCCAGCTTCGCGCCCTGGTCGAGGATGTCCTTGTCGAGCTTCGACAACATGGCGTCCACGAGCCGGGAGATCTTCTCCTCGAGGCTCAACGTGGGATCATCCAGGATGCCCCGCACCGGAGAGGGCGGGTGACACGGGATGCAGGGAAGCTGCTGCGGGGGCTGTGCCTGTCCGGGAGGTGGCCTCGGGGGGGGCGGCCGGACCGGGGAGGCCGCGTACCCCGGCGGAGGTGCGCAGCTCGCCGTGCCGGTGGCGTGGTACTCCGTGTGAGCCGACTGCTCCTTCAGGTGCGCCCCGAGCAACCCGAGCGCGCCGCCGAGCACCGTCTGCGGTTGCAGCGTGACGACGCCGGCGATGACTCGCATGAGGTTGCGCGTCTTCGTGTCCAGGCCGAGGCATTCACCTGCGAGCCCGACGGCCCACGAGGCCGGGTCGAACATGCCCGCCACCCGTGAGAGTCCAGTGAGGAGGGAGGAAGCATCCATGCGTGAGGCGCTCCGCGCGGCGTGAGGAGGAACCGTCTTCACGGAGGCCGCGGCCGTGTGGACGTGGCCGGGCCGCTGTGCAGCCCCGGTGCCCTCGAGGGCCCCAGCAATTGCCGGCACTTGCACGGCCGAGCGGCAGCTCTGCCGTCCCGCCCACGCCATGGAGCGTCCTGACGGCGGGACGATTCCGGCTATCCTCCCGTCCCCTGATGCGAGCCATGGGATTGGACGTGGGCACCCGGACGGTGGGGGTGGCGGTGGCGGACGAGCTGGGCTTCACCGCGCAGCCGTTGGAGACGGTGCGCCGCAAGAGCCTCCGGGTGGACCTGGAGGCGCTCGGGGTCATTGCCCGCGACCACGGCGTGGACCGGGTGGTGGTGGGCCTGCCCCTCAACATGGACGGGACGGAGGGGCCGCGGGCGCTGGCCTCCCGGAAGTTCGCGGCCGAGGTGGAGCGGGCGCTCGGCCTGCCCGTCGACCTCTGGGACGAGCGGCTGACGACCGCGGAGGCCCAGCGGGTGCTGATCTCCGCGGACGTGTCCCGCGCCCGGCGCAAGGAAGTGGTGGACACGCTTGCAGCGTCCATCATCCTCCAGGGATGGCTGGACGCGCGGAGCGCTTCTCGGCCCACGGAGGAGGAGACGTGAAGAAGGCGCTGGGCGTGCTGCTGGGACTGGCCTTGGTGACTGCGACGTGCGTGGGCGGCTACCTCTGGTGGCTGAACGAGCGGGTGACCGCGTTCGCGGCCGCTCCCCATGGCAGCGGCAAGCGGACCGTGGAGATTCCCCAGGGCTCCGGGCCGCGCGCGCTTGCCCAACTCGTGGCCCGAGAGGGGATCGTCTCCAACGGGGAGCTCTTCTTCCTCTACCTTCGCCGGGACAAGCTTGCGCCGAAGCTGAAGGCCGGCGAGTACGAGTTCGACCTGCCGGTGACCCCGGCGCAGGTGGTGGAGAAGCTGGCCTCGGGACAGGTGAAGCTCTACCGGTTTACCATCCCCGAGGGACTGCGGGTGGACGAGATCCTCCCGCTGCTCGCGCGGGCGGAGCTCCCGCTCAAGCTCGAGCGGCTCGAGCGGCTCTCGAGGGACCGGGCCTTCCTCAAGAAGGCGGGCGTCTCGGGGCTCGAGGGATACCTGTACCCGGACACCTACAGCTTCAGCCGCCACGCGGACGAGGAGGCGGTGCTGCTCAAGATGGTAGCGCGGGCGAAGGAAGAGTTCCGCCGGGCCGAGCCGCGCCGTAAGCCGGGCAACACGCTGGACGAGCTGCAGGTGATGACGCTGGCGTCCATCGTGGAGAAGGAGACCGGCGCGCCGGAGGAGCGGCCCCGGATCTCCTGCGTGTTCCACAACCGCCTGCGGCTCGGGATGAAGCTCCAGACGGATCCCACGGTGCTCTACGCCGCCATGCTGCTGCGGGGTGGCGCCTTCGTGAAGAACATCACGCGCCGGGACCTGGAAGCGGTGCACCCCTACAACACGTACACCACGCCGGGGCTGCCGCCCGGGCCCATTGCGAGCCCGGGCGCGGCGGCCATCCGGGCGGCGCTCGAGCCGCTCGAGTGCGGCGATCTCTTCTTCGTCTCGCGCAACGACGGCACGCACGTCTTCTGCCCGGACCTGCAGTGCCACAACGCGGCGGTGGAGGAGTGGCAGCGCCGCTACTTCCGGAACAAGCGGGCCGCGGAGAAGGACGCGGCGCCGTAGCGCTCAACCCCGCTCGAAGACGCGCAGCGGCCCGTCCGAGAGTCCCGGGACCGGGACGAACCGGACGCCGCCGAGCAGCAGCCCGTCCGGACCGAGCGTGGCCTGGCCGTCCTTCAGCAGGCGCCCCTTCTCGGAAAGAATGATCCAGCGCAGCTGCAGTTGCTGCAGCCGCTCGGGCCAGGTGGTGCCGTCCGAGGGGTGGCTCGAGGAGGGCTGCCAGCGGTAGCGGGCCATGCGCGCCTCGGGAAGGCCACTGAAGAAGGCGAGCTGGAGATCCCGGTACTCGTCGTCCCGGTCGAGTGCGAGCCCTTCGCGGGCCGTGGTCCCCGCGGCCCGTGACTTGAGCCACCGCGAGATGGCGCTCACGGCAGGCTCGTTGCGGGAGACGGGACTCACCGAGCGGGTGAAGGCCGCGAGCCGTCCTTCGCCGCGGAAGGCAGCCACCCCGAGCACGGCCGGGAAGACGAGGGCGAGGGCCGATGCAAGAACCACCAACGCCCTGCGCCGGGCGGGGCTCCACCCGGTCGCGAGCGCCTCGAAGCCGGGCGCCACGAAGGGAAGCATCAAGAGCAGCGGGGCCAGCGCAATGCGCGCCATGGGGACGAACGTCCCGAGCACGGATGCGCGGAACGAGTAGAGGGCCAGCGGGATCACCAGCCAGGCGGCGTACCAGCGCAGCGCCGGGCGGGTCCGCGCAGCGTGGTACACGCCGTACATCCCGAGCGCGCCGACCAGCGGCGTGAGCGTGAGGAGGGCTGCCCCGGGCCAGAACAGCAGCCCCTCGAGCCGGAACAGCGCCCCTCCCTTCCACGCCATCTCCGAGGCCGCCCAGTCTCGGTGGAACTGGTCGATGTAGCGCAGGGGCTGGAACGCGTCCCCCATGTCTATCTCGCTGCCGCGCATCCAGAGCATGGGGTACGCGAGCGCCGTGAGGCCGAACAGCACGCCGCGCGTGAGCCCCGCCACGCGGTCCTTGCCGTGGAACGTGAGCAGCACCGGGAGGAGCAGTACCCACGTCCAGGCCTCGTAGCGCACGGCGCAGAGCAGGTTCAGGAAGAAGGCGGAATAGAAGAGCGGCGCGATGGTCCCGTCCTGCAGCGCCTCTACCAGGTACAGCGCGACGAGCACGGTGAGCAGGCCCGCGAGTGCCTCGCTGGCAGCAATGGTGGAGAGCTGCACGTGCAGGCCCCACGCGGCGAGCCCCAGGCAGGCCACGTGGGCGGCGCTGTTGTTGAAGAGCCGCCGGCCGAGCGCGTGGAGCGGGGCCACGGTGAGGACACCGAAGAGCAGGCTGAGCCAGCGGCCGGCATCCTCGCGCGGGATGCCCAGCTTCAGCGCCAGTCCCACCAGGTACAGGTGCAGCGGGCCGAACTGGAAGGCGCCGTCCTTGAAGGAGGTGATGAGGTGTGGATCCTCCGCCCAGCGCGCGGCGAGGTCCGTCCGGGCCACGGCATCCCCGTTGACGTTGTCGTTGACGAAGAACACCCCGAGGCGGACCACGAGCGCGAAACCCGCGAGGAGCCACACGGCGCGGCGGGGATCCTGCTCCGGCGACGGCGCAGGCACGAGCGTGGGGCGGCGGACGGGGGGGCTGGGAGGAGACTCGGAGGCAGACATGCGTTGGGGGCGCACACCCTACCCGCCCGCCGGGCTGGCGCCACCGTCCGGTTTTGGGGCAGGCGGCGGGCGGAGCGGTCGCCGGTGTGGGCCGGTGTACGGAGAGGCGGGACCACCGCCGGGGTGCCCTGCTGCGCGGAGTGCGGGAGGGCCCCTATACTTCGCGGTACGGCTCGTCACCCCGTCCTCCTTGTAGCCGCGGTCCGATCCCGCGGCGGGGTCCCGGCGAGGAAGGACGCACCCGCGCGGGGCCTGGCCGGCGCCCACGCAAGGAGAGGACGGACGTCACCATGGCGGACACGAAGAGCTGGACGGCGCGCATTTCGGCCCTGCAGGACAGCAAGCAGTACGCGGAGCTGACGTGGGAGGGCTCGTTCGACGAGTACCTGGAGATCGTCCGCAAGAGCCCCCGGGTGACGCGGACGGCCTACCAGCGGCTGTACGACATGATCCTGTCCCACGGGAAGACGGAGTACGTGGACAACAAGAAGAAGCTGGTGCGGTACCACTTCTTCTCGGACGAGCGGAACGGTGGCCGGGACGCCATCTTCGGCCTGGACGTGCCGCTGATGAAGCTGGTGAACGTCTTCAAGGCGGCCGCGGCGGGCTACGGGACGGAGAAGCGCGTCATCCTCCTGCACGGGCCGGTGGGCTCGTCCAAGTCCACCATCGCGCGGCTGCTCAAGAAGGGAATCGAGGAGTACAGCCGGACGCCGGACGGGGCGCTCTACTCGTTCAGCTGGGTGCCGGGGGCGGCCGCGGGGAAGATCGTCAAGGAGACGATGCGGTGTCCCATGAACGAGGAGCCGCTGAACCTGGTTCCCCGCGAGTGGCGCAGGCGCGTCTTCGAGGAGCTGGCGCCGCCGTCCACGGGCGTCACCATCCCGGACGGCACGGAGCTGTGCCCCGCGTGCCGGTTCGTCTTCCGGGAGCTGATGACGCTCTACAAGGGCGACTTCGCGGCGGTGGTGGACAACCACGTGCGCGTCCAGCGCCTGGTGCTCTCCGAGAAGGACCGCGTGGGCATTGGCACCTTCCAGCCCAAGGACGAGAAGAACCAGGACGCCACGGAACTCACCGGTGACATCAACTACCGGAAGATCGCCGAGTACGGCTCGGACTCGGATCCGCGCGCGTTCAACTTCGACGGCGAGTTCAACATCGCCAACCGCGGGATCATCGAGTTCGTGGAGGTGCTCAAGCTGGACGTGGCGTTCCTCTACGACCTGCTCGGTGCGAGCCAGGAGCACAAGATCAAGCCGAAGAAGTTCCCGCAGACGGACATCGACGAGGTCATCATCGGCCACACGAACGAGCCCGAGTACAAGAAGCTCGAGAACAACGAGTTCATGGAGGCGCTGCGGGACCGGACGGTGAAGATCGACATCCCGTACATCACGCGGCTGTCGGAGGAGCAGAAGATCTACGAGAAGGACTTCAACGCCCAGCGCATCAAGGGCAAGCACATTGCCCCGCACACGCTGGAGATGGCGGCCATGTGGGCGGTGCTGACGCGGCTCGAGGAGCCGAAGAAGGCCAACCTCACCGCGCTGCAGAAGCTGAAGCTCTACAACGGCAAGACGCTGCCGAACTTCACGGAGGACAACATCAAGGAACTCCGGAAGGACGCGGTGCGCGAGGGGCTGGAGGGGATCAGCCCGCGGTACGTGCAGGACAAGATCTCCAACGCCCTGGTGTCCGACAAGGGCGAGGGCTGCATCAACCCGTTCATGGTGCTCAACGAACTGGAGGCGGGGCTGCGGTCTCACTCGCTGGTCGGCAACGAGGAGAACCGGAAGCGCTTCCGCGAGCTGCTCACGGCGGTGAAGCAGGAGTACGAGGACGTGGTGAAGAACGAGGTGCAGCGCGCCATCTCCGCGGACGAGGACGCCATCACCAAGCTGTGCGCCAACTACATCGACAACATCAAGGCGTACACGCAGCGGGAGAAGGTGCGGAACA
>JBDLRJ010000054.1:0-30448 GCA_039800145.1 Pseudomonadota bacterium | reverse complement strand
CGCCACGGAGGGGGCCGTGTCGCTGCCCTGGGTGGGGGCGCCCGCGCCGGTGCTCGCCGTGCGCTCGCACCTGCTGGAGTTCCTCGACGACGCGGAGCGGCCGCACTTCGCGCACGAGCTCGAGCAGGGGCGGACCTACGAGGTGGTGCTGACGACAGGGGCGGGGCTCGTTCGCTACCGGCTCGGGGACCGGGTGCAGGTGGTGGGACGTCACCGGGCCACGCCGTGCGTGCGCTTCGTGGGGCGCGGGGACCTGGTGAGCGATCTCGTGGGGGAGAAGCTGGCGGCGGCGTTCGTCGGGAACGTGCTCTCGGCGGTGCAGGCCCAGGCGCGCTTCGCCATGCTCGCGCCGGTGGTTGCAGGAGGACATCGCCGCTACCGGCTCTACGTCGAGAGCACGCTGGATGACCACGGGCTGCGCAGCCTTGCGGCGGCAGTGGAGCAGCAGCTCGCCGAGGGCCACCCGTACCGCTACGCCCGGCAGCTGGGGCAGCTCGCGGCGGTGGACGTGATGCGGGTGACGGACGGGGCGGAGGCCTACGAGCGCGGGTGCATCCGGCGTGGGCAGCGCGCAGGGGACATCAAGCCCACGCCGCTCCACCTGCGGTCAGACTGGGACGAGGTGTTCGGCGGCGTGGTACTGCCGCCTGCCGGGGAGGAGCGATGACGCTGGAGCTGGACGTGGAGCGCGAGGCGGACCTGCGGCGCTGCGGTGCCCTGAAGGACTATTGGTACGTGGCGTGTCTCTCCGCGGAACTGGGGCGGGAGCGGCCCATCGGGCGCACGCTGTTCGGCGTCAAAGTCGCGCTCTACCGCAACGCGGAAGGGCAGGCGGTGGCGGTGAGAGACCGCTGCCTGCACCGCGGCGCCGCGCTGTCCGAAGGCGTGGTGTGGGAAGGGAAGCTCTGCTGTCCGTACCACGGCTGGACGTATGACGACGCCGGCCGGTGCGTGCAGGTCCCCTCACTCGGCCCCTCCCAGGAGGCGCCGCACGCGTTCGAGGCGGACCCGAAGCAGCCGCCCCTGCACGTGACACCGGCCACCGTGGGGTGCCTGGAGACCTATCCCACGCGCGAGCAGGACGGTCTCATCTACGTCTTCATGGGCGGCGAGGGACGTCAGCCCCGCAAGGAGCCATTCCCCGTCCCCTATTGGGGCGCGGAGGGCTGGACCGTCTATTTCATGGTGACGCGGTTCCCCAACGGGGTGACGAACCTGGTGGAGAACTTCATGGACGTGCCGCACACGGTGTTCGTCCACAAGGGCTGGTTCCGGGACAAGGTGCAGAAGCGCGTGCCGGCCACGGTGGAGCGCACCGACGGCTCGGTGCTGGTGACGTACGAGCAGAAGGACGACCGGCTCACCGGCGCGGGCCTGCTGCTCAACCCGTTCGGCGAGGACATGGTCCACACGGACAAGTACTACGTCCCCAACACCACGCGCGTGGACTACGCGTGGGGGAAGAGCGGCTTCGTCATCACCAGCCAGTGCACGCCCGTCGGGGCCATGGAGTCGCAGGTGTACACGGCCATCAGCTACCGGCTGCCGGTGGACCTGCCCGGCGCGCTGGTGGGCCGGGCGCTCAAGCGCGTCATGCACTGGTACACCACCCAGGTCATCACCCAGGACGTGGAGATCATGGGAACGCAGCGCCGGGGACTCGAGGGAGGCGATGTGCAATTTCGTTCCACAGAGGCGGACCTGCTCCACGCGGACATCGAGGCCTACCGGGCCTGGCTGCTCGCGGGGCAGGACGGGGACGGACCGCCGCCCGCGCGGCGCACCATCGAGTTCTGGCTGTGAGGGCGCTCATCCTCACCTGCGGTGCACTGCTGCTCGGGGGATGCACCCCCCAGGCCCCCGGAGGCGAGACCGACGCCGGGACGCCCCCGGACGCGGGCGTCTCCTCGAACGTCCCCGGCCGGCACGAGCACGTCCTCGCCGTGGACGGCGTGGAGCGGCGCGCGGTGGTCCACGTGGGCGCGGGGGCAGCGGAGAAGGACGCGCCCGTGGTGTTCATGTTCCACGGCACCACCGGCGACGGGGAGCGCACCTACGACACCTCGGGTTGGCGCGAAGAGGCAGACGACGCGGGCTTCATCGCCGTGTTCCCCTCCTCTCTCACCTGGTGCTTCAAAGAGGACGAGAACCGGGACGGCGACTACGACGACCCCGGCGAGGCGCGCATCACCACCAAGTGGACCAACGGAAAGCTCGGGACGGACGACGGCTTCCCGCTCTGCACGCCCGCGGAGCTCGCCCAGTTCCCCGCGGCGAAGCAGGCGGAGAGTGATCACCCCCCGGTGGACGACACGCGGTTCGTGGATGCGCTCGTCTCGCTGCTGGGCGCGCAGTACCGGGTGGACGCGAAGCGCCTCTACGTGTCCGGCTTCTCCAACGGCGCGAGCTTCACGGCGCGGCTGGTGGTGGAGCGGTCCACGGTGTTCGCGGCGGCCTCGATCGGCTCGGGGAAGTTGGCGGTGGAGCCCATCCCCGCCGAGCGGCCCATGGGCGTGGTGCAGTGGATGGGGACCGAGGACGGGAAGTTCGTCCCGGCGGGGACGACCGTCCGGGTGTCCGCGGACATGCTGGAGCAGGCCCCGCAGCTGGACGCCTCGTTCATCGCGCCGATGCGAACGGTGCTGGGGCTCACCGGAGCACCCGCCTACCAGGAGCGAACCGTGGGAGGGGCGAAGGTGGGGACCTTCCGCTGGACGCAGAGCACGGTGGGGGCGGCCAACAGCTACGCCTACAGCTTCGTCGAGGGCATGACGCACCGTTACCCCTCGGAGGCCGGCGGGTTCTCGGCCGCGCACTACAGCTGGGGTTTCTTCTCCACCCAGGCGCTGCCCTGACGGGCGGGAAGATCGACAGGAAGCTCTGGCCGCAGGGGGCCGCGGCCCGTTAAGAGCCGGGGCGCCATGGATTTCTTCGACGCCGTGAAGGCCCGCCGCAGCATCCGGAAGTTCAAGGAAGATCCCATCCCGGACGAGGTGATGGAGCGCGCGCTGGACGCGGCGCTGCTGGCCCCCAACTCGTCGAACATGCAGACGTGGGACTTCTTCTGGGTACGGAGCCCGGAGAAGAAGGCGGCGCTGGTTGAGTACTGCATGAAGCAGTCCGCGGCGCGCACCGCGGCGGAGCTGGTGGTCATCACCGCGGACCCGGCACTGTGGCAGCGCAGCAACCCGGAGATGGTGAAGTTCGTGGAGGAGGTGAACGCCCCCGCGCCGGTGAGGGACTACTACCGCAAGCTCATCCCCCTGACGTACCGGTGGGGGCCGTTCAACGCGCTGGTGCCGCTCAAGTGGCTCACCACCGCCGTGGCCTCGCTGGGGCGCCCCATCACGCGCGGGCCGCACTCGAGGAGAGATCTGCAGGAGGTGGCCATCAAGTCCGCGGCCCTCGCAGCGGAGAACTTCGTGCTCGCGCTCGCGGCCCAGGGCTACGGCACCTGCATGATGGAGGGGTTCGACGAGCCCCGCGTGAAGGCACTGCTGGGACTGGGGAGTTCCTGCCGCGTGGTGATGGTGGTGGCAGCCGGCCTCGAGGGGCCGCGCGCCACGTGGGGTCCCCAGTTCCGCCTCCCGAAGGAAAAGGTGGTTCACCGGGTGTAGGCCACGGTGGGACAGCGAGCGGCGGCCACGGCTGGTCTCCCGGGCATCGAGCTGGCAGGCTGGCCCACGAAAGGCACCTGCCCATGTCCCGTCGCGGTACTCCCGCTTCCGTCGCCGTGGTGGTCGCAGCGCTCGTGCCGCTCCTCGCCTGCGGTCCGGGTGCGGGAGGGCTCTCGGTGCCAGAGACGCCGCCGCCGGCCCGCGTGCCTGCCGGCGCCGCGGCGGAGGTGGCTGCCGGGCGGAGCGCGCGGGTGCTGCTGCTGCTGGATCCCGCGCGCGTTGCGAGGACCCCGCGCGCCGACCGCGTGCTGACGCCGGGCGAGCACGCGCGGCGGGTGCAGGACTTTGCCGATGCGAAGCGCGCACTGCTCGAGCAGGCCCCTGCCGGCGTCCGCGTGAAGTCGGACTACGACCAGCTCCCCATCCTGCTCGTGGACGTGTCCACCGCGGAGGCGTGGGAGCACCTGCTGGCAGATCCGCGCGTGCTCCGCCTCGAGGAGGACGGGGAGGTGGAGCTCTCGCTCGACTCCACGCTCGCCTTCATCCAGCAGCCCCATGCGCTGGCCGAGGGCAAGGACGGTGCGGGCGTATCGGTGGCGGTGCTGGACACCGGGGCGAACTACACGCACGCCGCCTTCGGCTCCTGCACCGCGCCGGGCGTTCCGTCGTCCACGTGCCGGGTCCCGTTCGCGAAGGACTTCGCCCTCGAGGACAACATGATGGACGACTCGGGGAAGCACGGGACGAACGTCTCCGCCATCGTGGCAGGCGTGGCGCCGGGGGCGAAGATCATCCCGCTGGACGTCTTCAACGGGACGAAGGGCTCCTCGACGGCCATCACGGAGGCCATCAACTGGGTCATCGCCAACAAGGCGACCTACAACATCGCCGCCATGAACATGAGCTTCGGGTCGGGGGCCTACACGGCCCTCTGCCCCTCGTTCTCGATGTCGCTGTCCGTGGACGAGGCCCGGAAGGCGGGCATCCTGTCCGCGGTGGCCAGCGGCAACGACGGGTACTCGAACGCCGTGGGCTCACCGGCCTGCGCGCCGGCCGCGGTCTCCGTGGGGGCCGTGTACGACGGCAACATCGGCGCTCGTACCTCCTCGGTGTGCACCGACGCCACGACCGCCGCGGGCCAGGTGACCTGCTTCTCGAACTCGGCCTCCTTCGTGACGCTGCTGGCCCCGGGCGTCAACGTCAGCGCGGGGGGCGTCACCATGAGCGGTACGTCCATGGCCGCGCCGCACGTGGCGGGGGCCCTCGCCGTGCTGCGCGCGGCGTTCCCTTCCGAGTCCACGGACGAGCTGGTGACGCGCCTGACGAGCTCCGGGGTCTCCACGACGGACAGCCGCAACGGCGTCACCCGGCCCCGGCTGCAGCTCGCGGCGGCCGCCGCCGGCTGCGTGCTGAAGCTCTCCCCTTCCTCGAAGAGCCTCACTGCAGACGAGCAGTTGGTGGAGATCACCGTCACCACGAGCGCCGCGTGCAGCTGGACCGCCAGCTCGAGCAACCCGGACGCGTTCAGCATCATCTCGGGCAGCAGCGGCAAGGGCACCGGCACCCTCACCGTGAAGGTCGCTGCGAACACCGGCGCGGCGCGCGCGGGCACGGTGACGGTCTCGAGCCCGGGCGCAGCGAGCAAGACCACGTCGCTCGAGCAGGCCACGGACACCGCCCCGCCCACGGGGACCGTCCAGGTCAACGCGGGCGCGACCTTCACGGCCAACCCCGCCGTCACACTCGCGCTCACCGGCTCGGACGTCAGCGGCGTCGCCTCCATGTGCATCTCGAATAACACCACCTGTACGACGTTCCAGCCGTTCGCCACGTCCGTGGCATGGACGCTCACCACCGGGCAGGGACTCAAGACGGTGCGGGTGCTGCTGCGCGACGGCAAGGGCAACACCTCCGCGGCCATCTCGGGCACCATCACCCTGGACGCGGCGGCTCCCACCGGGGGCGCGCTCACCGCCAGCCACGGCGTGGGCGCCAACACCCTGGGCTGGACGGCCGCCACGGACAGCCCGTCCGGCGTGGACCGGTACCGGCTCGTGTTCGCCGTGGGCACCCCACCGGCCTCGTGCGCGGCGGGCGTCGGAACGCTGGCGTTCGAGGGTAATGCCACCGGCTTCACCCATTCCGGGCTCACCAACGGCACCAGCTACGGCTACCGCCTCTGCGCGGTGGACCGTGCCGGCAACACCGCCGCGGGCGTGACCGCCTCCGCCCGGCCCAGGCTGGAGTTGAACCCGCCCACGGGCACCGTCACGCTCGAGGGCGGCGCCGCGTTCTCGCGGAGCCCCACGGTGTCGCTGGCCATCGCCGCGTCGGACGCGTCCGCGGTGACGTCCATGTGCCTGAGCAACGGCGCCACCTGCGCCGCCACGGCGTGGGTCCCGTTCGCGGCGCTCGTCCCCGCCTGGACCCTCCCCACCGCCCAGGGATCCAAGACCGTGTCGGTCTGGCTGCGGGACGAGTGGGGAAACACCACCGCCGCCCCGCTCACAGACGGCATCACGCTGGACACGGTGGCGCCCACCGGCGGCGCGCTCACTGCGACTTTCGGCAACCAGTCCAACGCCCTGTCGTGGACCGCCGCCACGGACGCCACGTCCGGCCTGGACCGCTACAAGCTGGTGTTCGCCGAAGGGACCTCCCCCGCCTCGTGCGCCCCGGGCGTGGGGACAGTGGCCTACGAGGGCAGCGCCACGTCCTTCACCCACGCCGGGCTCACCAACGGGACCACCTACGGCTACCGGGTCTGCCCGGTGGACAAGGCGGGCAACGTCGGCACAGGGGTGGTCGCCTCCGCGAAGCCCCGCCCGGAACCGGACGCCCCCAGCGGCACCGTCACCCTCAACGGCGGGGCGGACTTCTCCACCCAGCCCACCCTCGCGCTGGCCATCAGCGCCGCGGACGCCTCGGCCATCACCCAGATGTGCATCAGCACCGCTGCCACCTGCGCCGCCACGGCCTGGGTACCCTTCAGCACCAGCACCACCGTGCCCGTCAGCACCGCCCCGGGCGTGAAGAAGGTGTCGGTGTGGCTCCGCGACGAGTGGGGCAACACCACGGTCACGCCGCTGTCGGACACCCTCACCTTCGACGCGGTGGCGCCCACCGGGGGCGCGCTGGTGGCCACCTTCGGCAACGGGCTGAACACCCTCGCCTGGACGGCGGCCACGGACGCCACTGCCGGCGTGGACCGCTACCGGTTGGTGTTCGCCGCCGGGACGGCCCCGGCCTCGTGTGCCGCCGGGACACTCATCTACGAGGGCGCGAGCCTCTCCCACGCGCACGCCGGGCTCACCAACGGCACGACTTACGGCTACCGCGTGTGCGCCGTGGACAAGGCCGGAAACGTGGCGGCCGGCGCCGTGGCCTCCGCGAAGCCGCGCCCCGAGGCGAATGCGCCCACGGGCAGCGTCTCGCTGAACGGCGGCGCGGCCTTCACCACCCAGGCCTCGGTCGCGGTGGCCCTCGCGGTGACGGACGCCTCCAACGTCACCGAGATGTGCACCAGCACCGGCTCCACGTGCGCGGCCACCGCGTGGGTGCCCTTCGCCGCCCAGCAGACCGTGACGGTGTCCCCCACGTCGGGGATCAAGAAGGTGTCCGTGTGGCTCCGCGACGAGTGGGGGAACACCACCTCCACGCCGCTGACCGGCAGCATCACCCTGGACGTCACGCCGCCCGGCCCGGTCACGCTGACGAAGACGGCCGGGAGCAAGCAGGTGTCTCTCTCCTGGACGGCGGCCACGGACGCCCTGTCCGGGCTCAAGGCGTACAAGGTGGTGCAGCTCGCGGGCACCACGGTCCCGCTGGCGGCCTGCACGGACGGCACGGTGGTGTACCAGGGGACGGGCACGGCGTTCGTGGCCTCCGGGCTCGCGGGCGACGCCTCCTACGCCTACCGCGTGTGCGCCGTGGACAACCTCGGAAACACCTCCACGGGCGCCTCGACGACCGTCAAGACGCTCCCCTGAGCGCGTGACCGGGAGCCGTGGCGCTGCGTGCCCCCGCGCCCGCATCCCGAAGGAGAAGGTGGTTCACCGGGTGCAGTCACGCCGTTCGCCCGGGCAGGGCACGGTCCACGAGCCACGGCACCGGCAGGCACGCGAGGCCCGCGCCCACCGCGAGCAGCAGCGCGCGCGGCTCCACCGGGGCCACGTGGAACAGGCGCTGCAGGAGCGGCACCCCCAGCACCGCGGCGAGCAGCGCCACCGTGCCCGCCGCCACGCCCCGGAAGGCCGCGTTCGGCGAGAGCAGGGCGCGCCCGAGGCCCACGCCCCTCGCCCGCGACGCGAGCAGCGTCACCAGGAAGGACACCACGAGCGTGGTGAAGGTGAGCGCGCGCACGGCCTCCGCCGTCCTCCCACCGCGCCCGAGCAGGTAGACCGCGAGGCAGGCCACGAGCACCGTGGCGCCCTGCACCCCGGCGCGAAGCACGGGGCCCGCGTCGAACACGCGGGCGGCGAGGCCCCGCGGAGGACGGCGCATGACGTCCGCGTCGGCGGGATCTGCCTCGAACACCAGGGTGCAGGACGGATCGATCACCAACTCCAGGAACACCACGTGCGCGGGCAGCAGCAGCAGCGGCCAATCCGGGAAAAAGACCGGTACCAGCGAGAGGCCGGCAATGGGCACGTGCACGGCGACGATGAACGAGAACGACTTCCGGAGGTTGTCGTAGATGCGCCGGCCGAGCCGCACCGCCTCCACGATGGAGGAGAAGTCGTCCTGCAGCAGCACGAGCGACGCGGCCTCGCGCGCCACGTCCGTCCCGCGCCCGCCCATGGCCACGCCGATGTGGGCCGCCTTCAGCGCCGGGGCGTCGTTCACACCGTCCCCGGTCATGGCCACCACCTCGCCGCGGGCCTTGAGCGCGTTCACCAGGCGCAACTTCTGCTCTGGCACCACGCGTGCGAACACGTTCACCTCGTGCACGCGGAGCGCGAGCGCAGCGTCGTCCAGCGCGTCCAACTCCGGCCCGGTGAGGACGCGCCCGGGGGACGCGAGCCCTGCCCCACTCGCGATGGCGCTGGCGGTGGCCGGTGCATCCCCGGTGATCATCACCACGCGCACACCGGCGGCCCGGCACTCGGCCACCGCGGCGGGGACGGTGGGGCGCAGCGGATCTTCGAAGCCGAGCAGTCCCACGAAGGTGAAGTCGAGATCGTGGTGCTCGGGCGGAAGTCCCGTCCCCGGCGCCACGCCGCGGGCCACGGCGAGCACGCGGAGCCCCTGGGCCGCGAGCACACCGGCCTCGGTGAGCAGCCGCTCCCGCTCCGGGGCAGGCAGGTGGCACAGGTCCACCACCGCCTCGGGCGCCCCCTTGCACGCCACCACCGTCTCGCCGCCGTCACCCGTGTGCCAGGCCTGGCTCACGGCAAGCAGCCCCGGCACGAGCGGGTACTCGCGCGCGAGGGACCAGGCCGGGTGCAGGTGCTCGCTGTCCCGCCCGAGCAGCAGCACGTCCCCGGCCGTCACCAGCGCGCGCTCCATGGGATCGAAGGGATCCCTCTTGCTCGCGAGGATGGCGTACTCGAGCAGCGCGTGGACCTCCTCGGGCAGTGGGCCGCTCCCCACCGAGGGGACGTCCACCGCGTGGCCCTCGGCCTGCAGGGTCCTCAGGGACATCTGGTTCTGGGTGAGCGTGCCGGTCTTGTCCACGCACAGCACCGTCGCCGCCCCGAGCGTCTCCACCGCGGGCACCCGCCGCGTGAGCACCTGGATCCGAGACAGCCGCCACGCACCGAGCGCGAGGAACACGGTGAGCACGACCGGGAACTCCTCCGGCAGCGTGGCCATGGCGAGCGCGATGCCGGCCAGCAGCCCCTCCTTCCAGGCCGCGGCGCTGCCCCCGCGGGTGAGCGCGTAGCCCACCACCATCACCGCGCATGCCCCGAGCCCGGTGGCCGCGAGCACGCGCACCACGCGGCCCGTCTCCTGCTGCAGCGGGGTCGGCTCCGGCTCCAGCTCCTCCAGTGCCCGCCCGATGGCGCCGAGCCGGGACGCAGCGCCGGTGGCCACCACCTCGACGATCCCCTGCCCCGCCGTCACCAGCGTCCCGGAGAAGAGGGACGGGTGATCGTCCCCGCCCGGGGCATCCAGCGCGGTGGCATCCACCGAGGGCAGCTTCCGCACGGGCACGGACTCCCCGGTGAGCAGCGACTCGTCGGCCGACACGTTGATGCCCCGCCGGAGCAGTCCGTCCGCCGGGACGCGGTCTCCCTCCGCGACCACGAGGATGTCGCCGCGCACCACCTCGCGACCCGCGACGCGGCGCTGCACCCCGTCGCGCAGGACCCGTGCGCGCGGACTCGACAGGTCCCGGAGCGCCTCGAGCGAGCGCTCCGTCCTGCGCTCCTGGAACAGCGTGATGCCCATCACCACCGCGACGAAGCCGAGCAGCAGCGCCGCGTCCGCCGGCTCCCCCATGACCAGGTACAGCGTTCCCGCCGCCACGAGCATGAGGAACATGGGCTCCTTCGCCACGTCCCAGGTCATGGCGAACAGCGTGCGGTGCCCGCGGGAGGGGAGCTCGTTGGGCCCCTCGCGTGCGAGCCGGGAGGCGGCCTCCGCCTCCGTGAGCCCCGCGACGCCGCGGAGATCCAACACGGACCGGCTCGCCTCGCCCGGCCTCCGCACCCCTGCCCCGCTCGGCTCCACGTTCACCCCCTCCGCATGGGTGGGAGCGCCCTGCATCCCGCCGGGGGCCATGTTACGGAGGCGTGCGTCCCGTACGTACCTGAAACGTCCTCTCCGACCGACATGACCAAGCCCCCCCTCCGAACGTCCTTGCTGCTGGCGCTCCTGTCGCTCTCCTGTACCGCCGCGGCCCCGTCTGCGCCGCCCCAGGCCGCGGCCCGCCCGCTTCCCGTGGTGAAGGTGGAGGTGTGGCACGACCTCGTCTGTCCGTGGTGCCGCATCGGGTTGCACACGCTGGATGCGGCCGTGGCCTCCACGGCGGACGCGAAAGTGGAGGTGGTGCACCGGCCCTTCCAGCTGGAGCCGAACGCGCCCGCGAGCGGCACGGACATGCGCGCGCACCTCGCGGAGAAGTTCGGCGCGGACAAGCTGGACGCCATGCTGGCACGCGTGGGCGCTGCAGGGGCGCGGCACGGCGTGACGTTCAACTGGGACGCGGTGAAGGTGTCCCCCAACACGGCTGCCGCGCACGCGGTGATGGAGTGGGCGCCCGCGGACAAGCGCCCCGCGCTCGTGAAGGCCCTGCACCGCGCGCACTTCGACGAGGGCAAGAACCTGGGAGATCCCTCCGTGCTCGGCGAGGTGGCGCAGTCGGTGGGACTGGACCGAGGCTCGGCGGAGGCGGCCGTGGTGGACCCGGCGCGGCTCGAGGCGGTGAGGACGGCGCGGGCCGAGGCCTCGCGGCGAGGCATCACCGGCGTGCCGTACTACGTGGTGGGTGGCCGCGTGCTGAACGGGATGCAGCCCCCGGAGGCGCTGCGGGCGGCCATCCAGTCCGCGGCAGGTGACTCGCTCCCGAAGGCCCAGCCATGATGCCCTCCATGAACCGATGGCAGGCATTGCTCCTCGCGCTCGCGCTGTCCGCGTGCCCCGCTGCGCCCGTTCCCCCCAGCGACGCTGGAACCGTGTTGCCGGACGCGGGTGCGGACGCACCGGACGGCGGAGACGGTTCCGACGGGGGCGTCCTGAGCTCCGTGCAGGACGTGCTCACCACGGCGCTGACGTTGGATCTCTCGACCCGGACGGGGACTGCCCGCATCCGCGTCCAGCCGGCGGCGGAGTCCCAGCAGGTGTCGCTGCAGACGGGGATGCTCGCATTCACCGCCTCGAAGGTGGACGGCGTGGCGGTGCAGCCGCTCGTGGAGCACGGCTTCGGCCACTGGCCCATCACGCGCTGGGACCGGCCGGTGGAGCTGGAGGTGAGCTACGTCTTCCCGGCGCGTTCCATCGCCACGTTCGACGGCTGGCTCGCGGACAAGGGCATCAGCTTCACCTGGCCGTTCGCGTGCGGAAACCTCTTCCCGTGCAACCCGCTGCCCTGGGACGGGGTGACGTTCAGCATGGAGGTGACCGGTGTCCCCGGTGGGCAGCGGGCGCTCTACCCGCGCAGCACGGTGACGGACGCCCCCGCGTACATGCCCGCGGTGGCGGTGGGGCCGTTCGAAGAGATCCCGCTCGGTACCACGGACGCGGGCACGCGCGTGGCAGCGTATTACCTGCCTTCGCTCGTCACCGAGGCCACGGCGCGCGCGGGCACGGCCCACCTGCGCCAGGTGCAGGAGTACTTCGAGCAGGCCTACGGGCCCTACCCCTTCGGGACGGAGCTGGGCGCGGTGTCCGTGGACTGGGGACCGGGGCAGTACGGCGGGATCGAGGTGCAGCCGTACTACCACGTGCCCTACGAGGACTTCGGGACCGAGGAGGTGCATGCGCACGAGGCGGCACACGCCTGGTACGGCAACGGCGTGCGCTTCGCCTGCTGGGAGGACTTCGTCCTATCCGAGGGCACGGTGACCTACATGGCGGCGCGCGGGCTGGAGAAGGCAGGTGGCCCGGACGTGTGGCCGATGTACATCGACGAGCTCACGGCCATCTGCAACGGGACCGGCAACACCGTGGTGCTGCAGGACGCCACGTGCAACACCATCGACTTCCTCAACGAGTGGTCGCTCGCGCACTACATGAAGGGCGCCTGCTTCTACGAGGAGGTGGCGGACCTCATTGGCTGGGACGCGGTGGACGCGGTCATCGCAGACTTCTTCGCCGCCCACGTGAACGGCGCGGCGCGGATGCAGGAGATGGTGGACGCGCTGAAGGAGAAGGCGGGGCCCGCGAACGCGCCGAAGGTGCAGGCACTCGCGGTGGAGTGGCTGCGGCGGCTCAACTGCCCGTCCAACTACGCGGCCCGGTGCGGGATGCACGGG
The DNA here is from genome assembly GCA_039800145.1 of Pseudomonadota bacterium. Lineage (GTDB taxonomy): Bacteria > Myxococcota > Myxococcia > Myxococcales > Myxococcaceae > VGRA01. The sequence goes on along the minus strand of JBDLRJ010000054.1, from coordinate 17,913 downwards.
CCGCGCTGAACGCGGCGGTGGAGGGACGGCTCATGGCACGGTGCCCGAGCCACCCGTTGCCGCGTGGGCGTCGATCCGCACGGCGCGAGGTCCCGGCATCCCCGGCGCCTGCTGCCAGGTGACGTTCACGCGCTGCTCGGCGGAGAGCTGCTGGGCCGAGGCGCGCTGGCCGTCCACGAGGATTTCCGTCTGGTCGTCCACCGCGAGCGTGAGCGCGTTGCCCTGGCCGTTCTCCGGGCGCACGGTGATCTCCTTCGCGCCGGCGCGCGCCACCGTGCCCACGAGCAGCTTCTGCCCACCCTGCCCCCCGCCGCCGCCCTGGACGGCCGCCTGCTCGCGCTGCAGCTCCGCCTGACGCCGCTGTTGCTGCTCCTGCTGCAGCTGCGCCTGCCCCTGCGCGGCCTGCTGCTGGTGCTGCTGCACCTGCTGCTGCGCCTGTTGCGCGCGCGCCTGCGCCTCGGACTGGAGCTGCTGGGCCTCCTGGAACTCGGACTCCGCCTCCGCCCGGGCCTTCTCCGCCTCCTGCGCCTCGCGCTGGGCCTTGTCGCGCGCCCTCTCCGCCTTCTTCTGCTGCTCGGTCGCCTTCGACTGCGCCTCGCGCGCCTCTCGCAGCGCCTGCTCGCTCGCCTCCTGCGCCTCGGCCACGGCGTCCCGCGGGCCGGAGCCTCCCTGCCCTTCCTTCTTCTCGCAGGCGGCAACCAGGGCAGCGGCCCCGAGGGCCCACACGACCGCAGACGTTCGACGCAACATGGAGCTCTCCCGTGATGGACGTTTCCGGGAGGATGGGGGGCGCTGTCCGCACGCGGCACGCGGCAGCCGGGCGCCCGGCGGTCAGTCCGCCCTGCCCAGCAGGTACCAGGTGGGGATCCGCCCCTTGCCCTTCACCTCGATGGGTCCCCGCTCCTCGAACGTCCAGCGGTTGCCCAGCGCGCGGAAGGTGGCCTCGTCCACGTGCACGCGCCCGGCCATGCCGAACGACTCCATGCGCGCCGCCGTGTTCACCGTGTCGCCCCACACGTCGTAGGCGAACTTCCTGACGCCGATGACGCCGGCCACCACGGGCCCGGTGGCGATGCCCACGCGCACCCGGAGCCGGTCCTCGCCCGCGGGCTGTGATTCGAACAGCGCAACGACGTCCAACGCGAACGCGGCCATGCGGTCCGCCGGGACGTCGCACGCGCTCGGCAACCCCGAGGCCGCCATGTAGGCGTCCCCGAGCGTCTTGATCTTCTCCACGCCGTTCCGCTCCGCCAGCGCGTCCATCTCGGAGAAGAGCCGGTCGAGCATCCCCACCAACTCCGCCGGCGTCTTCTTCGCCGACAGCGGCGTGAAGCCCACCAGGTCCGCGAACAGCACCGAGATGCCGTCGAACGCCTGGGACACCTCTTCTCCGCGCTTGAGCCGCTCGGAGATGGACGGGGGCAGGATGTTCCCGAGCAGCGCCTCGGACCGGGCATGCTCCTGCGCCGCGCGTGACTCCGCGGCCTCCAGCCTCCGCACCAGCCCCTTGCCCCACAGGGCGATGAAGGCCATGCCCCCGAGCGCGTTGCCGTACCAGGTGGCGCGCGTCCACCACGACGGGAGCACGTGCTGCGGCGGAAGTCCCGAGAACGCCGCGTGGCAAACCAGCCACGCCCCGAGCGCTGCGCCGAAGGCGGCCGCGCGCACCCCGTCACCCAGCCCCGGCGTGAAGGCGGCCACGAGGCAGCTGGGCAGGAGCAGCAGGTGGTACCCGGTGTCCCACCCCACGAACCACGAGGCCGCGGCGGCATGGATGGCAGCCCCCGTCACGCTCACCGCGAAGGCGCCCACCACGTGGCCGCGGACGTGGAAGCGCAGCGCGAGCCCCATGAGGCCGAGCACGGCAACGTTCACCGCCGCGAGCCCCGGCACCCGCAGCGCGAGGAAGTAGACCGCGAGCAGCCCGTGCAGCCACACCGGGGCGCGGTAGGCGAGCAGGCCGAGATCGTACCCGTGGGCGAGCGCCCCGGAAGGACGGGCGAGCTCGCGGGCGCGGAGCGGCACGGCAAGGGGCGGGGAAGTCGAGGGCACGCGCACCAGACCGTACCCCGGCCCGCCGGCCGTGGAAGAATAGCCCTCCATGGCCCTTCCCACGCTCCTCCGCAGGCGCGCGCTGCTCCGCCTCCTGCTCGCCGGCGCCGCCGCGCCCTCCCTGGCCTGTGCCGCCCCGCCCCCGCGCCCGGCGAAGGGGAGCGGGCGGGAGGCAGACGTCCTGGTGCTCGGGGCCGGCGTGGCGGGGTTGCGTGCCGCGGAGGTGCTCAGGGCCGCGGGCAAGGCGGTCATCGTGCTCGAGGCGCGGGAGCGCGTGGGCGGGCGCATCCACACGGACCGGAGCTGGGGGGCGCCCATGGAGCTCGGCGCATCTTGGATCCACGGCGTGGCGGGCAACCCGGTGAAGGCGCGCCTGGAGGCAGCCGGAGTTGCGCTCGTCACCGCCGGGACCGAGCAGGCGCTGTACGGGCCGGACGGCGCGCGGCTGGCAGCAGGGGCAGTGGAGCGCATCGAGCAGCGCGTGGCCCAGCTGTGCGAGGAGGGACGCACGGGCTCGCCGGACGCGGACGAGCCGCTCCGCGCCGCGTTCGACCGCGCCGTGGCCGCGCGCGGGGCACGCACCGCCGCGCAGCAGCTCGAGGACGAGCAGGGGCTCACCAGCACGGTGGAGCACGAGTACGCGGCGGACGCGTCCGAGCTCTCCGCGCTGCACTTCGACGACGGCGCCAACGAGGCGGGGGGAGATGCCTTCGTCCCCGGCGGGTACGACCAGCTCGTCACGCTGCTCGCCGAGGGACTGGACGTCCGGCTCGGGCACGTCGCCTCGCGCGTGGACCCCGGCGCAGACGGCGTCTCCGTCACCACCGACAAGGGGACATTCCGGGCGAAGGCCGTCGTCGTCGCGGTGCCGCTCGGGGTGCTGAAGGCAGGTCGCATCGTGTTCGGGACGCCGCTCTCGGAGCGCAAGCGGCTCGCCGTGGAGCGGCTCGGCATGGGGGCCCTGTCGAAGACGCTGCTCCGCTTCCCCGCGGTGGCGTGGCCCACGGACGTCACCTTCCTGGACCGCGTGCCCCAGGCGAACGAGCGCGGGCAGTGGGTGGAGGGGTTGCAGCTGTCCACGCTCAGCGGCGTTCCTGCCCTCATGCTGTTCAACGCGGGCGCGTTCGCACGCGCGCAGGAGGCCATGGCGGAGGAGGCGGCCGTCTCCTCGGCGCTGAAGGCCTGGCGCACCGGGCTGCAGCTGCCTACCCCCACGGCCGTGCTGCGCAGCCAGTGGACGAAGGATCCCGCCTCGCTCGGGGCCTACTCGTTCCTCGGCGTCGGGGCCACGCTCGCGGACCGGGACGCGCTCGCCGCGCGCGAGGGGGCGGTGTTCTTCGCCGGGGAGGCCTGTGCCCGTGAGCACGCGGCCACCGTCCACGGGGCCTACCAATCCGGCGAGCGCGCTGCCCGCGAGTGCCTCTCGGGCTGACGCCCCGGCCGCGGGCTCCGGCTGCGCCTCCCGGGTGTGGCGGGAGGGCTTCTGCGCGCCCTATGCTGTCTCTCCTCATGCTTTCCCCTGTTGGATGGAGGGCTGTCGGGCTCGCGCTCGCGGTCCTGTGTGTGCCGTCGGCCTACGCCTCGGAGTCCGACGAGGCGGAGCGCCGCCTCGTGATCGCCACGGAGCTGTTCGCCCGCAACGAGTACGAGCAGGCCCTCGAGCAGGTCCGCAAGGCACGCAACCTCAAGGACCTCGAGGGCGACGAGCTGAAGGCCTCCCTGGCGCTCTGGGAGGGGTTGCTGCTGTTGCACCTCGGGAAGAAGGAGGAGTTCCAGACGCACCTGGAGGTGGCGTTCCTGCTCCAACCGGACGTCGCCATCCCCGGCCGGATGAGCCCGAAGATCAAGCAGCGCGTGGAGGAGGTCCGGGCGTCGGTGATGAAGAAGTTCGAACGCCCGGCGGCTCCGCCGAAGCCCCCCACTCCCGTGCAGCCGAAGACCGAGGTGAAGCCGACGCCCAGGCCAGAGCCGAAGCCCGAGTCCGTCGCCGAGTTGAAACCCGTGGTGGCCCCGGAGCCGGCACCGACTGCATCGCTCCCCTCGGCCGAGCTCGCGCGGACGGGCCCCTCCCCCGTCCTTCCCCTGGTGCTCGGGGGCGTGGCGCTCGGGGCGGGCGCCGCGGGGGCGTGGTTCGGGCTCCAGTCCCAGGACCACGTGCTGCGCGCCAGCGGTGAGCGCGAGCAGATCTCCGCGTACAACACGTTGGTGACGGCCCAGGACCAGGCGCTCGTGGCGAACGTCGCCTTCGCGGTGGCCGGCACCGCGGCGCTGGCGACCGTCATCACCCTGCTGGTGAACCGATGAACGCGCGGGTGTCCATCCTGGTGTTCGGGTTCGGCCTGCTGGCCGGCGGTTGCGTCGTGCCCACGCTCGAGCAGCTCGAGGCGCAGCAGCCCCTGGCCTGCAACGCGGAGGGGCGCTGCGTCCCCGGTTACAGCTGTGTGAAGGGCCTCTGCATTCCCGGCGAGGGACGCGTGTGTCTCGAGGGGGACGAACGGGCCTGCGGGGCAGCGGTCGGCGAGTGCTCGGGCGGGACGGAGGTGTGCGGGAGCGACGGACGCTTCGGGACGTGCGACATGACGAAGGTGAAGTACGGCCCCGCCTACGAGCTGCAGGAGACGCTCTGCGACGGGAAGGACAACGACTGCGACGGCGCGACGGACGAGGATCTCTCCCGGACCTGCCCGCTGACGGAGGGCGTCTGCGCCACGGCGGTCTCCCTGTGCGTGCAGGGCGCCTGGCAGGAGTGCACCCCGGGCACCTACCTCGCCGCCTCGAGCCTGTGGCAAGCGAAGGAGACGACCTGCGACGGGCAGGACAACGACTGCGACGGTGCGGTGGACGGTGCCCGCGAGCCGTTGGTGCCTGCCTCGGTGGCACCGCGCATCGCGGCGGCGGTGCCGCTGGGTGACGGTGGAGAGCCGGACGTGATGCTCGCGTGGGAGCAGGGGAACCGCATCCTGTTCCGTCGGGTGAACGCAGACGGTGGGCTCGGCCCCCCGCGCTACCCGGCCTCGCGTGTCGAGATCAGCCTCGAGTCGTGGAACCCCACGTTCGCGCAGTGCGAGTGCAACGACTGCGGTTGCCACCTCGCCACCTGGTTCGAGCGGTATGCCTGCGGGAGCACCGGGTCCTGCAGCCGCCTCGTGGGCGGCACGCTCCACCCGGATGGGTGGACGCGGATTGGCAGCGACGGTGGCTCCCCGGACGCCGGCGTGGTGATGCCCCTCTACGGCCTGGACGACGAGGGCCGCGGCGGGGAACTGCAGGTGGTGAAAGGCGGCAGCAGGGTGGCCGGCGTGTTCACCGTGACGGGGGCCGGCGGTACGACCGTGCGCCTCATCAGCTGCCCCGCTGCCCTGGACGACAACTGCCTGCAGGCCTCGCTGGGCAGTGGTGACATGCCGACGGTGGCGCTCTCCGCCGACGGTGGGCTCGCCGCCGCCGCCTGGCGCCGGGATGGCGGGCTGGTGATCGCCGGGTTCGCGCTGGCCACGATGAACTGGAGCGCCCCTCCCTCGTCCTGGCCGGTGGTGGACGTCGCGGGCTCCTCGGGTGAGACCGAGCCAAGGCTCGTCGGAGATCCTTCGGGCAACCTCCGGCTGTACTCGGTCGGCGCCCCCCCGCCGGACGGCGGCGCGCCGGCGCTGGTCTTCCGCGGCCCGGGCCTCCCCTGCAACGGCAACTGCCCCGAGGCACTCACGGCATCGTCGGTCCGAGTCGAGCGGATCAACCCGGCCACCGACGCGGGTCACCCGAGCGCGCTCACGGCGGGCCAGGGGGCCGGAGGTGGGACGGATCTCCTCGCCTTCCAGGTGGGGAGCGGCCCGGGCGCCGAGGGCTGGCTCGTCTCGCACTCGGACGCGGGCTGGACGCAGCCCACGCGGCTCCCGGGGCCGGCGGTGCGCCCGCTGTGGGTGAGCCCGGACGTGCTCTTCCTCGAGTCGGACGGAGCGGTCGCGCGGGACCTCGTCTGCCACCCGTGAGCGGGAGGAACCCGCTCTACTGGAACTGCGCCTTGACCACGTTGGGCCCGGAGCCCGTCACCTCGATGTCCAGGATCTTCTTGTTCTCGAACTCGGGGTTCACGAGGGTCACGCGGTGGCGCCCCTCCCACACGTTGACCGGGTCCATGGGCGTGTCACCGAGCAGCTTGCCGTCCAGGTAGACGGTGGCCCAGGGATTGACGCGGAACTCCAGCGGGCGGCGGGCCGCGGTGAGCCGCTTCGTCCCGTTCTCTCCCGCGGCGAGCTCGAGCACCACGGACTTGTCGAGCCCGAGATTGCTGTCGCGCATGGTCACCTTGACCGTGCCCGCTGCCACCGTGAGCTTTGCCGGCGACACGGAGACGAACGCGCCGTTCACGTAGACCTGCACCGGAGGATCGGTGACGATCTCGACCCGTGCCTCGCGCGCCTCCGCGGCCACCGCCGTGCGCGACGCCGCCACGCCGGCCTCCGGCGTCGAGGGTCTCGGAACCGGGAGGCCCACCGTGGGCCCGCCCGGCCTCGGCGGCTGGACGGCGGTATCCGAAGGCAGGGGTCTCGGGGCCACGCTCCCAGCGCCGGTCGGCTGGACCTTCGGTCCGGGCCCCAGCACCATGGGAGCCAGCTTGATAGCGGCCCCGCCTTCCGGGGCATCCGCCTTGTCCTGCGCCGCGCCCGCGTCCGGCACCGGCACCTGCGCGGGGCCCGCGTCCAAGGCCAACGGAGGAGGAGGGGGCGCGGGAATCGGCTGGGTCACCACGGGCACGGGCACGGGCGCTGCGGGGGCCGGGGCCTCGGACGAGCGCCGGGACAGTGCCCACCATGCACCCGCTCCGCCCACCCCGAGCAGGGCCACTGCCGCGGCGGCGAGCCCCGCGCGCGACTGCCGGGAGGCGGAGGGGACGTCCAACTGCGTGGCTGCACCGGCCGGGAGCGTCCCCGGTACCTCTTCGGCCGCGGGGCGCGTGTCCCCTGCCCGGCTCTTGCGGAGGCCGGGCTTGGAGCTCGAGCTGGTCGAGCGCGGGGTGAGCTCGCCGGGGAGGTGCTGGGTCGGGATCCACTCGGCGATGAGCGAGGAGATCTGCGGCGCCCCCACGATCTCGCCCGAGGACTGGATGAACCGCTCGAGGTCCCCCTGCAGCTCGGCGCACGTGGCGTACCGGTCCTCCCGCTCCTTGGCGAGCGAGCGCTCGAGCACCCGCAGCAGCCCCTCGGGGACATCCGGCCGCTTCTCCAGGATGGGCGTGGGCGCATCGTAGAGGATAGCCTTCATGAGCGCCGCTTCGCTCGGTGCAGCGTGCGGCTTCGCGCCGGTCAGCACTTCGTAGAGCACCACGCCCAGGGCGTAGACGTCCGCGCGCCGGTCCAGCGGCTCGCCCGAGAGCTGCTCCGGCGGCATGTAGGCCAGCTTGCCCTTCACCGAGCCCGTCTTCGTGTGGTGGGCCTGCCCCGCCGCCTTGGCGATGCCGAAGTCCACCACCTTCACCGCCCCGGACCGGGAGACGATGACGTTGTCGGGGCTGATGTCCCGGTGCACGAGGTTCAGCAGCTCGCCCGTGTCCGGGTCCGCGAGGTTGTGCGCGTAGTCGAGTCCCTCGGCCGCGGCCGCCACGAAGCGGGCGGCGTGGGCGAACGGCAGGGAGCGCCCCGCCTTGTTGCCCTCCTTCACCAACCCGCGGAGCGTGGGACCGTCGATGAACTCCATGGCGAGGAACCACGTGCCGTCCGCCTCGCCGAAGTCGAAGATCTGGACCACGTTCGGGTGGTTCAGCATGGCGGCCAGCCGCGCCTCGCCGAGGAACATCTGGACGAAGGCCGGGTCCTCGGACAGGTGCGGGAGGATCCGCTTCACCACCAGCTTCTTGGAGAAGCCCATCGGGCCGGCAGCCCGCGCCAGCCACACCTCGGCCATGCCGCCCGAGGCGATCTTGCGGATGAGTTCGTACTTGCCGAGCTGCTCGCCGTCCAAGGTGCGCGTACCCCCAACTTCCGAAGGGGCGTATTTTACGTGCATCGGCCCCCCGCGGCCAGTTGGGCGACGGACGGCTACCGCGTGGTGGCAGGCATCCCGGTGGGGGCGAGAATTTCCCCCGTGTAGAAGCGGGCCTCCGGCGAGGCGAGGAAGACGTAGCTGGGTGCAATCTCCGCGGGCTGTGCCGGCCGGTGCCACAGCGTCTGCCCACCGAAGCCCTCCACCTGGTCCGGCGCACGCGTGGCGGGAATGAGCGGTGTCCACACGGGCCCCGGGGCCACGCAGTTGACCCGGATGCCCCGACCGGCGAGCCCCTGCGCCATGGAGCGCGTGAGGTTGTGGAGCGCAGCCTTCGTCGCCGCGTAGTCCGGCAGAGAGGCGTTGCCCTGCAACCCGGTGACGGAGCCCGTGTTCAGCACCACGCCCCCCTCGGGCAGGTGGCGGAGCGCCGCCTGCGTCAGCCACAGCGGGGCGAAGACGTTGGTGCGGAACACCCGCTCGAGCTGCGCGGGATCCAGCCCCTCGAGCGTGGTGTCGAAGTGCACCGCGGCGTTGTTCACCAGGATGTCCAGCCGCCCGAGCCGCTGCACCACCTGCTCCACCACCGCGAAGCAGTGGTCCCTGTCCGTCAGGTCCCCCGCGAGCGCGAGCCCCCTGCGGCCGGCCTTCTCCACCCAGCGCACCGTCTCCGCCGCGTCCTCGTGCTCGTCGAAGTAGGCGATGGCCACGTCCGCCCCTTCCCGTGCGTAGGCGATGGAGATGGCGCGGCCGATGCCGCTGTCCCCGCCGGTGACGAGCGCCACGCGCCCCTCGAGCTTGCCCGAGCCCCGGTAGCTCTCCTCGCCGTGGTCCGCGCCCGGCCGGAGCGCCCCCTCCCTCCCCGGCCAGGCCTGCTTCTGCTTCGGGGCGCCGCCGCGCGCGCGGGGCTCCTCCAGCGGTGAGGATCCAGGTCGGCTCTCGTCTCGAGGCATGGCAACTCCGTGCGTGGGTTTCCCTCCACGCTTGGGACGGAGGCCGGCGTTTTCAACCCGCCACGTGCTCGAACGCGTAGACGTCCACGTCCACGCCGGGGCTGAACCAGTCCGGGGTGCGGGCGAGCGGAGCGGGCAGCCCTGCCGCCTCGAGCAGGGAGGTCTCCACCTTCACCGACTCGGCGCGCTGGAGCGGGTACGGCGCGTGGTGGATGCGCGCGCGCAGCAGGTCCCCGTGGCGCGCGACGTAGAACTGGTAGCGCTCCGAGAGGAAGAACTCGAGGCTTCCCGGCTGCTGCAGCGGCAAGGAAGCGCCGGGCACGCACCGGGCCTGCACCCCCGCGCCGCGTCCCGGCGGGGGCCAGTGCCGCGTCGACCGCCACGAGCGGCCCCCGCCCGGCATCGGCGCCACGTCCACCGCGGCCCGGTGGTAGGGCAGCGACCACCCCACCCGCGCCGCCGCCACCACCAGGCTGCTCGCCGCGTCCAGGCTGAAGAACCACACGCCCGGCTCACGCCCCCGGTGGTGCACGTACGTGCGCAGGTTGATCTCCCCGAAGTCGCGCGCGGTGGGGAACGGCGGCAGCTCGCGGAACGGGCGCACCTGCTGCATCTCGAACGCCACCAGTCCCACGAAGCAGCGGCCCTCGAAGAGATCCAGCTCCAGGCGCGCGTCCACGAGCGGCCTGAGGGCTGCCGGATCCACCTCCCAGTGGACGAACAACAGCTGGTCCCACCGCTGGAAGCCGACGGGAGGGCCGGCCGGCCGGCGGGTGGGCGCGAGGCGGTCCCCGTGCGTCACGGCTTGCCCTCGTACAGCGACAAGACGGCGCGTGCGACGTCGGGGGCAGCGGCCGCCTCCACGTGCCTCCGGCCACCGCCGACCGAGGCTGCAAGGATGTCCAATGCCGCGGGCCGCACCACCACGTCCGCCCAGCGCGGGAGATCCCCTTCCTCCACCGCGAGCACCCGCACCCCGCACGCGCGTGCCTCGGCCGCTGCGCGTCCCGCCCAGTCGTTGCCGAGCCCCAGGATCCACACCTCGTCCATCACCTGGAGCCAGCGCACGAACGCCTCGCCCGCCTGGTACCCGGCGAACGTCACGGTGCCTGCCAGTCCGAGCGAGGCCACGCGCGCGCGCAGCGCCGGCCCGAGCGCACCATCTCCCACGAGCAGCAGCCGGGCAGCCGGCACCCTCCGGAGCAGCTCCGCGAACGCCTCGAGCCCCAGCTCGTGCCGCCGCGAAGGCTTGAACGTGGAGACCATCCCCACCACCGGGGCCCCCTCCACCCCGAGCGACCGCCGCAGCGAGGCCACGTCCGGGGCGGGCTGGAACCGCGGGGCGGCCACGGCCGGCAGCACCGCGACCTGCTTGCCCTGCAACCGGGCCCGGAGCGCCTCGTAGGGCACGGTCCAACCCTCGGCGGGCGGCATAAAGCGCCGCAGGCTCCGGGGGGCGTGGAGGGAGCGGATGAGCCGCGCACCCCGCGGACGACCGAGCCACGCGAGCAGGTGATCGTGGCTGAAGTGCGCGTGCACCACGTCCACCTCCCTGCGGCGCAGGCGCGCCACGTCCGCGGCCAGTTCCCAGGGCGGGGATTTCACCGAGAGCCGCAGCCCTCCGCCGTCCAGCAGCCCCTCCGCGTCGAGCCTCGGGGCGAGCAGCGCCTCCGACGGCGCGTGCGTCCGCGTGACGTCCGCTGCCACCGAGACGTCGTGTCCCAGCGCGCGCTGCGCGAGCGCCAGTCCCACCACCGCCTCCGCGGGGCCGCTGTCGTAGGGGCTCGCGAGCAGGTGGAGGATCTTCATCCGTGCGCCTCCACGGTCTCCGTCCCGCAAGAACGTTCCAGCATCATCCCCGCACCTCGAGCTCCCGGTAGACCCGCTCGAGCGCCTCGGCCTCTCGCTCCAGGCCCATGCGGGAGCGGGCCGCCTCCGCCGCGGCAGCCCCCACGCGCCGCGCGAGGTGCGGGTCCGCGAGCAGTCGACCGAGGATGTCCGCCAGGGCGGCGGTGTCGCCCACGTCGTAGAGGAAGCCCGTGCGCCCGTCTTCGACCAGCGACGGGAGGTCTGCCACGCGCGTGCTCACGAGGCAGCAGCCGGCCGCCATCCCCTCGATGCACGCGAGCGAGTAGCCCTCGGAGTGGGACGGCTGCACCAGCACCGTCAGCCCCTGGTACCAGGGCAGCACGTCCTGCTGCTCGCCCACCCGGCGCAGCCGCGGCCCCTCGAGTCCCGAGCCCCAGGCCTCGTCCCCTTCGGCGGTGCGCCCCACGAGCACGCCCTGCCAGTCCGGGTGCGGGGCGGACACCTGCCCGAAGGCGCGGGCGAAGTCCCCCTGGCCCTTCGCCGGGCGCACCCGGCCCACCACGCCGATGCCGTACCTGCCGCCCACGCCCAGTGCCGCCCACGCCGCGTCGCGGTCCCCGGGCGGGCGGAAGCGGGAGAGTTCCACCCCGTGGCCGACGATGGCCGAAGGGACCTTCACCGCCGCCGCCACCTCGGGCGTGAGCGCCACCACGCGGTCCGCGAGCCGAAGGCAGAGGCGCGTGGGCCACGACGGCCGGTGTGCCGCGTGGCGCGTGTAGACGAGCCGCAGCCGGGCCCCGAGTGCACGCAGGGCCCACCCCGCGAGCAGCTCCACGTTCCGGTGCGCGTGCCACACCACCGGCTCTCCACGCGCGCGCCGCCACAGCGCGCCCCAGCCGATCCGCGGCAATCCACCCGGGAGAACCGTCCCAAAGGCGGCGCTCTCCAGCACGCGCGCCTCCCGGTAGAGGGACAGGGCCGGGACCACGGACTCCACGTGGCGGGTGACGCCCGTGCGGCGCGAGTGCAGGTGCGGGTGGACGACGAGGGACACGGAGGGCGAACAGGATGTCAGAAGGCCGTCCGCGGGGGGAAGCGTTCACCCGGAGGCAGCGGCGAAGTTCATCCCCGAGAGACAGCGCAGGATTTGCGCACGGACCTACCTCCCGGACGGGCGTGGAACGTGGTTCTCTGCGCACCCATGAAGACCATCCTCGTCGGCGTGGACGACTCGGAGGCGGCACGGCACGCCGCACGGACCGCGGCTGAGCTCGCCGTGTCCACCGGGTCCTCCCTCACCCTGGTGTACGTCTCGTCCCCCATCCTGCTGCCGGCGTCCGCGTACGCGGACGTCATCGACCGCCTGGTGGCGGACGAGAAGAAGAACGCCGCCGCCCTGCTCGAGCGTGAGAAGGCCGCCGTCGCGCGTCCCGGGCTGGACGTGAAGCTGCACCACGCGGAGGGTGCACCGGCGGAGACGTTCGCCGCCCTGGCGGATGCCCCCGGCGTGTGGATGGTGGTGGTGGGCAGCCGCGGCCGGAACGCGGTGACCCGCGTGCTGCTCGGCAGCTTCGCGGACCGGGTGGTCCACGTGTGCCAGAAGCCGGTCCTCGTGGTCCGCTGACGGCTCAGGGAGCGGCGGTGTTGGAGCTGTTGCGGGGGGAGAAGGTGCCGCTCCCCATCAACACGAAGTCGGCGGAATTGTCATCCGTGTCGACGCCGTTTCCGCGCGCGGCGTCCGCACCGCCCGTGGCCATGGACGTGCTCGAGGCGGAGGGGCCCGCCTTGCGCATGAGCGACTTGCCGGTCGCACCGGCAGTGGCAGCCGTTCCCTCGGACCAGGCGGCCGCGCCGTAGCCGACGCCATCCACGTAACCCGGGCTCGAAGCAGTCGGGTTCCCGGGCGGCGGATTGCTGTCGCTCCAGAGGAGCGTCTGGCCGTCCACCGCCGAGGTGTTGAAGTTGTAGGTGAAGTCCGGGCACCGGGGCGGCATCGGCGGTGTGCTCGGGCAGGAGCCCGCGTAGTTCCAGTTCCCGCCGCTGTACCGGCCGAGCAGGTACCCGCGCGCAGGGAGGACCACGGCCGGCAGTGCGACGCTCTGCGTCCAGTCGCTGGTCCTCGACGCAGTCCGGTACCACAGCACCCAGCCGGTCACGTCCACCGGCGCGTTCGTCGGGTTGTAGAGCTCGATGAAGTCGTCATCCAGGCCACCTCCCGTCCCGCCCGACAGCTGGCTGATGACGACGTGGTTCGCCTGGAAGCAGGTGGCCGGCGCGTTGCACTCCACGTCCGTGCCCGCCGCGTTGCACACCTTCACCCCGGCGCACCCGGTGAGGCCGTTGCACGCCTGCCCCTTCCCGGTGATGAGCGGGCCACCGCACAGGTCGCAGGCGTTCTTCTGCACGTCCACGCACTCGGTGCCGTCACCGGCCGCGTTGCAGGTGAGCGTGCTCGTGCAGCCATTTGGCAGCGTGCAGGAATCTCCAATTCCCATCACCGCGACGCCCTCGCACACGCCGCACCCGTTCTTCGTCTTCGGCGTACAGGTGACCCCCGTTCCTGCCGAATCACACACCTTCGTGCTCGGGCAGCCGTTCGAGTCGCACGCGTCGCCCAGCCCGGTGATGGCCGGTCCACCGCAGACGTTGCACGCGTTGCGGGGCACCTCGGCGCAGACTGCCGCGTCGTTGGAGACGTTGCAGGTGAGCGCGCTGTCGCAACCGGACTGCTGGGAGGAGCAGGCGCTCCCGAGCCCGGACACCCCCGGCCCCGCGCACAGCCCGCACTCGTTCTTCGCCACGGGCGTGCACGTGACGCCGGTCTGCTGCGCGTCGCACGCGAACGTGCTCGAGCAGTTGTTGGGAAGCAGGCAGGTGGCGCCCACGCCGGAGACGGCCGGCCCGCCGCACAAGCCGCACTCGTTGAAGGAGGCCTCCGTCGGACATGACAAGCACCGCCCTCCGATGCAGGCCCGCCCGCCGCCGCACTCCGCGCGAGACTGGCAGTCGCCGCACACCCCGGAGCGGCACACCTGGTCCGAGGGACACTCGGATGTCTGGGCGCAGGCGCTGCACGTCCCGGAGCTGCACACGAGCCCCGCAGAACAGTCCGCCCGCGTGGCGCAACCGCCGCCCAGGCCACACGGCGTGCAGGGGCCGCCGCAGTCCGTTCCCGTCTCGCCCTGGTTCTTCTCCCCGTCCGAGCAGGTGGGCGGGACGCACTGGTTGGAGCGGCAGATGAGCTGGCCCGAGCAGGCCCCGCAGTCGAGGGTTCCGCCGCAGCCGTCGCTCGCCGTGCCGCAGGGGCCCACCTCGGCACACGTCCTCTTGATGCACTGGCAGGCGCCGAGCACGCACCTGTCCGGGAAGGTGCAGCCGGTGCCGCACGCCCCGCAGTTCGTGTTCTCGGCCTGGAGGTCGACACAGGCGCTGCCACACTGGGTCAACCCCGCGGGGCACGCCCGCTCGGAGCGGCCGAGGAGCGAGAGCGCCAGTTCCGGTGAGTTCGCGGCGTCCGAGAGCACCACCCACTGCGCCGAGTCCGTCCCCTCGAGCGCGGGGGCTGCATAGGTGACCTCCACGCTCGCCGACTCGCCGGGAACGAGCTGGTCCGGCAACGGGCTCACGGAGAACGCGCCGCGCGCATCCGCCACGATGCTGCCGGAGGCGATGAACAGGTCCGCGGCCCCTGCGTTGGTGACCGTGAACTGCAGCGTGCGGGACGTGCCTGCCTTCAGTCCCCCGAAGTCCAGGACGCGGGGCTCGGCGCTGATGGCGGGACGGGCGCGGCTGACACGGCCGTCGTCGCTGCACGCAGTGAGCAGGAGGACCGCGAGGGAGACGACCCGGGAGAGCGTGCGCATGGCGAGAAGGGCCCGCGCACACTCCCCGAAGTGCGCAGCAACTGCAAAGTGGAGGTGAGGCGTCTCAGCGACGGAACAGCAGGGCACGGACGCGCGGCTCACGCAGCGCCAGCCCCACCCACACGACGGTGGCCGGGATGAGCGGAGGGACGAACTGCTCGCCCACGCGGACGTGCGCGTACACGGCGCCCCCCATGTACCCGGTCAGCAGCAGGGCCCCGAGGAAGGACAGCTGGGGCACGGCGTAGATGAGCGCACACACCAGCTCGAGGATGCCGATGTTCCGGATCATCTCGGGCGTGATGCCCTGCGACCCAAGGTTCTTGAGCATCTCCGGGTTCAGGGAGATCTTCATGAACGCGCTGCCGGCCAGCATGAAGACGGCCAGGCCGCTGACCACCCGGCCTGCCAGGGTGAGCTTCGGGGACTGCGGAACGATGCTGTTGGAGTCCATGTGAAAGGGCTCTACACGAATTTTCCCGGCGGCGTCGCTTTTCGGACGGTGCGCGCCGGGTGGCCGCAGGGCCAGGCGGGGATTAGGGATGGGGTCTCGTGTCCGCTGATCCACTCGCCTTTGCGCACCCCCCCACCCGCGACTGGTTCCAGGCCACCTTCGGGACGCCCACGCGTGCGCAGGCAGAGGGCTGGGTACCCATCTCCCGCGGAGAGTCCGCGGTGGTGCTCGCGCCCACGGGCTCCGGGAAGACCCTGGCCGCGTTCCTCGTGGCGTTGGACCGGGCCGCGTTCACCCCGGCTCCGCCGCCGCCGGAACGGGCCACGACGGCCCGCGGGAAGGGCCCCGTGGGGCAGGTGCGCGTCCTGTACGTCTCCCCGCTCAAGGCACTGGGCGTGGACGTGGAGCGCAACCTGCGCGCGCCGCTCGCGGGTGTGACGGCCGCGGCGGACAGGCTCGGCCACCCCTGTCACCGCCCCACGGTGGGCGTTCGCACGGGGGACACGCCGCAAGCGGAGCGCACGCGGCTCGCCCGAACGCCGCCGGACATCCTCATCACCACGCCCGAGTCCCTCTACCTGCTGCTCACGAGCGAGGCCGCTGCCACACTCGCGGCGGTGGAGACGGTCATCGTGGACGAGATCCACGCGCTGCTCCCCACCAAGCGCGGGGCGCACCTGGCGCTCTCGCTCGAGCGGCTGGAGCTGCTCCGGGGCCCGGACCGCCCTCCCCTGCAGCGCATTGGCCTGTCCGCGACCCAGCGGCCGCTGGACGAGGTGGCGCGCTTCCTCGGCGGCTACCGGGTTCCCGGCGAGGGAGAGCCCACGGCCCGCCCCGTGGCGGTGGTGGACGCCACCGCCCCGCGGAAGTTGGAGCTGCGCGTGGAGATGCCCGCGGAGGACACGCTCGCCGCCGCGGTGGCGCTGCCGGAGGCGACGGGCCCCGCCTCTGCCCTCTCGCGCTCCATCTGGCCGGCCATTTACCCGCGGCTGGTGGAGCTCATCTCCACGCACCGCTCCACCCTGCTGTTCACCAACAGCCGGAGGCTCGCGGAGCGATTGTCGGGCGCGCTGAACGAACTTGCAGGCAGGGAGATCGCCCGCGCCCACCACGGCTCCGTCTCGCGCGAGCAGCGGCTGGAGCTGGAGGAGCGGCTCAAGGCCGGGCTGCTCCCGGCGCTGGTGGCCACGAGCACGCTGGAGCTCGGCATCGACATGGGCTCGGTGGACCTGGTCATCCACGTGGAATCTCCCCCTTCCGCGGCCTCGGGACTGCAGCGCGTGGGGCGCGCCGGGCACCAGGTGGGTGGAACGTCCCGCGGCGTCATCTTCCCGCGGTACCGCGCGGAGCTGCTCGCGTGCGCGGCGGTGACGGCGCGGATGCTGGCGGGCACCGTCGAGGAGACGCGCTACCCGCGCCGCCCGCTCGACGTGGCGGTGCAGCAGCTGGTGGCCGCGGCCGCCATGGGCGTCACCGAGGTGGAGGCCCTGTGGCGGCTGCTCCGGGGCGCGGCCAACTTCGAGGGGCTCACGCGGGAGGTGTTCGAGGGACTGCTGGACCAGGCGACGGGGCGCTTTCCCACGCACGAGCTGTCGGATCTCCGCCCGAGCCTCGCCCGTGATGCGCTGGGCCAACGGGTGACGCCGCGCAGCCACGCGAGGAGGCTCGCGGTGCTCAACGGCGGCACCATCCCGGACCGTGGGCTCTTCGGCGTCTTCCTCGCAGCGGCGGAAGGCAACGGCCGCACGAGCCGCAGGGTGGGAGAGCTGGACGAGGAGATGGTGCTCGAGATGCGAACCGGGGATGTCTTCGTCCTCGGCGCCTCGGCATGGCGGATCGAAGACATCACGCACGACCGCGTGCTCGTCTCCCCGGCGCCGGGGGAGACGGGGCGCATGCCGTTCTGGCGAGGCGATGCGCCGGGCCGCGCGGCAGAGCTCGGCGAGGCGGTGGGGGCGCTCGCGCGGGAGCTCACGGGGCTCCCGGACGAGCGCGCCGTGGAGCTGCTCGTGCGCCGCTCACACCTGGACCGCGGGGCGGCCAGGCTGCTCGTGGAGTGGCTGTCCTCCCAGCGCGAGGCCACGGGCGACGTGCCCTCGGACCGTTCCATCGTCGTGGAGCGGTTCAGGGACGAGATCGGCGACTGGCGCGTGTGCGTGCTCACCCCGTTCGGCGCGCGCGTCCACGCCCCCTGGGCCTCGGCGGTGCAGGAGCGGCTCCGCGCGCAGGTGCCCGGGGAGGTGGAGCTGGTCTGGAGCGACGACGGCTTTGCCTTCCGCCTCCCCGAGCTCGAGGACCTGCCGGATCTCTCCGTCCTGTTCCCGGATCCGAACGAGGTCGAAGATCTGCTCGTCCGGCAGCTCGCGGCCACGTCCCTGTTCGCGGCGCGCTTCCGGGAGAACGCCGCCCGCGCGCTGCTCCTCCCCCGGAGGATGCCGGGACGCCGCACGCCGCTCTGGGCGCAGCGCAAGCGCGCGAAGGATCTCCTCTCCGCCACGCTCCAGGTGCCGTCCTTCCCGGTGGTGCTCGAGACCTACCGCGAGTGCCTCCGGGACGTGTTCGATCTCCCGGCGCTCCGGCGCGTGCTGGCGAAGGTGCAGCAGCGGGAGCTGCGCGTGACCCACGTGGAGACGCCGCGCCCGTCCCCGTTCGCCAGCTCGCTGCTCTTCTCGTACGTGCAGAACTTCCTCTACGAGGGAGACACGCCCCCGAGCGAGCGCCGGGCCCGGGCCCTCACGCTGGACCACGCGCGGCTCAAGTCGCTGCTCGGGGACGCGGGGCTGCGGGAGCTGTTCGAGCGCCAGGA
>JBDLRJ010000053.1:0-37363 GCA_039800145.1 Pseudomonadota bacterium | reverse complement strand
TGGGGGCAGCAGAAGAACGTGGAGCGGCGCTTCAACATCGGCGGGGAGTACTGGAACGGCAGCGGGTGGCAGAAAGACCAGCCGGGCCTGGGCGAGGCCTTCACGGGCTCTGCCGGCGTGTTCGGCTGGAACGACCGCAGGCCCGTGCACTCGCTCAACTTCGTCACCGTGCACGACGGCTTCACGCTCTACGACCTGTTCTCCTACGACGCCAAGCGCAACCAGTGCAGCCCGCTGAACCCCATCTGCTGCGAGGCCCCGTACTCGCCGTTCTGTGATCCCGACTCGGGGGAAACCAACAACCACGGGCGCAACTGGGGGGACGAGCCCGCCAAGCGGCAGATGGTGCGCAACGCCTTCGCCGCCATGCTGCTGAGCCACGGCACGCCGCTCATCCTCGGCGGGGACGAGTGGATGCGGACGCAGCTGGGCAACAACAACGCCTACACCACGGCCTCGGACAACGCCTTCAACTGGTTCGACTGGGGCGCCTGGACCGCGTCCGACGAGCGCCACCGGATGTTCGACTTCGTGTCGCAGCTCACCCGCTTCCGCCGCGAGCACGCCTACGCGCTTGCCCCGGAGCAGTACGGCAGCGCGGCGCCGTTCGCGTGGAAGAGCCCGGCCGACACCGAGGGGGTGGACTGGCGCGGGGACGCGGTGATGGTCCACTTCTACGACCGGACGCGCGGGCCCGAGCTGGCCATCTTGTTCAATCTTGCAGACGACGACGTGGGCTTCACGCTGCCCACGGGCCGCGCCTGGACGCGGGTGATGGACACGCAGCGGTACTTCGACGCGGAGTCCTTCGCGGCCCAGCCGGGCTTCCCGCGCAAGAGCCGGAACATCAGCCTGGACGCCCCCGAGCCGGTGAACGGCGCGCAGTACGTGGCGAAGGCGAAGTCGGTGGTCGTGCTGGAGGCGAAGTGATGCGCGCGCTCTCCGCGGCACTCCTGCTGTGCCTGCTGCCGGCCGCCGCGCGGGCGGACGCGCCCCGAGATCGCTTCACGCTGGGCGGCTACTTCCGCGTGATGGCGCGGCCGGACCTCCAGGGCGGAGACGGGCGGCTCGGGCTGTGGAACCTCTCCGGGCGCCTGCTCAACGAGGGGCCCTACGCGGCGCTCGAGGCGAAGCTGGACATCCTCCAGGACGCACCGGGACGCTCCGAGCCGTGGGCCGCGGTGCACGCCAAGGTGGAGGGCGGGAGCGTCCAGGGGACGGACGTGTTCAACGGCTCGCTCACGCAGTACCGGGTGAGCCAGCTGTACGTGCGCGCGGGGAACGTGCTGCTCGACGGCGTGGTGTGGCAGCTGGGGACGCTGCACACCTACTTCGGGGACCTCGGGCTCTACGACCTGCGCCCGTCGGATCTCCTCTTCGAGACGGTGGGGCTGTCCGCGCGGCTCAACCGGCCCCGCTTCGAGGCGGTGCTGGCGCTGGGAGACAGCGGCTTCTTCCTGCGCGGGGCCTCGGGGTACCAGGCCGTGCCGACGGTGGCTGGGAACTTCCGCTTCCGGGCCATCCCGGGCCGCCTGGAGCTGGGAGTCGGCGGCCAGTACATGGTGGAGCCGCACGTGGCCGGCAGCCGGCGCGCGGCGTACCAGACGCCCGGCATCTCCTACGAGGACTACGCGCGTCGCGAGGTGGCGCTGCGCTTCCTCGAGGCGAACCCCACCCTGGACCTGCTCTTCCCGGCCCCCGCGGCGGCGCGCGCAGACAGCTTCAAGCTGGTGGGGTACGTGGGCTTCGGCGGCTTCGGGCCGGTGCGGTGGAACAACCTCTTCGTGAACTTCCTGAAGCGCCACCCGGACGCGCCGGTGACGGAAGTCGCGGGCGGCCGCACCTTCACGGTCCACGTGACGGGCTTCACCGACGAGCGCTACCAGGTGAACGCCGGCAACGAGCTGCAGCTGCGGGTGATACCGGACGTGCTGGACGTGAACTGGGGCGTGCTGTTCGGCCACCACGTGGACCTGGACGACCGCGTGCGCGCGACCGAGAACAACCGCACCTTCGTGAGCACGGTGGTGCGCGCGCAGGGGTACGTCACGCCCACGGTGCACCTGCTGCTGGAGGGCTCGGCGGCGCGCGAGGAGTCCCACAACGGCAACCTCTACCGGCTCCACGTGGACTCGGTGTTCCAGTCCGCGCGCGGGGTGTCGGACCTGCGCGGGCTGGAGTACGGGGACGCGCGGGTGCGGGAGACGTACCAGCTCAAGGGCGGCGTGGTGTTCAACCCCGCGGGGCGCGGCATCTACAACCGGCCCTCGCTGCGGCTGCTCTACGGGGCGCAGTACAGCAACGTCCACGCGGCGTTCGGCTCCGGTTTCGTGGAGAGCCTGGACGACGCCAACCTGTTCCGGGGACCCGAGCGCCACTGGCACCACGTGGTCTCCATCGAGGCGGAGGGGTGGTTCTGATGCGCTTGCTGGCGTTGGCCCTCGGGGTGCTGGGTGCAGGGTGCATTGCGCGCGTGCCGGAGGTGCGGCTCGCAGAGCCGCGCGAGGTGTCCGTGCTCTACGTGGTGGACGGGGCGCGGGAGGCGGGCGTCTCCGCCGCGCCGGAGGAGCTGCAGCGAGCGGTGGGCGCCGCCCTGTCCCGGCGGAACCTCGTGCCCCGCGTGGTGCCCTTGGACGAAGTTGCAGGGGGCTTCACCCGCGTGCGGGAGAGCGCGCGGCGCTGGCAGGAGCTGCAGCGGAGGGGAGGCGCCGCCCCGCTGCTCCTGCTCGTGGAGCTGGACGCGGAGTTCTTCAGCCACCTGCAGGGCCGCTACCGCTGGCAGGCGCGGGCACGCATCACGGCGGGGAAACCCTCGGGCGAGCCCGCCACGGATGCGCTCAACTTCCCGGTGTACGTGAACTTCGACCACGAGCAGGTGCCGGCGGTGCTGTCCACGGCGGCGCCCACGGTGGCCGACCGCGTGGGGGCGCTGTTCGACCAGGTGCTGGCGGCCGAGCCGCCGCAGGGGTGAGGTGCATGCGCCGGGGCGTTGGCGTGAGCGCGGCATCGTCCCTGGCGTGAAACGCGGGGCTGGGCGCAGGCGGACGGTCCACCCTGCGGAAGCTGCTGCCACTCGAACGTTCATCGTGCCCCGAGGTCCGCCGCGGCGCTCCCTTCACCCCGGCGGGTGCGAGACGTGTGCGCGCCATGCGCGGCGCGCCTCCACGGCCCCCCACACCGTCGCCGCGAGCACGAAGGCGAGCCCCGCCCACCGGCCCTTGCCGAGCGAGAGGGCAGGGCCCGTCACGAGGAACGTCATCCACGTGAGCCAGGCCGCGGCCCCGCCCACCCACGCGACGGCGTCCGGCCAGCGGTCCCGGTCTGCGAGCGCCCGCTCCCACCACACGGCGCTCACCACGCCGCGGGCCTCGCGCGGGCTCTCCGCGCCGGACTCGAGCAGCAGCGACACCAACTCCCCCGCGGGCTTGCGGAACGCGAGGTGTGCGCGCGCGAGACGGTGGAGGGCCTCGAGCCGGGCATCCGCGGGCGCCACCGGGCGCGCGGGGGCGAAGAAGCGCCGCGCGGGAAGCGGCGGGGCCCCCGCGGCGCGCGCGGCCACCTTGTCCGTCGCGGCCTGGAGCGACAGCTCGCGCGAGCCCTCCACGAGCGCATCCGCGAAGGACAGCGCGCTGCGCGCCGCCGGGCGCTGGAGGGCGAGGTCCCCGGCCGGAAGCTCGCACCAGGCCCAGCCGTGGCGCAGCTCCAGGCGCTCGCAGGACGCGGCCCAGCGCAGGAGCCGCGGGCGGACCTCGGGGGCCCGCAGCAGCCGGATCGCCGCGGCCGGGTGAGAGGCGCGGGCGCGCAGCAGCACGTCCAGCTCTCCGTCCAGCGAGAGATCCTCGTCGCGCCGCGGGGCGCCCTCGAGCGTGAGGCCGGCTGGCAGCGGGCGCAGCGGCCCCACCGCGAGCTCGACCGTGGCCCCGTGGGACGTGAGCTCCACCCAGAACTCCCCGTGGCGCCCGGCCATGCGCACCGGCCGCTCGGCGGCGTGGCGCAACTCCCCGAGCTCGAGCAGCTGGGCGAGCGCGCGGAGGTGCCCGTGGGCGGGGCTCATTCCCCGCCCGTCCCTTGGTCCACCGCCCGGCGCAGCGCCTCCAAGCGGTCCGAGAGCTCCGCCTCGTGACCGTGCCGCGAGGGGGTGTACAGGCGCGTGCCCACGAGCGCGTCCGGCAGGTAGTGCACGGCCACGTGGCCGGACGGCGTGTCGTGCGGATACCGGTAGTCCCGCCCGTGGCCGAGCTCCCCGAGGAGCTTCGTGGGCGCGTTGCGCAGGTGCAGCGGGACGGGGAGCGGGCCGTGGCGGTGCACCGCCTCCTTCGCCTCGCCCCACGCGCGGATGACCGCGTTGCTCTTCGGGGCGAGCGAGAGGTACGTGACGGCCTGGGTGAGCGGCAGCGCTCCCTCCGGCATGCCCATGAGCTCGAACGCGGCGAGCGCGGAGGTGGCCACCTGCAGCGCCTGCGGGTCCGCGTTGCCCACGTCCTCGGAGGCGAAGATGACCATGCGGCGGAGGACGAAGCGGGGATCCTCCCCGGCCTCGAGCATGCGCGCCATCCAGTACAGCGCCGCGTCCGGGTCGCTGCCGCGCATGGACTTGATGAACGCGGAGACCACGTCGTAGTGCTCGTCCCCGCCCTTGTCATAGAGGAGCGCGCGCTGCTGCAGGGCCTCCTCCGCGGCGGCGCGGTCCACGAGCCCCGAGTCCGAGCGCAGCTGGGCCGCGACCTCGAGCGCGGTGAGCGCGCGGCGGGCATCCCCGCTGCTGGCCTCGGCGAGGAACTGGGCGGCCTCCTCCGTGAGCTCCACCTTGCCCGCGAGTCCCTGCGGGTGGACGAGCGCGCGGGCGAGCACGCGGCGAACGTCCTGCGGCCCGAGCGCCTTCAGCGTCAGCACCCTGCAGCGGGAGAGCAACGCCGAGTTCACCTCGAAGGAGGGGTTCTCCGTGGTGGCGCCGACGAGGGTGACGGTGCCCTTCTCCACGTGGGGCAGGAGCGCGTCCTGCTGGGCCTTGTTGAAGCGGTGGATTTCATCCACGAACAGCACGGTGCGCCGGCGGTTCATGCGGAAGGCCGACTCCGCCTCGGCGACGGCCTCGCGCAGCTCCTTCACCCCGGCCATCACGGCGGACACGGTGACGAAGCGGGCGCGGGTGGACTCGGCCACCACGCGGGCGAGCGTGGTCTTCCCGGTGCCGGGGGGACCCCAGAGGATGACCGAGGGAAGGGCGTCCTGCTCGAGCGCCTTGCGGAGGAAGCGGCCGGGACCGGTGAGGTGGCCCTGGCCCACGCAGTCCTCCAGCGTGCGGGGGCGCATCCGCTCGGCGAGGGGGCTTTGCGCGGCGGCGTCTGCCTCGGCCGCCCGGTCGAAGAGATCCATGGCGCAAGGCACCATGGCGCGCACGGCCCCGGGAGGGAAGGGCGTCAGCGCGCGAGCTGGAACGCCCGCTCGTAGCGGCTGCCGGGAGCCACGAAGATGGAGAGCGACTCCGCGCGGCCCCCGGGCGACACCACCCGGAGCGCGTGCGGCCCTGCGCGGACGGGCATGCCCCGCACCGGCGCGTCGAAGCCGGTGTCCTCGCCGTCCAGCCAGAGCCGGCAGCCCGGCTCGCACGTGAGGGAGAGCGAGCCGAAGGGGCCGCGCTGGTCGTCCACCGGCGTGGCCGCGACGGCGGCGGGGACGGTGGGGGAGGGAGGGGCGGAGGGGGCCGGCTGCCGGGCGCAGCAGGAGAAGGAGAGCACTGTGGTGAGCAGCAGGACGCGTGCCATGGGGCGCGCGCAGCATACATGGGCTAAGACGCCGGTCCGTGAAGACCCTGGCCGTGGTGGCGAAGAAGGGGAAGGCCGAGGCGGCGGAGCTCGCGCGCGCCATCCGTGCGCGGTACCCGGCCTGCACGGTGTTGCCGGACGCGCACCTGGCGGAGCTGCTCGGGGAGCCCGACAGCCCATCCAACGAGGAGGTGGGCAGGCAGGCGGAGCTGGTGGTGGTGCTCGGGGGCGACGGCACGCTCATCCACGCGGCGCGGATGCTGGCCGGGCGCGAGGTCCCCATCCTCGGGGTGAACCTGGGGTCGCTCGGCTTCCTGACGGAGATCCCGCAGGAGGATCTCTTCCCCCGGCTGGACGACGTGCTCCACGGCCGCGCGGTGTTGGACCCGCGCATGAAGCTGCGGTGCCGCCTGGTCCGCGCGGGCAAGGTGGTGATGGAAGATCACGTCCTCAACGACGTGGTCATCAACAAGGGGGCGCTGGCGCGGATCGCCGACCACGAGACGTTCGTGGACAGCAAGCTGGTGACCACCTTCAAGTCGGACGGCGTCATCGTCTCCACGCCCACGGGCTCCACCGCGTACGCGCTCTCGGCGGGCGGTCCCATCCTCTACCCGCGGGTGGACGCCATGGTGCTCGCCCCCATCTGCCCGCACGCGCTCACGCAGCGGCCGCTGGTGGTGCCGGCGGACCGGGCGGTCTCCATCGTCCTGCGGAACTCGCCCGCGGACGTGTTCCTGACCATCGACGGGCAGGCGGGCCTGCCGCTCCAGGACGGGGACCGGGTGGAGGTGGACAAGAGCCCGCAGCGGGTGCTGCTCGTGCGCAACCCGCGCATGGACTACTTCAGCATCCTGCGCAGCAAGCTCCACTGGGGCGAGCGCTGAGGATTGGCACTTGGGTCGCGGGGGCGGGGACGCTAGAAGCCCCGGCTGGCATTGCCGCGGGCCGGCCGCGGCCACTTTCGGAAGAGAACAGGACGATGAAGCTCAATGGTCGGATGGGGGCGTGGGCCCTGGTCGTGTCGCTCGCGCTCGCGGGCTGTGGAACGAAGCCTGCCACGGGCTCGGACGCGGGGACGCAGGCGGACGGCGGCGCGGGCGGCGGAACGGGGGGAGGCACCGGGGGGGGCGCCGGCGGCGGGAGTGGGGGTGGAAGCGGGGGCGGCACCGGCGGCGGCGTGACGCTCGCCACCTACTGCGGTCAGCAGGCCGAGGCGCTGTGCGCCGCGTATGTCCGGTGCCAGTTCGTCTCCGCTTCCGCCGAGTCCGACTGCCGTGCCTCCGCCGCGGAGGGCTGTGCGGGGCTCGCGGCGGACGTGGGACTCGGCCGCCGGACGTTCGACGCGGCAGCGGCCGCGGCGTGCCTGGCCGCGCTGCCCACGGACGGGTGTGACGCCATCGGCAGCGAGTGCTCGGACACGGCCATTTTCAAGGGCGCAGTGCCCGCGGCCGGCGCGTGCCTGGACTCCTCGGACTGCGCCGCCGGTTCCTGCAGGGACGTCACCGAGACCACGTGCGGCACCTGCGTGCCCTTCGGGGCGCTCGGCGCGGACTGCCGTTCGGACGGGGGCGTCACGTGCGGGGCGGGCCTCTGGTGCGAGCCGTCCACCGACGGCGGCCGCGCCTGCGCGGACAAGCGCGAGGACGGCGAGCCGTGCACCACGCGCCGCGCCTGCGCCTCCGGTTGGTGCAACTACGACAGCTACCTGGTCGAGTTCCCGGACGCGGGCCGCACCTGCGGCACCCACCCGGCGGGCGCCCCCTGCGCAGACGTGTCCGACTGCGAGGACGGCCTCTGGTGCGCCGGCTACACCTACGATCCGAACAGCTACGACACGCTGACCAACGGCACCTGCACCGCTCGCCCGGACGCGGGGACGGTGTCCCAGGGCGGCACCTGCGCGGAGGAGAAGGATTGCGTGTCCGGGTACTTCTGCGAGGGCCAGGAGGGCACGTCGGCCGGCCTCTGCACGCCCCGCGGTGGCGCAGGCGCCCCGTGCAGCCTCTTCGCCTACTACTTCACCGGCGTCGCCCGCGAGTGCCTGGACGGGTTCGGCTGCGGCGAGAACGGGTGCGTGAAGCTCGGGGACGTGGGCGAGCAGTGCGAGGACGGCTCGCAGTGCAAGTTCCTGCTCTCGTGCCCCATGCCGCTCGCGGACGCCGGCATCCCGGCCACGGGCAGCCCGCTGTACGGCCGCTGCTTCGGGCCGGTGGCGCTCGGGGGTAACTGCATGGGCGAGAACGTCCTGTGCGCGGCGGGCTCGTTCTGCGACTCGCGCGCGGTCCCGGGGCCGTCCTGGACCTGCACGGCGCTGCTCGCGGTGGACGCCCCCTGCGAGGATGACGGCCAGTGCGCGTCCGGCACCTGCGGCTCGGGCGGGACCTGCGCGGCCCCGCTGACCTGCCAGTAGCCGGCGAAGCGACCGGAAAAGCACGGCCCGGTTCCCGATGCGTGGGGGCCGGGCCGTCGTCCGTCTGGCGCACGGCACGGGGAACGGGAGAGAATCAGGCTTTCCGTCCCGCTTCAGCCTGCAGGAGTTTCCGTGCGCAAGATCGTCCTATCGTTGCTGGGCCTTTCCGCCGTGACGTTGCTCGCCTCGTGCGGCAGCGCTCCGAGAGGCAAGTGCGACAACGTGTCCTGCCCCACGGGCCAGGCCTGCGTTTCCAGCACGGGCCAGTGCAAGGCCGTGGTGGGCGCGGACGCCGGGACCGGGGGAGGCACGGGCGGGGGCACCGGCGGGGGCGTGGGCGGAGGGACGGGGGGCGGCACCGGCGGTGGGGCCGGTGGCGGGCCGGGCGGAGGCACGGGAGGGGGCGCCGGCGGTGGCTCGGGCTCGGCCTGTGTTCCTGCCTGCGGCGCAGGGCTGACGTGCCTCGAGTCTTCCGGCACCTGCGTGGAGTGCCTGTCGGAGGCGGACTGCGTGGACCCCGCTCGCCCCCTCTGCAACCCCGCGTCCCACGCCTGCGAGGCGCCCGCGGGCACGGGCGAGGACTGCCAGTCGCCGCTGGACGTGACGGGCGCCATGGCGGCGGGCACGCCCGTGGACTTCACGCTGGTCGGCGCCACGGACGACGTCCCCGACTCGACGTGTGGCGCCGTGTCAGCGGTGGACCGCGTCTTCCAGTTCACGCTGTCGGAGACGCGGGACGTGACCATCCAGGTGACGCCGGATCCCGCGTCCGACTGGGACGCGACCTTCCGCCTGGTGCCAGGGGACTGCCTCACCGGCACGGAAGAGGCGTGCGTGGACACCGGTGGTGCAGGATCCGAGCAGAAGCTCTTCCGCGCGCTGCCGGCCGGCACCTGGTTCGTGGTGGTGGAGCCTTACGACGACGCGGGCCTGTCCACCGGCACGCTGGAGCTCTCCGCCGCCGTGCCGCCGCCGCCCCCGTCCAACGACACCTGCGCCGCGCCCGGGCTGCTCACGCTCTCTTCCTCCGGCACTGCCTCCGCGGCGGGGGACACCTCCGCGGCCACCAACGGCAACGATCCCGCGGACGGGACCCCCAGTTGCGCCAGCGGGGCCATGACGGACGGCGCGGACGTGGTCTACCGGCTGGACGTCCCCGCGGACACCGCGCTGCGGGTGAGCGTCTCGGCGCTCCAGTCCGGCGGCACCTTCGCACCGGTCGTCTACCTCCGGCGCGGGACGTGTGACGACGCCAGCGTGGGGGCCGAGGTGGGCTGCGCCGGCCCCTCCTTCATCGGGCCCACGGACTTGGTTGCCCCCAACGTCACGGCCGGGACCTACTTCATCTGGGTGGACGGCGCGGACGCGGAGTCCGGGGCTTTCTCCCTGTCCGTGCAGACCTTCACCCCCACGGCCAACGACACCTGCGCCGCGCCGGGGCAGCTCACCCTGTCCTCGGCAGGGACCGCCTCCGTCACCGGGGACACCACCGGTGCGACGAACGGGAACGACCTGGCGGACCCGACGCCCTCGTGCTCCTTCACGGCGCAGCTGGACGGGGTGGACGTGGTGTACCAGGTGAACCTGCCGGTGGACTCGGGGCTGCGCGTGCGGGTCTCCGCGCTCGCGTCCGGGGGGGCGTTCACCCCGGTGGTGTACGTCCGCAACGCGTGTGACGACGCCACGTCCCCCGCGGAGCTCGGCTGCGCGGACGGGATGTCGGGGTCCGCCGAAGTCACGCTCCCGAACCTGCCGGCCGGCAACTACTTCATCTGGGTGGACGGCGCGGACGCGGCGACGGGCGCCTTCACCCTGGACGTGGAGACGATGTCCCCGCTGCCGCTGGTGGACGGGACGACCACGGACGCGTGCAGCTCGCCGCCGCAGGTGCTCGGCTTCCAGTCCACCCCGACCGGGAACAAGGCCTCCGTCCTGGTGGAGACCGGCACCGCGGCGGACGACGCGGAGGGGACGTGCGTGACGCCCCAGGGAGGAGGCCTGGACGCGGTGTTCCAGCTGAACCTGCCCGTCTCCTCGGTGGTTCCCGTCACCGTGACGGTGACGCCGCCCGCCGGGGTGGACCCGGTGATCTACGTCCGCGAGTCCAACTGCGAATACGGAACGGGCGCCTCCGGTGCGCCGACGGATCTCGCGTGCGAAGACACCGGCATGTCCGGTGAGCCCGAGTCCCTGGCCTTCTCCGCGCAGCCCAACACCGACTATTTCCTCTACGTGGACGCGTACGATCCCACCGGCGGCCAGGTGCTCGTGGAGGTCAGCTACTAGCCAACCGCGCGCGGCGGTGATGCAACGCGCTGCGCCGGCGGCGCGAGGCTGTGATAGTGGGAGTCCCCTTGTCCGACTCCACTGCCCGCACCCCGTCTCCCGCCGCGTCCTCCCCAGACGACGGCCGTTGGCTCCTCTCCCTCAAGGAGGTGATGCAGCCCGTCACCTTCAAGAAGGGCCGCCAGTACGCGGAAGGCCGCCGCGTGCTGCAGCTCACCCGCTCGGGCGGCAGGCTGTCCGCCGAGGTGGTGGGCAGCGAGGCCCGGTACGCCGTGGAGGCCTGGCCGGAGGACGGGAAGATCGCCTCGCGGTGCACCTGCGAGAGCCACGGCAAGTACGGCCCGCACTGCAAGCACGTGGTGGCGGTGGCGCTGGTCTACCTGGCACGCCTGCGCGCTGCCGGGGCCGCCGTGGCGCCTCCGCGGCCCGTGGCTCCCGAGCAGGCTGACGACGCCGCCCCGGCGGACGAGCCCGCCGCGGAGCTTCCTGCCGCCGGGCTGCCGGCCTCCCCCGCGCTGGACGTGGTGGGGATGCCGGGGCTGGCCAAGCTCGAGAGCTGGCTCGGGCTGTCCGCGCTGCCGGACCACGAGTTCACCTACCGGCTCACCCCCTCCGGCCCCGGCATGGGCGGGCGGCACTGGCTGGTGGACGTGCGCCGCATGGACGCGCAGGCCAAGGGGCCGGTGCACGTCAAGCGCACGCTCTCGCAGGGGCTGCGCATTGCCCCCGCGGACGAGCGCATCCTCCAGGAGCTCGCGCGGCACGAGCACCGGTACGACGCCCGCGTGGTGCTGTCCGACGAGGATCTCGCCGAGGTGCTGGAGCTCATGCGCCCGCGGCGCGTCATCTACCGCGGCACGCCGCTGCTCTTCGCGGACGACCCGGCCCGCCCCCAGGTGAAGCTGGAGAGCCGCAGCGACGGGGCCACCGCCACGCTGGAGGTGGCGCTGCCGGGTGGGCAGGCGCTCGGGCTGCGGGACGTCATCGTGCTCGGCGGGCGGACGACGTGGGTCGTCGTGGGCCAGTCGGTCCACGAGCTGGAGCCGGCGTTCCCGCCGCGGCTGCTGCGCAAGTGGCTGCTCGAGCCGCAGATGTCCTTCCCGCCGGGGCAGCTGGACCGGGTGCTTTCTTTTTTCGCGGCGCACCTGCCGCGCTTCCGCATGGCGCTGCGCGCGGACGGCCTGGAGGTGGACGAGCAGACGCCGCCGCGCTTCGTCCTCACGGTGGAAGGGACGCCGGACAAGGTGCGGGCGCAGCTGGCGGCGCGCTACGGCAAGGCCACGGTGCCGGTGTCCCCGGCGGCGCAGCACCTGGGCTACGCGCTGGGCGGGGACGGCCAGGGGCGGAAGCTCTACCGGCGGCGGGAGGACGAGGAGCGCGCGGCGGGCAAGCGGCTGCTCGAGTCCGGCTTCCGGCACGACCCGGCTTCGGGCGCCTACGAGGCCGCCGGTGACGCGGCGCTGGAGTTCTGGGCGCGGGGCGTGAAGGGGCTCCCCGCGGACTGGGAGGCGTTCGGCGCCACGGCGCAGAAGGTCCGGCTGCGCCCCGCGCTCAAGCCGCGGGTGCGGGTGGGGATGAGCGGCGTCAACTGGTTCGAGCTCGAGGCGGAGTTCGTCTCGGACGACCAGTCCGTGGACCTGGGCGCCGTGCGGATGTGGCTGGACTCGGGGCGGCGCTTCATCCCGCTGAAGGACGGCAGCTTCGCGGAGGCGGACCGCGAGTCGCTCAAGCGCGCGGCGGACCTGCTCGAGGAGGCGGGGGCGCTGCCGGGGGCGAAGGCCACGAAGCTGCCGCTGCACTCCGCGGCGGCGCTGGAGCTCCTCTCGGAGCTGGGCGAGTTCTCGGAGATGGAGGGGCGGGCGCGCGCGGCCATCGCGGAGCTGAAGGCGGAGCACGGCGTGCCGCCCATCCCGCGGCCCGAGGGCGTGGAGGCGGAGCTGCGCCACTACCAGGAGGCGGGGCTGTCGTGGCTCTGGTTCCTCGAGCGCCACGGGCTGTGCGGCATCCTCGCGGACGACATGGGCCTCGGGAAGACGCTGCAGGCGCTCTCGCTCCTGCAGAAGGCCCGCAACGTCCACGGGCAGAAGCCGTCGCTGGTGGTGGCGCCCACGTCCGTGCTGCCCAACTGGCAGCGGGAGGCGGAGCGCTTCACGCCGGGGATGAAGACGGTGGTGTGGCACGGGCAGGACCGCAAGGAGAAGGTCGAGTCCCTCAAGGGCGTGGACCTGGTGCTCACCTCCTACGCGCTCGCGCGGCGCGACCTGGAGGAGCTCTCGAAGGTGGGCTTCCGGTACCTGGTGCTGGACGAGGCGCAGAACATCAAGAACGCGGGCAGCGCCACGGCGCAGGCGTGCAAGGCGATCCCGGCCGAGCACCGGCTGGCGCTGACGGGCACGCCGCTCGAGAACCGGCTGTCGGAGCTCTGGAGCCTGTTCGACTTCCTGATGCCGGGCTTCCTCGGCGGGCCGGACACGTTCCACGACCGGTACGAGCACCCCATCCAGGTGCAGGGGGACGCGGCGGTCCGGGACCGGCTCCGCAAGAGGATCCAACCCTTCATCCTGCGCCGGCTGAAGACCGAGGTGGCGAAGGATCTCCCGCCGCGCACCGAGTCGGTCGCCTTCTGCGAGATGGACCCGGGGCAGGCGGCGCTCTACCGGGAGGTGCTCGAGGAGAGCCGGCGGAAGGTCTACGACACCATCGACAAGGTGGGGTTCGGCCGGAGCAAGGTGAGCATCCTCGCGGCGCTGATGAAGCTGCGGCAGGTGTGCTGCGATCCGCGCCTGCTCAAGCTGCCGCCGGGCTCGCAGCTGCCGCCCTCCGGGAAGCTCGAGCGCTTCAACGCGCTCGTGGAGGAGCTGGTGGGGGAGGGGCACCGCGCGCTGGTGTTCAGCCAGTTCACCGAGATGCTGGAGCTGCTCAAGGGCGAGGCCGAGGCGAAGAAGCTCGGGTACCTGTACCTGGACGGGCGCACGCGGGACCGCATGGCGCGCGTGGACGAGTTCAACAACCCGTCCGGGCCGCCGCTGTTCTTCATCAGCCTGAAGGCGGGTGGCACGGGGCTCAACCTCACCGCGGCGGACTACGTCATCCACTACGATCCCTGGTGGAACCCCGCCGTGGAGGACCAGGCCACGGACCGGGCGCACCGCATCGGGCAGACGCGGGCGGTCATCGCGTACAAGCTCATCACGCGCGGCACGGTGGAGGAGAAGATCCTCGCGCTGCAGAAGCGCAAGCGCGAGCTCGCCGCGGGGGTGCTCTCCGCCGAGGGGGAGTTCGGCAAGTCCCTCACCGAGAGCGACGTGGCGGAGCTGTTCCGGGACGACCTGTAGCGGGCATCAACCGCCCTTGAGCTGGGACAGGTAAAGCTTTCCCCGCCGAACGCGCTCGTGGTCCGGGCCGAGCAGCCGGGCGAGGTGCGCGAGCGCCTTGGTGGCCGCCCCGCCCCGGTTACCTGTTGCGAGCCCGCGGCCCAGCCGGGCCCACGCGGATTTCCAGTCCGCAGAATCGTTCCAGTGGGCGGCGAGCTGGTCGAACAGTTCCCGCGCGTCCCCCGTGCGCAGGTGGACGAGCCGGAGCCACGCCCGGTTGTTGAGGCTGGACAGCGTGTCCGGGTGATCTTCCCCGAGCGTGCGAGCGCAGAGTGCGTGGGCTCGGGTCCAGAGCAGTTCTGCCTCGCCGTGGCGTGACTGGGACTCGCACGCGGAGGCCACGCCCGCGATGCTCGAGAGCGTGCGCGGGTGCTCCTCTCCGAGGATACGCGTGCTGGCCTCGAGCACCCGGCGGTGAAGGAGTTCTGCGTCGGCCGGGCGCTCCTGCCGCTGGCGGAGCACGGCGAGGTTGTTGAGCACCGTGAGCGTGTCAGGATGGTCTGGCCCCAGCACGCGCAACGACAGGGCCTCCGCGCGCAGCAGGAGGGGCTCCGCCTCCTCGTACCGGCCCATGTCGCGGCAGAGGTTGCCGAGGTTGTTGAGCACGGAGATCGAGTCGGGGTGCTCGGGGTCACTGGAGGATTCCCACCCGCGGAGCGCCCGCCGGAAAAGAGACTCCGCTTCGTCCCGCCGGCCCATTCCATGGAGCAGGTGTCCCAGTCCGTTGACGACCACCAGGGTGGCAGGGTGCCCCGGTCCGAGCGCTCCCTCGCTGGCCTCGACGGCGCGCAGGTAGAACTCCTCTGCCTCGTCCTGTTTCCCCTGGGAACCGAAGAGGGCAGCAAGGTTGTTGAGCAGGTCGACCGTGTCCGGGTGCGCCGGGCCGAGTGTCCGCTCACTGCCCTCGAGCGCCCGCAGGAGGAGGGGCCCTGCCTCGTCGTATCTCTCTTGTGACTCGAAGAGCATGGCGAGGTTGTTGAGGGCATTGAGCGTGTGGGGATGTCCCGGACCGAGGACCCGCTCGCTGGTGTGCAGGTTGCGGACGAACAGCGGCTCGGCCTCGTCGTACCGCCCCTGTGCCTCGAACAGGACGGCGACGTTGTTGAGGCTGACGAGCGCGTGGGGGTGCTCCGGCCCGAGCGTCCTTTCGCTCGCCCCGAGCGCACGCAGGTGGAGTTCCTCAGCGTCCTCGTAACGGCCCATGGCCCGGCAGAGTTCGGCGAGATCGTTGAGGCGGACGAGCGTGTCCGGGTGATCCGGTCCGAGCGCCACCTGGGTGGCCTCGAGGTCCGCCCGGAGCACGGGCTCTGCCTCGTCGTACCGTCCCTGGAACCAGCGGAGGAGCGCAAGGCTCCTCCGGCTTGAGAGCGTGGCCGGGGCGCCCGGTCCGAGCGTCCGCTCACGGGAGGCGAGCGCTGACAGGAGGAGTTGCTCTGCCTCGTCGTTGCGCCCCCGCGCCCGGCAGAGGTCGGCGAGATCGTTTCGGCTGGTAAGAGTGTCCGGGTGCTCGGGTCCGAGCGTGCGCTCAGACGCGGCGAGGTCCCGCCGCAGGAGCGGTTCCGCTTCGTCGTACCGGCCCATGGACCGGTAGAGCGCGGAGAGGTGGTTCAGGCGAATGAGCGAATCCGGGTGCTCCGGTCCCTCTCGCTGCTCGGTGAGCGCGAGCGCCGCGTGGGACAGGGCCAACCCCGCGTCATACAGCCCGGCCCCGTGGAGAAAATCGGCCACCGTCGCGAGTACGTCCGGCTCGCACTCGTCGGGGAGGCCGCCTACGGCGAGTGCGGCGTAGCCCTGCCGTGCACGCTCCAGTCCCAGGATCCGCCAGGCGGCGAGCGGTACCACGGGGGCCGACCAGGCGTCGCAGTGGGCGGCCATGAAGGGGAGATCGAGCAGCGCCCGTTCCGCGTCCCCGTCGCGGCCGTTCATGAGCAGATGCGCAACCGCGTGCCGCAGGGCGTATTCACCGAGCGGGCCCGTGTCGTCGAACGCGGTGGACACCGCGTCCCACGGCACGTCGTGTAGCGCGCGGACAGCGGAAGGACGGAGGCGCGGCATCAGTGGACGCCCTCGGCGGGAAAGACCATGGCGCTCCAGCCCCCATGTCTCCAAGCAGGTGGGCTCAAGAGCCCGCGGCCGCCGCTCCCCAAGGTGAGCAACGGCCGCGCGCACTTCAACGACTGGAGAGCGCCGCTACTCGGCGGCGTCCTGTTCCAGGATGGTGAACTCCACGCGGCGGTTCTTCTCGCGCGCCTCCTCCGTGTCCGCGGAGTCCAGCGGCTTCTCGGCGCCATACCCCACGGCCTCGAGCCGCTCCTTCGCCACGCCCTTCTTCACCAGGAAGTCAACGACCGCCTTCGCGCGCTCGGAGGAGAGCTTGAGGTTCTTCTCGGCCTTGCCGGTGTTGTCCGTGTGGCCCTCCACGCGGACCTTCTTCACGCGCGGGAACTTCACGAGCACGTTGGCCACCTCGGTGAGCAGCGCCTCGGACTTGGACTGCAGCGTGGACTTGCCCACGTTGAAGAAGACCTTGTCGGTGATGGTCACCTTCTCCTTCGTGATGAAGACCGTGGCCTCCTTCTCGGGGCAGCCGTCGGTGTCGTCCTTGCCGTTGACCGTCTCGGGCTCGACCGGGCACTTGTCCGCGGCGTCCGGGATGCCGTCGTTGTCGTTGTCCTTCTCGGGGCAGCCGTCGTCATCCTGGAAGCCGTCCTTGTCCTCGGCCTCGCCGGGGCACTTGTCCGCGGCGTCCGCGATTCCGTCCGCGTCGTTGTCCGCTTCAGGGCAGCCGTCGTCGTCCTGGAAGCCGTCCTTGTCCTCGGCCTCGGCCGGGCACTTGTCCTTCTCGTCCACGAACCCGTCGTTGTCCTTGTCCTGGGCCTCGCCCGGGTCCTTGGCGATGGAGATGGAGATGCCGAGCGTGGTGGTCAGCAGCTGGTCCGCGTAGGTGAACTTGAGCAGCGGGCCTGCCTGCAGCCCGTCCACGAGGGAGGCCTCGGCCCCCATGCCCAGTTCTACGCCCAGGGTGCCGAGCTTCTGCTCTCCCGTGGTGAGCACCGCGGCGTCCACCCAGTAGTTGCCCAGCCAGTTCCCCGTCTTGGGATCTCCCGGCATGTGGAAGCGGTAGCCCTTGTGATCATCCACGAAGCGCCAGCGCACGCCGGCGCCCACCGCGTACAGGTTGCTGCGGCGGACCTCCACCGGCAGCGCCTGGGTGGAGGCCATCACCTGGACCGCGAGCCCCTTGTAGACGGGGATGTCCAGCTTGGCTGCGAAGTCGAACCCGGGCCCGGCACCCACCTGCTTGGCTTGACCCGAGCGGAAGTCCGCGAGGGACGCCGCGAGACCGGGCTCGAAGTGGAGGTTGAAAGGCCCGGACTCGGCCCCTGCCGTGGCTGCCGCCAGCAGGGTTCCGATGAGTGCGACGCGCGTGTGCTTGGACGTGATCAAGGAAAGTTCCCTCTGCGGGTGAAAGGCAGCGGGACCGTAGTTGCCAGCTTTCGAAAGTCAACGGAAGCCGGATGAACGGGGGCTGAAAATTTGGTCAGTGTCAGACCCCACTGATAGCGTGTTCAGGTGTGGCGCAGGAGTGGCCCTGCGCCCCGGATGAAAGGGAAGGAGGAACGCGCCGTGCTCCAGGGACTTCGGATCTGCCAGTTCGCCGTGATGGAGGAGGTGGAGATCACCTTCGGAGGAGGGCTCACCGTGCTCACGGGGGAGACGGGGGCGGGGAAATCCATCCTCATGGATGCGCTCTCGCTGCTGCTCGGGGGGAGGGCGGAGCCGGACTGCATCCGGGCCGGGGCAGAGGAGGCCTCGGTGGAAGGGACGTTCCGGCGGACGCCCCGGCTCGCCGCGCGGCTCGAGGAACTCGGGCTGCCGGACCTCGGGGACGAGCTGCTCGTGCGCAGGGTGGTGGGGCGGGGCGGCCGTTCCCGCGCCTGGGTGAACGGGTCGCTGGTGACGGTGGGGGTGCTGTCCCGGCTCATGCGCGGGGTGGTGGAGATCGCCGGGCAGCACGAGCACACGGCGCTCCTGGACCCGGGCGAGCACCTCGGGCTGCTGGACCGGGAGCCCGGGGTGGAGGAGGGGCTGCACGCCTTCCACGAGGCGTGGGGAGCGCTGCAGTCGGTGGATGCTGCCCTGGCCTCCCTCGGGGGAGATGACCGGCAGCTGTCCCAGCGCGCGGAGTTCCTCCGGTTCCAGCTGGAGGAGCTGGACCGGCTCGCACTGCAGCCCGGGGAGGAGCAGTCCCTGGAGGTGGAGCGCCGGCGGCTCGCCTCGGCGGACCGGCTGTGCCGCGTGGCGGCGGAGGCGGAGGCGCTGCTGTCCGGGAACGACGGGAGCGCGGCGGAGCTGCTCCACCGCGCGCTCGGGCTGCTGCAGGAGGGGGCCCGGCTGGACGCGGGGCTCGGGCCGCAGCGGGAGGGGCTCGCTGCGTGCGTCCAGGAGGTGGAGCAGCTGGGGCGGGAGCTCGGCCGGTACGCGCAGGGGGCGGAGGCGGACCCGGCGCGGTTGCAGGAGGTGGAGGACCGGCTGGATGCCGTGAAGCGGCTGGGCCGCAAGCACGCGCGGGACGCCTCGGGGCTGCTCTCGCTCCGGGAGGAGCTCCGCCAGGAGCTGGACAGGCTCGAGCGGCGGCACGAAGAGGCGGCGCGGCTTGCGGGCGAGCGGGAGCAGCGGCTCGCCCGCGCCCAGAACGCGGCGGCGGGGCTGTCAGGGCTCCGCAAGCGGGCGGCGGCGAGGCTCTCGGGGCGGGTCCAGTCCGGGCTGTCCCAGCTGGCGCTCGGAGGGGCGCGCTTCTCAGTGGAGGTTCACCCGGGGCCGCTCGGGGCGTCCGGCGGGGACCGGGTGGAGTTCCTGTTCAGCGCCAACCCGGGGGAGCCGCTGCGTGCGCTCGCGCGCGTGGCCTCCGGGGGAGAGGCCTCCCGGCTGATGCTCGCGCTGCGGCGGGCCGGGGCGGGGGAGGACGGGCCTGCGGCGTGCGTCCTGGACGAGGCGGACACGGGGGTGTCCGGCGCGGTGGCGGAGGTGGTGGGGAGGATGATCCACGAGCTGGCGGAATCCCGGCAGGTGCTCTGCATCACCCACCTGCCGCAGGTGGCCGCCTACGCGGACCAGCACCTGCGCCTCCTCAAGGAGGAGAGCCGGGGCCGGAGCCGCTCCCAGGTGGTGGCGCTGACGGACCGTGAAGCCCGGACGCGGGAGCTGGCGCGGATGTTGTCCGGGGTGGAACTCACGCGCGAGGCGCTCGGGGCCGCGGAGGCGCTCGTCCGGGGGGCGCACCGCACCGCGCCCGCGGCCGCCCGGGGCCGTCCGGGGACGCGCAAAGCCGCAGGTTGATCCCTTTCCACATCTCCACCATTGCCCAATCCGCCGTCCGTCGGATACCTTCTCCGGCCGTGCCCCAACCAGCTGAGCAGGGCCCTGCACGCGACATGAAAGCAATCTCGGCGGGACTGACAGACGTGGGGCGGAAGCGCTCCCACAACGAAGACAGTTTCCTCATTGACGAGGAGCTGCAGCTGTTCATCGTGGCGGACGGCATGGGTGGCCATGCAGGTGGCGGAACCGCCTCCCGCATCGCGGTGGAGACCGTGGACGGCGTCCTGCGGAAGGCGCGGGGCGGTACGGACACGCCGTTCGTTCGCTCGGCCACCCTCCAGGACGCCCTGCTGCCGGAGATCTTCCGGAGTGCGGTGGAGCAGGCCTGCGCGGCCATCTTCCAGGAGGCGCAGAAGCAGCCGCGGCTCCAGGGCATGGGCACCACGGTCATCTCGCTGCTGGTGCAGGACGAGTACGCCTTCTTCGCCCACGTGGGTGACAGCCGCGCGTACCTGATGCGGGGAGATCTCATCCAGCAGGTGAGTGAAGATCACTCCCTCGTGAACGAGCAGATCAAGGCGGGGATGATCACGGCCGAGGAGGCGAAGAACTCCCGGTACAAGAACATCATCACCCGGTCCGTGGGCTTCGAGCCCGAGGTGCAGGTGGACGTCATGGGCGTGGTGTGCCAGCCCGAGGACCATTTCCTCCTGTGCTCGGACGGCCTCGCCAACCTCGTCGAGGACCGCGAGATGCTGGAACTCGTCCGGTCCTCCCCGTTCGAGGAGGTGCCGAAGAAGCTCGTGGCACTCGCCAACGACCGAGGTGGGGATGACAACATCACGGTCATCCTCGTGAAGATCCTCCCGTAGACCGGGGGCTCCTCCGCGGGGAGAACCGCGCCCGGGGCCGATTTTCCGGCCTCCGGCACTCCCGGCCAGCTTGACAGTGCAGAAGTGGGCGTGCTCAAAGCGCCGCCCTTCCCGGTTGTCCGCCAGCGGAGCGGCCGGGTGGGGAAAGGTGCTGCCGCCCAGATGAAGAACACAGCCTTCACGCTCATCGTGGTGCCGGACCGGGGCGCAGAGGTCCGCCGCTTCCACGTCCCGGTGCGCCGGGTGGTGCAGGCGGGCGTGGCGGCGGGGCTCCTGGTGCTCGCCGGCCTCTCGGCCACGGTGCACTACGGCTTCGTGGTGGAGGATGCGCTCGAGAACCGGGCGCTGCGCGAGGAGAACGTGGCGCTGCGCACCCAGCTGGCCTCGCTGAACGAGCGCGTGGAGCAGCTGCAGGGGACGGTGGAGCGGGTGGAGCGCTTCGACCAGAAGCTCCGGGTGCTGACGCACCTGTCGGATCCCCAGCGGAACCTCGCGGTGGGGCCCACCGCCGCCGAGCGGCGCGGCCCGTCGGACACACCCTTCGTGCGGCCGCCGCCCGGCTCAGATGGCCGCGAGCTGGAGGGCAAGGTGGAGAAGCTGTCCGCCGAGGCCACGCGGCAGGAGCACAACCTCCACGCGCTCCAGGCCTACTTCGAGGACCAGAAGGCGCTGCTCGCCTCCGTGCCGTCCAGCTGGCCCATCCGCGGCTGGGTGACCTCCGGCTTCGGCGGGCGGGAGGATCCCTGGACGGCGGAGCGGGCGAACCACGCGGGGCTGGACATTGCCGCCCCGCACGGCAAGCCGGTGCAGGCCCCCGGGGATGGGACCGTTCTCTTCGCGGGGGTGGAGGGCGGGTACGGGAACGTCATCGTCCTGGACCATGGCCACGGCATCCGCACCCGCTACGGCCACCTCTCGCGCATGAACGTGCGCGCCGGGGACCGGGTGAAGCGCGCGGACCTCCTGGGCGCCGTGGGCAGCACCGGCCGGTCCACCGGCCCCCACCTCCACTACGAGGTGCGGGTGAACGGCGTGCCCCAGAACCCGCGGAAGTTCCTGCTCGAGGAGTAGCCGCCGCGGGCGGTGGTGTCCGGCCACACGGTCTTGCCCACGCGTTACACCCCGGCGCGGACGGCGGTGACCGTCACCTCGTCCCGGTCGTGGTAGAGCTGACGCACGCGCAGCTGCGTCCAGCCGCCGTGTTGCCCGAGCACGTGGCGCACCCGGTGCAGCACCGGGTTCTTGTCATGCATGGGCAGCTTGATGTTGGCCACGAGCCAGGTGGCCCACCGGTTCCGTCCCCACCGCGCGAGCAGCGCTGCCACCTCCAGCGGGCGCCACGCCATGTCGCAGAACAGCCAGTCCACCGGCTCCTCGGGGGCATGAGCGAACGCGCTGTCCTGGACATGGTGCAGGCGGGGGTGGTGGTGAAGGTGCGGCGCCAGGTTCGCCGGGTCCACGGCCACCACGCGCGCGCCGCGGGCGAGCAGCCGCTCCGTCCAGCCGCCGGGGGCCGCCCCCAGGTCCGCGCAGAGCTCGCCGCGCCCCGGTGACGCGGGGAGCAGCGCGAGCGCCTCCTCCAGCTTCAGCGACGCGCGCGAGGTGCCGGACTCGCGCCACATCCGCAGCCTTCCACCGGGGGCCGGTGAGGGGCAGTCCGCCGCGGCCTGCAGCCCGAGCAGCACCGGCCCCCCCGGCACTTGGCACGCCTGCAGCACCCGTCCCCCTCGGCGTGCAACCTCCGCGAACTCGGCCGCTCCACGGGGGCAGGCAGCAGCGAGCCCCTCGCCGAGTGCGCCGAGCCCCTGGGCGAGCCGGTTCCCCTCGTCCGTGTCCGGCACCCACGCGTGCACCGTGACCGGGGATTCGGGGGCGGCCTCGAGCAGCACCGCGCTCCTTGCTGCAGCCTCGGGAACGTCTCGGGCCACGGCGCCCACCTCGAAGCCCGTCCGGGCAAACGCGGGGAGCGGCGCCTGGGCGCGCAGCGGCTCCGAGGCCAAAAGGCCTCCGCACACCGGGGAAGGCCGAGCCCCGGACCAGGCGAGCTCCTCGAAGAGGTGCGGCTCGAACCCGGCGCGGCAGGTCCACACCCACTGCCCCACGCGGGGGACGGACGGGGCCGTGGGCAAGGCCGGCATCCGGACCCGCGCCGGGTGAGGGGGCGCCGGGGGCAGGGCGTCCGGCCCGCCGCGTGCATCCGGGCCTGCGCGGCGTCCAGGAGCGCCCGCGCGCTGTGCGCGGGACGTCCCGGGCTCTGCCGCGGAAGCTGCCCCGCGCCCGTTTCCTCCCGGACGGAATCCGCCGGCGCCCGGAATCCTCCCGCGCTCGCCGCCGCGGTGCGTCCTGCCGGGGCGTCCAGCGCCGGGGCCGGGGCGGGCACCGGCGTCGTCGCCGCGGGCGCCACCGCTGCGGCGCTGACCGCCCGAGCGGGCACCTGGACCGCCGCGAGCGCCCGCTTCCCGGCGTGGCTGGGGTGAATGCGGGCCCGGACCGCGGTTTCCCGCGGGACGTGTGCCGGTCTGCGTCGCTGCCCCGTTCCGTCCGCCGTGGACGTTCCCTGCAGGAGGGCGTCCGCGGCCGTCCCTGCCCTGGCCTGCACCGCCTCCGCGCGGGGGACCCCGGTGGCTGCCCCCCGTGGATGTTCCCCGTCCGCCGCCGCGGGCGGAGCCCCGCCCACCGTGTCTGCTGCCTCGCTGCGCCATGGCCCGGGACTCCTACCCGAGTCCGGGGGGAAATGCCTGCCGCTGCAGCCGGGTGACCGGGGGAGTGCCCGCGTGCAGCTTTTCCACTGGCAGCCGGGCGCAACTTCGTGCTTTTCCCCGCCCCATGATTGAGCCCGTCCTTCGCATGCTGATCGGCACCAAGAACGAGCGAGAGCTCCGGAAGGTGCGTCCCGTGGTGGAGCGCGTCAACGCGCTGGAGTCCACCGTGCAGGGACTCCGCGACGACGAGTTCCCCCGGAAGACCGCCGAGCTGAAGGCGCAGGTGCAGGCGGGCCGCAGCCTGGACGACGTGCTGCCCGAGGCCTTTGCCCTCACGCGAGAGGCGGCCAAGCGCATCATCGGGCAGCGGCACTACGATGTGCAGCTCATCGGTGGGTACTTCCTTCACCAGGGCTGCATCGCGGAGATGCGGACCGGTGAAGGCAAGACGCTGACGGCCACGCTGCCCGCGTACCTCAACGCCCTGTCGGGCCGCGGGGTGCACGTGGTGACGGTGAACGACTACCTCGCCCGCCGAGACTCGGAGTGGATGGGCCGGGTGCACCGGTTCCTCGGGCTCACCGTGGGCTGCATCCTCAACGGGCTGACGGACGCGCAGCGGCAGGACGCCTACCGGTGCGACGTCACCTACGGCCAGAACAACGAGTTCGGCTTCGACTACCTGAGGGACAACATGAAGTTCCGCCTGCAGGACTACGTCCAGCGCGAGCTGAACTTCGCCATCGTGGACGAGGTGGACTCCATCCTCATCGACGAGGCGCGCACCCCGCTCATCATCTCGGGCCCCACGGACATCACCACGGACGCCTATGTGCGGGTGGACCGGGCCATCCCCGGCCTGCTCCCGGACCAGGACTACACCCTGGACGAGAAGGGGCGCTCGGTGGCGCTCACGGACGCGGGCATCGAGAAGCTGCAGAAGCGGCTCGGGGTGGAGAACCTGTACGCCCCGGAGCAGGTGGAGAACCTCCACCACGTGGAGCAGGCGCTGCGGGCGCACACGCTCTACAAGCGGGACCGCGAGTACGTGGTGCAGGGCGGGGAAGTCGTCATCGTGGACGAGTTCACCGGCCGCCTGATGCCGGGGCGCCGCTGGTCCGACGGCCTGCACCAGGCCATCGAGGCCAAGGAGGGCGTGAAGATCGAGAACGAGAACCAGACGCTCGCGACCATCTCGTTCCAGAACTACTTCCGCATGTACACGAAGCTGTCCGGCATGACCGGCACGGCGGATACGGAGGCCGAGGAGTTCAGCAAGATCTACAACCTCGAGGTCCGCGTCATCCCCACCAACCGGCCCATGGTCCGCAAGGACCTGGACGACGTGGTGTACCGCACCGAGCGAGAGAAGTTCGAGGCGGCGGCGGCGGAGATCGAGACCCTGAACAAGCGCGGGCAGCCGGTGCTGGTGGGCACGGTGTCCATTGCCAAGAGCGAGGCGCTCAGCCAGGTGCTGAAGAAGCGCGGCGTGCCGCACAACGTGCTGAACGCGAAGCAGCACGCGCGCGAGGCGGACATCGTGGCGCAGGCGGGCCGCAAGGGCTCGGTCACCATCGCCACCAACATGGCGGGCCGCGGCACGGACATCCTGCTCGGCGGCAACGCGGAGGCGCTCGCTCGGGCGGAGGTGGGCCCCGAGCCCCTGCCGCCGGAAGAGCCGCAGGTGGAGGGGCAGCCCATTGACCTGCACCCGTACGAGCAGGGGCTCGCGGACTGGAAGGCGCGGTACGCCTCCGCGCTCGAGCGGGCGAAGGAGACGACGGCGAAGGAGCGCGCCGAGGTGCAGGAGCTCGGGGGGCTGTTCATCCTGGGCACCGAGCGGCACGAGAGCCGCCGCATCGACAACCAGCTGCGTGGCCGGGCGGGCCGCCAGGGTGACCCGGGCGTCAGCAAGTTCTACCTGTCGCTCGAAGACGACCTGATGCGCATCTTCGGCGCAGAGCGCATCCAGGGGCTGATGCAGACGCTGGGGATGCAGGAGGGCGAGGTCATCGAGCACTCGCTGCTCAGCCGCGCCATCGAGAATGCGCAGCGGCGGGTGGAAGGCCACAACTTCGACATCCGCAAGAACCTGCTCGAGTACGACGACGTGATGAACCAGCAGCGGCGGACCATCTACAAGCTCCGCCGCCAGGTGCTCGCCGCGGGGGCGGGCATCCCGCTGGTGGAGTGGGACGAGGAGCCGCGCACGAAGAAGAAGGTGCGCACGGAGAAGATGGTCACCTGGCCGGACTTCCGCGAGCTGGTGCTGGACGCGGTGGAGGACAGCATCATCTCGCTGACGGACACGCAGCTGGGGGCCGCGAACCCGACGTCCTGGGACGTGGCCGGCTTCGAAAGGGCGGTGAAGTCCGCGTTCAACGTGGACATGGGCTTTGGGCAGGCGGGGAGCCGCGAGGAGATCCAGGAGCAGATCTTCCAGGTGGTGGACCGCATCTACCGCGAGCGCGAGGGGGACTACGGGGACGACTTCCACCGCTTCTGCCAGGTGCGGTACCTGTCCACGATCGACCAGCTGTGGAAGGACCACCTGCTGGGGATGGACCACCTGCGGCAGGGCATTGGGCTGC
The DNA here is from genome assembly GCA_039800145.1 of Pseudomonadota bacterium. Classification (GTDB taxonomy): domain Bacteria; phylum Myxococcota; class Myxococcia; order Myxococcales; family Myxococcaceae; genus VGRA01. The sequence continues at coordinate 12,038 of JBDLRJ010000053.1, read as the reverse complement.
GCGGGTACGGGCAGAAGGATCCGAAGCAGGAGTACAAGCGGGAAGGGTTTGCCGGCTTCGTGCGGATGCTCGCGGCCATCAAGGGCCAGTTCGTGGCGCAGGTGATGCGCCTGCAGCCGAAGGCCGCGGCGGAAGAGGCGACGCGGCTCGCGCGCCAGCTCGCGGAGCAGCACCGCCGCACGCAGCTGGGCCGCGGTGACGGCGGCGAGGGCGGCGGCATGGTGAAAGTGAAGGTGGAGGTGCCGCAGCAGCAGGTCAACGCGCCCCCGCCGGGGATGCGCCCTGCGCCGCAGGCGCCGAGCACCCGCGAAGGGCCGCGCGTGGGCCGCAACGATCCCTGCCCGTGTGGGAGTGGGAAGAAGTACAAGAAGTGCCACGGGGCGGCGGACGCGGAGTGAGGTGACGAGGGGGCGGCATGGTGGCGCCCGCGGGGATGGGCTACGACCCACGCGTGCACGAGCTCGTGGTTGCCCCGTTCTCCCCGTGGTCCATGCGGGCCCGCCTCGCCCTGGACGCGCAGGGGCTCTCCTACCGGGCCGTCCCCTATGTGCCGAGTGTGAGCGAGCCGGGCCTGCGCTGGCGCCTGGGGAGCTGGCGCGGGAGGGTCACGGTTCCGGTGCTGTTCCCGGACGACGGGCCGCCCATCCGGGAGTCGTTCGCCATCGCGGCCTGGGGCGCGGCGCGGTCGACGCGGCCCCTCCTGGACGCGTCCAACCTCGCGGGGTGCGAGCGCGCGGACGCCTTCTCCAACCGTGCACTCGAGGCCGGGCGCGCACGCACCACCCGGCTCGTCCACGGGGACGCGGCCGCGCTGCGCGAGTCGATGCCAGCCTTTGTGGCAGCGCTGGGTCCCGTGGGCAGGGCGATAGGGCGGAGGGCAGCCCTGGAGTTGCTTCGCAAGTACGGCGCGGACCATGTCAGCGAGGCCGAGGCGGTGTCCCGGATCCGTGGCGCGCTGCTGGAACTGCGCGAGGCGCTTGGCGGAAAGAGCTGGCTGCTCGGCGACTTCTCCTACGCCGACATCACGGGGGCCCTGGCGCTGGGGTTCGTTGCACCGCATGCGCGGGCTCCGCTCGGTCCCGCGAGCCGACCGCTGTGGACGGTGCCTGCGCTTGCCGAGGAGTTCGCGGACCTCGTGGCCTGGCGAGACCGGGTGGTCGACGAGGCGAGGCGCCGCCGAGATGGGTAGGGAAGCGCCGGGCGCTCTCCCCGGTCCGGCGACGGGGCACGAGGAGCGTCCAGTTGGGCCGGGCAGGACCGACGAGCGCTTCGTGCGACGCTGGCTCCCGGCCGTGCGCGCGGTGGCCAGGCTCTTCCGCCCGAGGATTCTCGGGCTGGAGATGCTGCCCGTAGGATCCTCTGCCGGGGGCGCGTCCGGGGACATCGGCGCGCGGCTGCTGCAAGCATGAGAAGAGAGGACCTGGAGACTCCACATGCCCCTCGTACAAAGACTGCCGGTGCTGTGCCTGCTGCTCCTCGTCTCGGTCGCCGGGTGTGGCCGTGGCCGCGGGCCGGAAGAACAGCCTGACGGCGGGAGCAACGGGGGAACCTCCGGGAGCGATGCAGGGCCGCCGCCCATTCTGCCCGGCACCGACGGTGGTACCGACGCCGGGACTCCCGCAGTCGACGCAGGCGTGCGTCCGCCGGCGTCGGGCCAGGTGGTGCTGGACGCGTGCATGGGGATGACCGGGGTTGCCGAGCGGTGCACGCTCGTGACGAACGCCTCGGCGTGCACCGCCGCGCGGTGCGACAAGCTCGTGGTGCTCTTCTCCGGCGGAGAGATGGGCTGCGTCAGCGGGAACGGCTACGCCAACGTCCTCGCCGGGTACGCCGCGCGCGGGTACGCCTCGGTCTGCATCAACTACTTCGAAACCCCGGAGGGCTCCGGCGCTGCCCCCTACGTCGACGAGGCTGCACGCATTGACCTCGCGGTGCGCGAGGCGACCACGGGGGCCTGGGCGCAGGCGTACTGGACGGGGAGGGACCTGCTGCTGGAGGGCATCAGCCACGGGGCGACGGCACCGGTCATCCTGATGGCCCGCACGGGGCTCGACGAGCAGGCCCACTGGCGTGGCAGCCACTTCACGGCGGGCTGCTTCTTCGACGGGAGCTACGACCCGGTCGCCACGGCCACTCTCCTCGAGACCGGCGCGATAGGCGGTGGGCCGTGCACGGTTCCCGTCTCCTACACCCGTGGACTCGAGCGCTACTGCGGACCGGGGGCAACGGGTGCAACGTGTGACCTCGCGAGCAACGCGAAGGCCCAGGAGGACACCGTCACGGGGGTGCTGCCCGCGACCTTCGCGGTCGCCGACTTCAAGATGTTCGAGTGCGGGAGCGCGCTGCGCGCCTGCGCGGGAGACATCATCCCCGGTCCGCCCATCCAGCAGCTGTGCCGCCGGCTCGACCTGTCCCCGGCCCATACTTGCAGCTTCGTCAGCCTCCCCAACGACGGACACCTCACCTGCCACGCGAACCAGTACGACCAGTGCCGCACCTGGTTCGAGGAGATCCTCCCTCCATGAAGCCGGAAGAAGTCCGAGAGGCGCCGCAGACAGCGGACGCAGCGCAAAGAACTTCGGTCACTGCCGCCCAGCGCCTGGTGGACGTCCATGCCGCGTGGCTGCTGTCGGCGGATACGCGGCGGCGTCCCCTGGGCGAGGTGCTGACCGGGCTGGGCCGCCGCCTGGGCGAGGGGGGCATCCCGGTGCGCCGCATCCGGACGAGCCTCATCACCAAGCACCCCGAGATGTTCGTGCGGGCGCTGGAGTGGAGCGTGGAGGGAGGCGTCTCGGTGCTCGACCGCGACCGGAGCATGCTGAACAGCCCCGCGTTCCTGCAGAGCCCGGTGGCGCTCGTGCGCGGAGGGGCCCCGCGCGTGCGCTGCCAGCTGGTCGGGCCGGACGCGGACCTGTCCTTCGAGAGCTGCCGGGAGCTGGCCGCGGCGGGGTACACCGACTACGTGGCCTACCCGCTCCTGTTCGGGACGGGCGAGCGCACCTTCCTGTCCTTCGCCACCAGCGCGGAGGGAGGATTCTCGGACGAGGCCCTCGAGGTATTCGTTGGGCTGCTCGATCCGCTCGCCATCCGCCTGGAGGTCGAGTCGGCGCACCACGCCACGGAGAGCCTCTTGCGCGTCTACCTGGGCGCCAACGCCGCGACGCGCGTGCTGGACGGGGCCTTCCTGCGCGGGACGGGCCAGGCGGTGGAGGCGGCGCTGTTCTTCTGCGACATGCGTGGCTTCACCGCGCTGGCAGACGCGCGGCCGGCGGGGGAGGTGGTCGCCATCCTGGATCGCTTCTTCGAGGTGGTGGCCTCCCCCATTTCGCCGCGCGGCGGGGAGGTGCTCAAGTTCATCGGGGACGCGGCGTTGGCCATCTTCCCCGTGGGATCGGCCGGCCCCGCCGACGCATGCGCGCGCGCCCTCGAGGCGGCGCGTGCCGCGGTGGACGGGGTGAAGGCGCTCGCGGAGCGCGGGGGATTCGCGGGGCTCGAGCTCGGCATCGCCCTGCACCTGGGGACCGTGATGTACGGCAACATCGGGGCGAGGGATCGGCTGGACTTCACGGTCATCGGCGCCGCGGTGAACGAGGTGTGCCGGGTGGAGTCCCTGTGCAAGACGCTCGGCCCCGTCCTCCTCACCTCGGCCTTCGCGCGCCACTGCCCGGCGGGCTCGGAGAGCCGCGGCGTCCACGTGCTGAAAGGGGTCTCGGCGCCGCAGGAGATTTTCGTCCCCCGCTGAGGCGCGGGGACCACCCGCGGTCAGGGCGTGGGGGCAGCGGCTTCCTGCGCAGGCGGGGCCTGCACGGGGGCAGCCGGTGCGTCGGCGGGAGCGGCCTTCTCAGGGGCTGGCGCGGCCTCTGCCTGCGCGTGCCACTCCTTGTGGGCCTGTGCCCAGGCGCGCACGTCGTTGATGCGGTTCTCGTGGTCGTACAGGTACGGGATGACGAAGAAGTACGTCCCGACCACGAACACCGTGAGCGAGATGAAGAACGTCATCATGATGTTGATCAGGAACGCGCGGGTCCGCTGCGTACGCGCGTCCGCGGTGGAAGGGGACGACGGGGCAGACGGGGCAGCGGACTCGGGCGTGTCACTCAAGGGAGGCTCCGGGGACGTCGAGGGGACCGCGGACGTGCGCCGCAGAGGATACCGCGAAGCGACGCAGGAACGTCCAACCCTCGCGCAGTGACTCCGGTGGCCGCGGCCGCCTTCACGGGGAGGAGGGGAACGCGAGGTCCTCCGAAGAAGGAGAGGAACGCGTCGCTGCCTGGGCGCTCGTGCCCACCGGGACCGCCACGTACTCCGAGGAAGACTTCGCCGGGGACGACAACGCCGTCCGGCACGTCGACGAGGCGCTGGGCGACCGCTCCGAAGTGGCTGGACCCGCCGAACGTCGCGGCCGCGTATGACGTCCGCGTCGCCCACCGAATCCCGCGCCCGCTGCCGGTGAGCCGGGGCCAGCCAGGCGAACAGCGGGGGTAAGCTGGGCGGATGTCTCCTCCACGCCCCAAGGGCGGCCGCCAACTGGCGTGCCTCGCGCTCTCTCCGAACGGCCGCTGGCTCTACGCGGCCCACGCCGCCGAGTTCGACGACCGCTTGCGGTTGATCAACGAGCGGGGCGCGCTCGTGGTGACCCGCTGGGACCTCGAGCGGGGCGAGCGGCTCGCGCGGGTGACGACCCAACCCGTGAAGTCGCCCGCGCTCGTCGCGCTCGGCGACACGCCCCGCGTCCTCGTGGCGCACGGCGAGGGCGCGTTCGTGCTCGACACCGGGAGCGGAGCCGTCCTGCAGCTCGAGCGCGCCCGCAACGAGGTGCTCTACGGGCCACCGGTCGTGGACGCAGCGGGGACGGTCGCCCTCGCGCCGAGCCTCGGCGCCCGCGGGGTGGCGCGGCTGTCGCTCGACACCGGGGCGGCAGAGACGGTGGCAGAGGGGGAAACCGGGGCCGTGGCCCTCAGCCCCAGCGGCGGGTGGATGGCGGTCGTGCAGAAGGTGCCGGACAAGGGCCGCTGCATCCGCATCCTGGATGTTCGAGGCGACCGCCTCCCCGTCGCGGGCGACGACTTCTCCGAGGCGGTGTGGGACGCAATGCGCATGGTCGTGGACGACTCCGGCCAGGTCGTGGCGTGGGCCTCCGGCAACGGCATCTACGCTTGGACGGTCGGTCAGCCCGCCCCTGTCCAGCTCTCGCGCGGCGCCCATTATGGGGCCGTCCACCTTGCATTCCGTGGGGAAGCGGGCGCGCTCTCGCTTCGCGTGCTCGCAGAGGGACCCTTTGCCCGAGCCGAGCTCTTCGACCTGTCGACCGGTCGTTCCGGGTCCTCGGAGAAGCTGGAGCTTCCCCAGGCCGTCGCGCTCTCGCTGGAGGGAGGGCGCTGGGCGTACGGGACACTCAACGGGTTGCACGTGCGTGACCCGGAGGGGGCGCACGTGGACGCGGGCAACGACGCTCCACGGCCGGAGCCCGGCCCGGACGAGGACGTCCCTCCGGCGAGCGAGGGCGTGCGTAGGGAGCCCGAGCGTGCGGGTGGGCCGGGGGACGACGACTGGGTGGCGAGGGCGCGCTCGGCGGTCGAAGGCCTTGCCCCGCACCTCGAGAGGTGGTCGTCGCGGCTGGACCCCGCGCGCACGGGCGGTGCACGGGCCTGGGTGAGCGGGCTCATCTCCCGCGCGACCGGTGTCCGCGCCGCCCTCGACGGGGCGCTTCCGGGGGAGGCCGTTCCCTCCTCGGGGTTGGCCCCCGCGCGGCTGGGGAAGGCGGGTGGAGACATCTCGGCCGTGGGGTTCGCGGTGGGGCCCCAGTGGGTGGTCACCGGCTCCCGCGGGGACGGCGTTGTCGACGTCTGGGACCGCGCCGGGCAGCCGCGGGGCTGCATGGACACCGGTGCATCGGGCATCACGGCGTTTCACGCCCTGGGAGATGGCGAGCGGTTCGTCTACATGGGCGTCAAGGGCGAGCTCGGCACCTGCCGTCCGCGCGACGGCGCCGTGCGGAGGTGGGCCACGCCCTTCGTGTACGCGTCCCAGCTGGCGCTCGAGCCGGGCGGCCGCCACGCGTTCTGTGTCCACTGCCTCGTGGACGGCATGCGCGGCAAGTCCTACGGGCGGGGGCTCGAGCGGGCGAAGCAGGACGTGTGCACCGTCTGGAACGCCGACAGCGGGACGTTGGTGGCGGTCATCGATCACATGCCCCAGCTCGGACAGTCGGCCGAGTGGCTCGCGGACGGCAGTGGCCGGTTGCGGCTCCGCGTCGGCTTGAGCCTGCACCTGGTCTCGCTCCCAACTGGAGAGGTGTTGCGGTCATCCAACTTCCGCAACGACTGGCACGTCGACCACCCGAGCCCCCGGATCGTCCCCGGGGGCCACAGGATCCTGACGACGGCGGAAGACACGCTGGTGGCGTGGGACATCGAGACACGGCGGATCCAGTCCAGGCTGTGCGAGCCCCGCTTCGCGAAGATCCTCGCACTGGATGCGCGCGGTGAACTCGGTGCCCTCCGCACCCCGGGCCGCGGCGCGTTCGTGGCGCGGCTGGAAGATGGAACGGTCGCGCTCGACCTTCAGCAGTACACCGGCGGAGAGGCGGTGGCGCTCGCCGCGTTCGGGGCGAGCGGGCGCACGCTGGCGCTCGTGCTCGAGGACCAGTCCGTGCGGACCGTCGAGCCCTGACGGGGCGGGGACGCGCTGGCTGTTGGGGCGCGCGCCACTTTCCGGGTGGAAGCACCCGGAGACAGCGCTCGCGGGCCGACGTACCGCGGCACGGGGCCGCTGCGGTACGTTTCCCCGTGCCATGACCTCACTCCGCCTGTCCGCGGTCCTCGCTGCCGTGGTGCTCGCCGCCTGCGGCGGCAAGACCGTCCCGCCCACCGTCCCGGACGCCGGCACCAAGCCGCCGCTCCCCACCGTCAACTGCCTGGACGGCGACGGGGACGGCACCCCCGGCTCGGGCGAGTGCTCGGGCGTCTCCCCCGTGGACTGCGCGGACACCGATCCCTCCATCCACCCGGGCGCGGCCGAGTCGTGCAACGGCATCGACGACGACTGCGACGGGCAGATGGACGAGGGGCTCGAGGAGAAGCCCTATTACCGGGACCAGGACGCGGACGGTTTCGGCTCGGTGGCACAGGGCGGCGGCTGCGCGCTCCCGCCCGAGGGCTTCAGCCTGAAGGCCGGGGACTGCGACGATCTCTCCGCCACCCGCTTCCCCGGCGCGGCGGAAGTCTGCGACGGCCTGGACCAGGACTGCGACGGTACGGCGGACGACGGGCTCCCCGTCAACAGCTTCTACCCGGACGCGGACGGTGACGGCTTCGGCGCGCCCGTGGCCCAGCCCCTGCGCGACTGCCGCGCCACCGTCCCCGGGCTCGTCCCCAACCCGGACGACTGCGACGACGCGAACCCCGCCGTGCGCCCCGGCGCCACCGAGTTCTGCAACAAGGTGGACGACAACTGCGACGGCCAGCTCGACAACGGCGTGGCCTACCTCGACTACTACCTGGACGCAGACGGAGACGGCTTCGGCGCGGCGGCGGGTGCACCCGAGAGTGCCTGCATCGCGGTGCCGGGCCGGGTGGCCGACAACACCGACTGCGACGACGGCAACGCCGCGGTGAAACCCGGCGCCGCGGAGCTCTGCGACGGCCTCGACAACGACTGCAACGGCTCGGCGGACGAGGGGCTCGCCTTCACGGACTTCTACGTGGACGCGGACGGGGACGGCTTCGGCGTGGCCGCGGGCGTACCGCTGGCCTCTTGCAAGAACGTACCAGGACGCGTGGGCAACAAGCTGGACTGCGACGACGGTGACGCCAACGTGAAGCCCGGCGCCGCGGAGACCTGCGACGGCGCGGACGAGGACTGCGACGGCACGCCCGACGACGGGCTCGCGTTCGAGAACTACTACGTGGACGCGGACGGCGACGGCCGCGGCGCCGCCGGCTCCGTGGCACAGCCCGCGTGTCTCCCCGTGGCCGGAAGGGTCACGTCGAGCGACGACTGCGACGACACCCGCGTCACCGTGAAGCCCGGCGCCGCGGAGAGCTGCAACGGCGTGGACGACGACTGCGACGGCGCGGTGGACGACGGCCTCGCCTTCACGGACTACTACCCGGACGCGGACGGCGACGGCCACGGCGCGGCCGGCGGGGCTGCGCACTCCGCCTGTGCCCCGGTCGCCGGCAAGGTGACGTCCAACGACGACTGCGACGACAACGCCTCCTCCGTGAAGCCCGGCGCCGCGGAGAGCTGCAACGCCTTGGACGACGACTGCGACACCCAGGTGGACGAGGGGCTCTCGAGCACGCAGTGGTACGTGGACGCCGACGGGGACGGCCACGGGACGGGACAGCCGGTCAGCTCGTGCTCGCCCATCACCGGCCGGGTCTCGACCGCGGGCGACTGCGACGACACGCGCGCCACCGTCCACCCCGGCGCCCCCGAGCAGTGCAACGGCGTGGACGACGACTGCAACGGCACCGTCGACAACGACGTGCAGTACGTGGACTACTTCCCGGACCTCGACGGAGACGGCTTCGGCGCGGCCGGGGCCTCGCCCGAGAACGCCTGCGTGCGCCCCGGCGGGAAGGTCCCCAACGCCCAGGACTGCGACGACGCGGACGTGAAGGTGAATCCGGGTGCAGCCGAGGCCTGCAACGGTGCGGACGACGACTGCGACGGCCAGGTGGACGAGGGGCTGACGTTCCTCGCCTACTACCCGGACCTGGACTCGGACGGACATGGCTCAGCAGGGGCCTCGCCGGAGCAGGCCTGCGCGCCGCCCCCAGGCAAGGTGACGCTGAACGACGACTGCGACGACACCGACGCCGCGGTGAACCCCTCCCGCGCGGAGACGTGCAACGGCGCGGACGAGAACTGCAACGGACAGGCCGACGAGGGGCTCGCCACGCAGGCCTACTACGTGGACGGAGACGGCGACGGCCACGGGGATGCGAACTCGGTCCCTGTCCAGTCCTGCCGCCCCGAGAGCGGGCGCGTGGCCAACAACCAGGACTGCAACGACGCGAGCACCGCCGTGAAGCCCGGCGCGCCCGAGGGCTGCAACAACGCGGACGACGACTGCGACGGACAGGTGGACGAGGGGAACCCCGGCGGCGGAGGCGCGTGCAGCACCGGGCTCACGGGCGTCTGTGGCGCGGGGACCCTCACGTGCTCGGCCGGGGCGCTCACGTGCGCCCAGTCCGTCACCGCGGGCGCCGAGAGGTGCGACGGCCTCGACAACGACTGCGACGGGCAGGTGGACGAGACCTTCACCAACAAGGGCCAGGCCTGCACGGCGGGGCTCGGCGTGTGCGAGCGCTCGGGGACCTACGCCTGCGCAGCCGACGGCCTCTCCACCACGTGCGACGCCACGGCCGGGGCGCCCACGGCGGCTGCGTGCGACGGCCTGGACAACGACTGTGACGGCGTGGCGGACGACCCCGCCCTCGTCTCCACCCAGGCCGCGCACACCACCGCCTGGACGGACGTGGAGGTGGTGCCCTACCACTACACGGCCTCCACGCCGGCCTACGGCTGCAACGGCGGGCTCGTGAACACCGCCGGCGGCGGTGACGTGCTCGTGGGCGGCTGGCTCGTGATGGCGGGTGGCACGGTCGGCATCCAGGTGCAGAAGCTGGACGCCTCCGGCGCGCCGGTGGGAACACCCACGTCCGTCTCCGGCCTGAAGTACTCGGACGTGGCGGCCGCGCAGTCGCGGGACGGCATCCTGATCGCCGGCGTGTGGAACGACCAGGAGTTGGATCTCTACTACGTGGACGGCAGCACCGGGGCGAAGCGCGACTACCTGTACACGCAGTTCAAGCGGGCGAGCACCACGGGCAAGCTGGACTCGCTGCGCATGGTCCGCGGCAGCTCCGGCAAGGTGACGCTCGTGTGGCGCGAGAGCGGCGTGGGGCTGAAGCTCGCGCAGGTGAAGCCGACGCTGGTGAACAGCGCGTGGGAGATCCGCGACGGGGCGGGCAACGCGGCGCCGTTCACCGCCAAGGACCTCGTGGTGAACTCGACGGTCATGGCCGGGGTGGGCGCGGACTCCAACGTGCAGGAGTGGCTGTCCTCCATTTCGTGCTCGGCGCTGACCACGATGCGCACGGTGGCCATCTCGTACGTGGCCCCGAGCACCACCGGGAACCACAGCCTGCGGCAGTTCACCGTGAACGAGGATGGGACGACGAAGTCCGCCGAGACCACGCTGCGCTCGCAGGCGGACGCGGACGGGCCGCTCGCCGAGCCGGACGTGACGTTCTACCGCTACCAGTCCGCGGACCACTGGCTAACGGCGTACACCGAGACGAGCCTCAACTACTCGCCCGCGGCGGAGGATCTTCTGCTCTACATGACGTCTGCGCCGGGCTACAAGTACGCGTGGCTGCAGCTGGCCTCGGACAACGGCGCGGACTCCATCCAGCGCCCGCGCGCCAGCTTCACCGGCAGCGAGTTCTGGGTGACGGGGCTGCGGTACGTGGACGACCCGAGCGGGCTCAAGCGCCAGGTGATGACGCGCCGGGTGGACCTGGCAGGGCTGAAGATCCCCACCAGCTCCTCCGTGGAGGTCTCCGCCACCGTGGGCGCCTGCCCCGCGGGAGACGTGGACTGCAGGCCGGGGGAGAAGGCGGCCCTGGTCTCCTGGGCGGCCAAGGGGAAGGTCTACTACTCGGGCAGCGGGGCGACGCCCTCGGGGACCTGGGCCTCCTCGCTCAGCTGCCAGTAGACGCCGGGGCCGGCAGATCGGCCCTTCCTTGCTGGCCGGGGAGGCTTCTGTTATGTGCCCCGGCCCCGGGTTTTCTCCGGGGAGCAGGACCAACTCACACACGCACGGATGGCGTGGGCCTCGTGCCCTTCCCGCGATTGCTGCCCCCGGTGGTCGGGGGCGGCGGGAGGGGTGGCCCGAGCCGGGAACACCGGGCGTGGCGGACAGGAACGGACACGCACATGGAACAGATGGAGCAGCAGACGAACGCGGTGGCGGGCGGCATCACCATGAAGCAGCTGCTGGAGGCCGGCGTCCACTTCGGCCACCAGACCAAGCGCTGGAACCCGAAGATGAAGCCGTACATCTTCGGCGCCCGCAACGGCATCTACATCATCGACCTGCAGAAGACGGTGAACCTGGCGCGCGCGGCGTTCCGCTTCGTGGCCGAGGTGACGGGCCGCGGCGGGTCCGTGCTCTTCGTGGGCACCAAGAAGCAGGCGCAGGACGTGGTGCGCGAGGAGTCCTCCCGCGCCGGCCAGTTCTGCGTCACCACGCGTTGGCTCGGCGGCACGCTGACCAACTTCCGCACCATCAAGCAGGGGATTGACCGGCTGAAGGCCATCGAGAAGATGGCGGAGGACGGGACGTACGACCGCCTGCCCAAGAAGGAAGTGGCGCAGCTGGAGCGCGAGCGCGAGAAGCTCGAGAAGAACCTCGGCGGCGTGAAGCAGCTGGGCCGCCTGCCGGGCGCCATCTTCGTGATCGATCCCAAGAAGGAGGAGATCGCGGTGCACGAGGCGAACCGCCTGGGCATCCCGGTCATCGGCCTGGTGGACACGAACTGCGACCCGGACGGGATCGACTTCGTCATCCCCGGCAACGACGACGCCATCCGCTCCATCAAGCTGTTCACCTCGAAGATCGCGGACGCGGCCATCGAGGGTGCTGCGCGGTACAAGGCCTCCGGCGCGGCGGACCGCGACGAGGAGCGGGAGTCTTCCGGTCGTGACCGCGGCGACCGCCGCGACGACCGCCGCGGCGACCGCCGTGGCCCGCGGCGCGACGACCGCGGTGACCGCGGCGACCGCGGCGGCGAGTCCCGCCGTGGCCCGGTGGTGGAGATGAAGGCGCAGCTCGAGGTCCCGCCCCCCGCGGCGGCCGAGGGCGGCGAGGTGGCCAAGACCGAGTAATCGGCCGGCCAGTCACTTCAGAGCACGGGAGACATCACAATGGCTGAGATCAACGCTTCCATGGTGGCGCAGCTCCGCGAGAAGACCGGCGCGGGCATGATGGACTGCAAGAAGGCCCTGACGGAGAACGCCGGGGA
>JBDLRJ010000052.1:0-11841 GCA_039800145.1 Pseudomonadota bacterium | reverse complement strand
CTTCACCCCAGGTCCAGGCGCGCTCCGGGCCGGCCCCGAAACGCTGAGGGATGCCAGCCGGCCGGGGCAGCGCCTTCCCGTTGGGGCGCTCTCCCGGCCGGCCTGGCGGTCAGAGGACAGCCCCCGGCGACTCGGGGACGGCGCGGAAGGCGGGGGAACTGTATAAGGGTGCGTCCCTTGAATCCTGACGCGCCCACCTCCCCGCCCGACGCGCCCGCGCCCGTGCCGCCGGCGCCTTCCACCGGGCCCACCCCCACGTCCGAGCCCGGCCCACCGCCGGGCGAGGTTGCCCCGGTGGACGCGGTGGGGCCGCTGCTGTCCGCGGTCCGCGCGCGCCAGGCCTGGCTGCTGCGGGCCGAAGGGGCGGCGTGGGCCTTCGGGTGCGTGGCGGTGCTGCTGCTCTCGGGCGCGCTCGCAGGTGGACTCTCCGCGAAGGTGGGACTCGGGCTGCTGTGGGCGGCGCCGCTCGCCGCCGTCGCGGTGGGCCTCGTGCTTCCCGCCGTGCGCGCGCGGCGCACCGTGGGAGATGACCGCGCCACGGCCCGTCTCGTGGCGGACCGCGTCCCGGACGTGGGCCACGCGGTGCTGTCCGCGGTGGAGCTGCGGCAGTCAACGGATGTCCACGCCTCGCCGGCGCTGGTGCAGGCCTTCCTTGCCACTGCCGAGGCGCGGGCCGCGGGCGTGAAGGCTGTCCAGGTGGTGGACGGGCGCGCCGCGCTGAAGGCCTGGCGCCTCAGCCTCGGCGTGGTGCTCGCGTGCGTGGCACTCGGGCTGCTGTCGCGCGAGCGCGTGCAGGCCGGGCTCACCGCCTCGCTCGCGCCGCGCACCGAGTCCCCGCCGCCGCCCGTGGTGGAGCCCGTCACCGGGGACGTGGAGCTCAGCTTCGAGTACCCGCCCTGGACGGGGCTCGCCCCGCGCACCGTTCCCGGCACCAACGGCGAGGTGACGGCCCCGGCCGGTACCCGCGTGTCGCTCAAGGCGCGCGCGGACCGCCGCGTGGTGCGCGCCGAGCTCAACGTGAACGGCGCCACCGTGCCGCTGCAGGTGGCCGGCGAGCGCGAGCTCTCCGGCGCGTTCATCCTCCAGCAGTCCGGCAGCTACCGCTTCCGCTTCCTGGACGCGCGCGGCCGGCTGGACACGGAGGGGCCGCCCATTGCCCTCAAGGCGGAGCCGGACGCCGAGCCGAAGGTGGCCCTGCTCTCTCCCGGGGACGAGGTGGAGGTGGACCCCGACGAGCGGCTCGCCCTCCGCTACGACGTGTCCGACGACTACGGCCTCACCTCGCTGGAGCTCGTCTTCCAGGTGCTCGGGCGGAAGGGCGAGCAGCGCATCACGCTCCCGCGCGACGACGGCCGCTCGCTGCAGGGGACGTACACCTGGGACATGGCGCCGCTGAAGCTGCGGCCGGGGGACCGCGTCAGCTACTACCTCGAGGCGAAGGACAACGACGGGGCCGCGGGGCCCAAGCGCGGCGTGTCGCGCACGCTGTCGCTCCGCACCTACAGCGCCGCCGAGCACCGCCGCGAGGCGCTGAAGAAGGCCGAGGCGCTCTGGGACCGGCTGGTGCTCCACCTGGCGGACCGGGTGGAAGGGCCGGACCGGTCGGCCAGTGCGTCCGCGGCGCTGCTGCGCGAGGGGGCGCAGGTGGACCAGGCCGGCACCGCGCTGTGCGCGGACCTGCTCGCGGCGGCCGCCGAGCTCAACGCCATCCCGGATGCGCCGGGGGAGCTCGCCGCGGCCCTCTCCAACATCTCCGCCTCCCTCTCCACGCGCGTGAAGGCCACCGCCACCGCGCGGCGCTCGGTGGTGGGGGCGGCAGCGGACGGCACGCTGGCCCAGGAGCTGGACCCGGGCCGGCGGCTGCAGCGCGCGGTGGTGGCGGAGATTTCCGAGGCCGAGAAGGACGTCCTGTACCTCGAGGCCCTAATCGACCGCGGCCGCATCCAGGACCTGAAGGAGCTCGCCGCCGCGCTCGCCGCGGAGCGCCGCGAGCTGACCTCCCTCGTGGAGGAGTACAAGAAGACCAACGACCCGGTAGCGCGCGAGGACATCCTCCGCCGCGTGGCCGAGATGAAGGCCCACATCAACGAGCTCATGCAGCGCATGGCGGAGCTCGCCCGCGGCATCCGCGACGAGCACTTCAACGCGGAGGCCATGCGGGACCTGATGAAGGAGCAGGACCTGTCCGAGACGCTGGACGAGGTGGACCAGCTCATGAAGGACGGCAAGGTCGACGACGCGCTCAAGAAGCTCCAGGAGCTCTCCATGCAGATGGAGGAGATGATCCAGGGCATGGACAAGGCGGACGAGCAGGTGGGCCAGGACGTGGACCCCGCGCTCGCCGAGGCCTTCCAGCAGTTCCAGGACACGCTCGAGCAGACGGCGAAGGAGCAGCAGCAGCTGGCCGAGCAGACGCGCGAGCTGCGGGACCGCTACCGCGAGAAGGTGAAGGAGCGCGTGCAGCAGAAGGCGAAGGAGCTGAAGGCCCAGCTGCTCAAGGAGGTGGAGAAGGTCTCCGCGGACTACGGTTCGCTCGAGCCGGACGACCTGGCGAGCCGCGCCCAGCGCCCACTCGAGGCGGCGCAGGCGGAGCTCGAGAACCTCCGCAACGCGCTCATGGTGGAGGACTTCGACCTGGCGCTCGAGGCCGGCACGCGCGCCGAGGACGCCGCGCGGCAGCTCGAGCAGTACGGCGAGCAGCAGGTGGCCATGGACGAGGTCTTCAAGAACCCGCCCGAGGCGCGCGCCCAGACGAAGCGCAACGCGGAGCGGCTGCACCAGGACGCGAAGACGCTGCGCGAGGTGAACGAGAAGCTGGAGCAGCTCTTCCCCAGCCCGGCGCAGGCGCTCTCCGAGCAGGACAAGCAGAAGCTGAAGCAGCTCGCGGACAAGCAGCAGGGGCTCAAGAAGCAGGCGGAGCAGCTGCGGCAACAGATGGAAGAACTCGGCGAGAAGGCCCCCATCTTCGACCCGGAGGCCCAGGCGCAGGTGCAGGGCGCGGCCCAGCGCATGGAGCAGGCGGCGAAGAAGCTGGAGGCGAAGGACGCCCCGCGCGGCCACGGCGAGCAGCGGGCGGCGCTCGAGCAACTGCAGAAGCTCCAGCAGCAGCTGCAGCAGCAGGGACAGGGCAGCAAGCGAGGCGGGCTCCCCATGCCGCTGCGCGCCGGGGGCCAGCGCCAGGGCGGGAACGGCCGCAACCGGGAGAAGGTGGAGATCCCGGACGCGGACCAGTTCCAGGCCCCGCGCGAGTACCGGAAGGACCTGCTGGACGCCATGAAGCAGGGCGCCCCGGACCGCTACAAGGACCAGGTGAAGCGCTACTACGAGGAGCTGGTGAAGTGAGCGGGGCGCGGGCGTGGCAGCGGTGGGTGGTGCTCTCGGTCCTCTGCGCGGCGGGGGCGGCCCCGGCCTCGGAGCTCAAGGCCGAGGCGCGGGCGCGGATGCTCAACATCGAGCAGCACCTGGAGTCCTGGGACGTGGCTGCGGCGCGCGCGGAGTTGGACGCGCTCACCGCGCTCGCCCCGGAGGGGGCCGAGCCGGTCAACTACTACGCCGGCCGCGTGCTGCTCGAGGAAGGGCGCTACGCGGAGGCCGTGGCAGCGCTGGAGAAGGCGGGCATCACCGACAAGCCGGGCAGCTGGCTGCGGATTGCGCAGGACACGCTCGCGGTCACGAGGGACCACGCGAGGAGCGAGAGCGAGCACTTCATCGTCTCCCACCCGCCGGGGAAGGACGCGGTGCTGGTGCCGTGGGCACTCGAGGCGCTCGAGAAGGCGCGCGCGGCGCTGGAATCCGACCTTGGCTACGCCCCGCCGGGCAAGGTGCGCATCGAGTTCGTCAACACGGCGAAGGAGCTCTCGAAGGTCTCCACGCTGACGTACGAGTCCATCCGCACGACCGGCACCATCGCCATCTGCAAGTTCAACAAGCTGATGGTGACGAGCCCCAAGGCCACGCTCAACGGCTACGACTGGCTGGACACCGTCAGCCACGAGTACGTGCACCTGGTGGTCAGCAAGAAGAGCCTCAACACCGTGCCCATCTGGCTGCACGAGGGGCTGGCCAAGTACCTCGAGTCCCGCTGGCGGGGCGCACCGGGGCTGGCGATGACGCCTCCCACGCTGGCGCTGCTCGGGCGGAGGGTGAAGGCGGACAAGCTGGTGCAGTTCGAGAAGATGCACCCGTCCATCGCGCTGCTGCCGTCCGCGGAGGACGCGGCCACGGCCTTCGCCGAGGTCTACTTCGCCATCGACTTCATCTACCGGGGCCAGGGCCCGAAGGGGCTGCGCACGCTGCTGGACGGGCTGAAGGGCGGGCTCGGGGACAAGAAGGCGGTGGAGCAGGCGGTGGGGATGCCGTTCCCCGCGTTCGAGAAGGCGTGGCTCGCGCACGTGCGGAAGCAGCCCTTCCCGAGGGAGCTCATCCCGCTCGAGGAGAAGGTGGTGCTGAAGGAGGACGCCGGCCAGAAGGCGGCGAAGGACAAGCACGGCCCCGAGGTGAACTTCGGCGAGTTCGCGAACATGGAGGAGCCGGAGGCGCGGCGGGACGCGCACCTCGGGGAGCTGTTCCGCGAGCGGGGCCGGGTGCGGGCCGCGGCGGAGGCCTGGGGCCGCGCGCACAAGCGCGTGGGCAGCAAGTACGAGCGGCTCTCCAACCGGTACGCCCGCGCGCTCGCGGAGACCGGCCACGAGGACGAGGCGGAGCTGGTACTGAACGCCTCGCTCAAGACGCACCCCGGCGTGGCAGCCACGCAGGTCCAGCTCGGCCGCATCCGGCTCAAGCGCTCCGACTGGGGCGGCGCGCGCGCGGCCTACCTCGAGGCGCTCTCGCAAGATCCCTTCGACCCTGAAATCCACTTCGCCCTGGCCCGCACCTCGCGCGAGCTGGGGGACGAGAAGCTCGCCACCCGCGCCGTGGACGCCGCGGTGCTGCTGTCCGGCATGGAGCGGGCGAAGGTGGAGGAGTTCTTGAAGCAGCCCATCCCGCGCTGAGGCGGGGCGCGGACGGCGGGTGACTCACGGCGCCATCGGTGGAGGCGCCTCCTTCTCCTCCGGTGCCGGGGGCTCCTTCTTTTCCACCACCTGCACGACCTCGAGGACGTCGAAGCCCACTCCGCTCTTGAAGCACGCGAACTTCCGGGTCATCCCGGAGATCGTCAACGAGCCGTACGAGTCGAACCAGGACTCTGCCCCGCCCGAGAAGGTCTCATCGGTCGAGACGACCGCCACCGCGCTCGGGGTCGTGATGGTCACCTCGACCGTGGTGATCTGCTGCATCAGCGTTCCGCCGGTCGGCAACTCCTCCATGATCGAGCTGTGTGCTCGCGTCACGGAGACGAACTTCGACGGGTGAACAGGGACCTCTGGCCAGCGAACCGTGGGCTTCTTACCCGGCACACCGAGACGGAACTGCGCTGTCCCCGTCTCCAGTGTGAGATCTTTCGACCCGCACAACAGGACCACGTTCTTCGTGCTCCTGGTCTTCTCGACGCAGCACGCAAGCAACTTCTCTCCTTGCGCGCACGTTGATTTCATCAAGTCCGCGCCTCGAGTGATGTTCGGCGCAGCGTGCGACAGGGTGACGAACGCCAGGGTGCAAAGTGACACGAACCGCATGGATGCCTCGCTGCCAGCGTGGTGGGAAACCTCGCCACCTTGACGACAACGAGCCCCCTGGCCTGACAGAGACGCGAGACAACGCCTCACCGTTCTCGTGGTTCCTCGTTCATGACGTTGGGCCCGGACGAGAAACGGCGGCTCCCCTCAAGCAGCCCGTCCTGCCCCGAGCGGGAGCACCGGCAACGGCTCGAACAGCGGGTGTGCATCCAGGGGAACGAACAGCCCCTCGGCCAGCAGGATGAACGTCCGGGAGGCAGCCGTGTCCCACCAGAGGCGCTCTACCCCCGGCAGGCGCGCGGCACCGGGGGCGAGTTCCTCGAGCAACTGCCCGAGGGCGTGCGCCCGCGCCACGAGCGACGCCGCCGCGAAGCCGGAGGGGAGTCCTGGTCCCTCGCCACACACGAACACCCGCACCACGTCCTGGCAGTGCAGGGCGAAGGCGACCGAGGCCTGGACGCCGGGCTCGTGGATGGCGCCCACCACGTCCCGGACCTGTACCGTGGACGCAGCGCGGGACACGGCGAGCGTCCACGGGTGGCCGACCAGCGTGGGCTCGAGGACGAGCAGCACCGGGAGCACCTCGCCGGGAAGGGCGAGCCTCGGGACGCGGGATGCGGTGAAAGCTGAACGATATTGCAGCACGGCTCAATCCTCTCCCTGCGCCTTCGTGTAGCCGGGCGCACCGTCGTGCGACTCGAGCTTCTCCACGTGCATCCAGCGGTGTTCCACGCCGATCTTCGTTAGGAGCGCCAGCACCACCGCGTCGTCGAGCAGGCCGGCCCCTTCGCGGAGCACGAAGCGGCACCGCCAGTGGTCCACGCAGTCCGTGGCTCCGCCGGTGAGCGGGTACACGCGCGTGCCGCGGTTGGAGATCATCTTGAGCCGCAGCGGCGAGCCCTCGACGAGCCGCTCCACCTTCGGCCCGAGCTCCCCGGGGGGACAGCGCCGACTCGAGGAACACGTCCACGCCCGTCCAGGTGCGCGCCTTCGGCCGGACGTAGTCGCGGCGGGGCTCGAGCGGCTTCACCTGCAGCTGCCGGTGATCCCGCGTGCGCCACTTCTCCGGGCGCCGCCCCAGGTTGGCGATGACGCGGTCCGCGAAGGCGCGGGTGGAGACGGCGCCGTCCCGCGCCACGTCCTGCGTGCAGACGCCCTGCTCGAGCGTCACCACGAGCGCGTTCTCCACCGCCTGGGCCGCGGCGAACTCGTCCAGGTGCCGCAGCATCATGGCGGCGCTGAGCAGCACCGCCGTGGGATTGGCCACGTCCTTCCCCGCGATGTTCGGGGCGCTGCCGTGGACCGCCTCGAAGATGGCCACCCCGTCACCGAGGTTGGCACCCGGCGCGAAACCCAGTCCACCGATGAGACCGGAGGTCAGGTCCGAGAGGATGTCACCGTTCATGTTGGAGGTGACGATGACCTCGAACGCCTCCGGGTTGCGGACGAGCTGGTGCGCGCAGTTGTCCACGATGACGTGGTGGGCCTGGATGCCCGGGTACTCCCGCGCCACCTCCTCGAAGGTGCGCTTCATCAGCCCCTCGGTGAGCTTCATGATGTTGGCCTTGGTGGCGCAGTGCACCGAGCCCCGCCCCTCCGCGACCGCCACCTCGAACGCCAGGCGGACGATGCGCTCGCAGCCCTTCTTCGACATGAGCTTCAGGCACTGGGCCACGCCCGGCGTCTGCATGTGCTCGATGCCGGCGTAGAGGTCCTCCACGTTCTCGCGCACGACCACCAGGTCCACGCCCTTGCCGGCGAACGGCGTCGGCACCCCCGGCAACTCCCGCACGGGCCGCACGTTGGCGTAGGTCTCGAACAGCTTCCGCAGCGTGACGTTGGCGCTCTTCTCCCCGTAGCCCACGGGCGTCTCGAGCGGTCCCTTCAGCGCAACGCGCGTCTCCCGGATGGACGAGAGGGTGTCCTCCGGCACGCCGGTGGCCAGGCCCGCCTTGAACACCCGCGCGCCCGCCTCCCGCACCTCCCAGGCGAGAGGCGCCCCCGCCGCGTCCAGCACGCGCCGCGCGGCACCGACGACCTCGGGACCAATCCCATCTCCCTCGATGAGGGTGACGCGCTTCTTCCCGCTCGAATCCAGCGTGTAGGGCACCGGCGTGACTCCTGTCTGGGGCCGCGCCCGCCATGGGTGCGTCCCGTCGCCGTGGATCTAGGGGCCGCCCACGTTCTTTAAAAACACATAATATGGATGAAACCCTTCGCTCCTGGAGAAGGACATGGCCCTCGTCCCGCTGAACTTCCACCACCTGCAGTACTTCCGGGCCGTGGCCGAGGACGGGAACCTCTCGCGCACGGCGCGGCAGCTGCACGTGTCCCAGTCCGCGCTGTCCACCCAGATTCGCCAGCTGGAGTCCCAGCTGGGCGTGGCCCTCTTCTCGCGCGAGGGGCGCGGGCTGAAGCTGACGGAGGCGGGCAAGCTGGCGCTCGCCTACGCCTCGGACATCTTCTCCACCGGGGGAGAGCTCGTCTCGACGCTGAAGGAGGGGCGCCGCCGGAGCCACGTGCTGCGCGTGGGCGCGGTGGCCACGCTGTCCCGCAACTTCCAGCGTTCGTTCGTTCGGCCGCTGGCCGCGGACCGGGCCGTGCGGCTGCAGCTGTCCGCGGGGAGCCTGGACGAGCTCGTCTCCCGGCTCGAGCAGCACCAGCTGGACGTGGTGCTCTCCAACCGCCCGGTCGAGGCGGGACGGGCCACGGCGCTGCTCTCGCGGAAGCTGGCGCGGCAGCCGGTCAGCATCGTCTCGGTCCAACCGGACAGGGCCTTCAAGTTCCCCGGCTCGCTCGCGGGGCGGGCCATGGTCCTGCCGGGTCCCGGCAGCGAGCTCCGGAGCGAGTTCAACGCGCTCTGTGACCGGCTCCGGGTGAAGCCCCGCGTGCTCGCGGAGGTGGACGACATGTCGCTGCTCCGGCTCGTGGCGCAGGACAGCGGGGCGCCCACGCTCGTGCCCTCGGTCGTGGTCCGGGACGAGCTCCGGGACGGGCGGCTGCACGAGCTGTGCGTGGTGCCCGAGCTCTCCGAGACGTTCTACGCGCTGACCGTGCCGCGCCGCTTCCCCCACCCGCTCCTGCAGCCGCTGCTCGAGCGGCGGGAAGCGGAGCTGCTCGACGTGGGGGACCGGCTGCCGGTGCGGACCGGTGGAGACGACCAGGCGCCCCGGCCCCGCGAGCGGAGGGGGCGGCGGTCCTGAGCCGGGCGCACGCAGCCTCCCTTCGCTAACGAATCGGCGTGCCGTTCAGGGTTCCCGTGTCTCCTCCGTCCGGGGCGCGGTCTTCTCCGGGGGGGTGTCCTTCTCCACGACGGGTACGACCTGGAGCAAGTCGTAGACTGCCTGGCCGTTCGAACAATTGAACTTCCGGGTCATGCCCGAGGCTCTCACCGAGGCGGACGAGTCGATCGCGGACTCGGCACCGCCCTGGAACGTCTCAACGATCGACACGACGGCCACGGCACTCGGGGTCGAGAGGGTCACGTCGACCGTGGTGACCTGCAGCATCAACGTGAAGCCGTTGGGGAACTCTTCCGTTGTCACCTCGACGCCACGCGTCACGGTGACGAACCTGGACGGGTGAACGGGGATCTCCGGCCACCGGACGGTCGGCTTCATGCCCAGCACGCCGAGCCGAAACTGCTCGGTCCCGGTCTCGGCGGCCAGGTCCTTCGACCCGCACAACAGCAGCACGGTCTTGGCGCCCCTGGCTTTCTCGAGGCAACTGACGAGTAACTTCTGTCCCGGCGCGCACTTCGCGGTCATCGCGGCAGGGTCAACGTTCGGCGCCGCCCACGAGAAGCCCGCCACCAAGATCCACGCCCCTGCCAGACGATTCACCATAAGACCCCACTCATAACGTTTATTGTCGTCATGCCGGCGTAATGCTCTACCGTCCACCAGCGGCCGACACGTCAACCTGGCTACTGCACCGCCTGCCACCGCCCCTTCGCCCCCTGCTGCTGCACCACGCGGTAGCGGAAGGTGGGCCGTTCGAAGGTGAAGACCGATAGGTCCAGCTCCACGCTCTCCGCGGCCCGGTGGCAGGACATGCCCTCCAGCTTCACGCCCAGTTTCCGCCGGTAGCGGCGGGAGGAGTCCTCCCAGTCGAGCGCCACGAGCTCGCAGTCGAAAGCCTCCCCCTCGCCGGACACGGTGGCCAGGAGGTACACCCCGGTGGGCTCCGCGGGGAGGAGCTCCAACGCGTTGGCGGGGGCGTCGCTGGCACCGCCGGAGAACTCGAGCCCGTCCACGCGCATGCGGGCCAGGAGCCCCGAGCCGATGTCCCAGGCACAGGCCTCGGGGGTGTGCTCGTGGTCCACCCCGGAGGTGCTCACGAAGCGGCTGCCGCTGAATCCCTGGAGGTATGCCGCGCAACGGACCCCGTCCTGCAGCGCGACCGCCTTCTTGGTGGCGATGTCGATGGCACGGAAGCGGTCCTCCCACTTGCCACCTTCCACGGCGACCACGTTCCTCATCACGAGGGTCCGCTTGTCCGGGGACAGCTTCCAGTCCCATCCCACGTGCGTGTAGAGCGCGTGCCGCGCGCCGTTCCGGGACACCTCCAGCACGCTCGACCCCGTGGAACCGCAGTCGAACAGGTACTCGGTCATGGCGAACGGGGGTGCGAGCGCCACCCGGCGCACCGAGGCGGGCCCGTCAGCCCGGCGCGCGCCCGCGCGGGAGGGGTCGAACACCTCGGGCTGGCAGTCCTCCGGGGGCGTGTCCGACACCGCGCCCCCCGGCTCGCCCATCCACTTTGACACCACCTCGATGGGAAAGGCGGGGCGCGGCGCTTTCGCCGGGACAGAGCGCTCATCCGGGGGCGTGGAGCGCTCCTTGTTGCAGCCAGGCAACACGAGGACGGCGACCAGCGCGTGCAGACGCATGGCGGCAGACGGTATCAACCCGCCAGCAGGTCCACCACCACCGGGAAGTGGTCCGACGCCGTCTCGCGCACCACCCACGCGTCCGCCGCGCGCAGCCCCTTCGAGGTGAAGACGTAGTCCAGGCGCGACTCGGGCAGCAGCCCCATGGGGTAGGTGGTGTCCCGGCCGCGGCCCGCGCGGGCGAACGCGTCCTCGAGCACGCGGCGCACCGTCTCCACCGCGGTCGAGCCCGCGCCGTCGTTGAAGTCACCGCACAGCAGGGACGGTCCCTTCCCCTCGTCCATGAAGTTGAGCAGGGCCCGCACCTGCTGCTCGCGCAGGCGCCCCCGGAACGGCAGGTTGGACAGGTGCGTGACGTAGAGGCTCACCGGGCCCTGCGGGGACTCCACCACCGCGCGCCCCACGCCCCGTGGCTCGGCGCCGTTGGTCGGCAGCCCGCGGAAGGCGAGACCCGAGAGGGGGTAGCGGGACAGCACCGCGAGCCCGTAGTCCCCGCCGTGCAGGGAGGTGGTGCGGAAGAAGTGCGCGTGGCGCAGGCCGGTGCGCCGCGCGAGCGCCTCCACCTGGTCCACCTTCCCCGAGCGCGCGGTGAAGCGGTCCACCTCCTGGAGCGCCACCACGTCCGGCTGCGCCTCCTGGATGAGGCCTGCCACCGCATCCAACCCGTGCCGACCGGACTGGATGTTGAACGTCATCACCCGGAGCGACGGCGCCAGGGACGCGACGTGCGCGCCCCGGTGGACGCAGCCGCTGAGCGCGGCACACAGCAGGGGAACGGCGAGCAGGGACAAGCGGACGCGGTGCATGGGGGGCGGCACGGTACGCGGGAGGCACCGGGGGCCGGCAAATCGGGCCCGGGCGCCAGGCTGCCCCCCAAGCAGGCGCGGACCACGCGGGGAAGCGGCGCGGACCACCGGACGTTCCCCGCGGCTTCCCTCTGGAGGAATGCAGGCGTCCCCATTATGAGTGCGGCCACCATGGACAGCGGCAACCCGGCAGACCTGCAGGCCGTCGAAGAGCTGGCGCAGGCGCGCAAGCACATCCTCGGGCAGATCGAGAAGCGCGTCGTCGGACAGCACGACGTCATCGACCACCTGCTCATCGCCCTCTTCGCGCGCGGCCACTGCCTCTTCGTGGGCGTGCCGGGACTGGCCAAGACGCTCCTCATCTCCACGCTGGCGGACGTGCTGAACCTGGCGTTCAGCCGCGTGCAGTTCACCCCGGACCTGATGCCGTCCGACATCACCGGCACGGACATCCTGGAGGAGGACAAGGCCACGGGCCGCCGCGCCTTCCGCTTCGTGAAGGGGCCGCTGTTCGCCAACATCATCCTCG
>JBDLRJ010000051.1:0-17100 GCA_039800145.1 Pseudomonadota bacterium | reverse complement strand
GCGGTTTACCTCGCGCACGGATGCTGAACCCGACACGAGCACCGACCCATCCTCCAGCCGCACGATCTCCGGCCCGTGTGTGCTCTCTTGGGCATTGGCAGTGGCCTCGCCGAGTAGCTCCTCCGTGAGATCTTCTCGCGTGAGGAGACCTGCCGTCCCACCATGTTCGTCGACGACAATGGCGAGTTCCACGCCGCGCGCCTGGAGAGTTTGCAGCAGGTCGACCGCCCGCATCGTTTCCGGGATGAACGTTATTGAACGGACAAGGGGCTCCAGCGAGCTCCGTTCGTCTCCTGCAAGGAATGCTTCGCGGAGCGAGACGTAACCGACGACGTGGTCGATGTCTCCTTCGAACACCGGGATGCGAGAGTGAGACGACTCCCTGAGCGCCCGACGCAACCCGGCCAGGGACTCGGCTCTCTCTACCGCGACGATGCGGTTGCGCGGGACCATCACGTCGCCGGCTTTCAGGTCTGTCAAGTCCATCGCCCGTGCGGCGATCTCCCCGATGCGGGGATGGAGCGAGCCCACCTCGCTGGCCTCTTCGAGCATCGCCTTGAGTTCATCTGGGGAGACGCGGGCCTCGGTGAACGAGGTCTTGTCACCGAACAGCCGCAGCACAGCGTTGGAACTCTTCGTCAGCAACCAGACCAACGGCCGCGCGACCTTGGCAAGCACGAGGAGTGGACGCGCCACCAACAGCGCGTAGCTCTCGCCGGCTCGCAACGCCAGGGACTTGGGGACGAGCTCGCCAAGCACCAGGGACAAGAAAGAAATGCAACCCACGACGACCACGAAGGAGGCCCGGTGTGCGCTCGGACCGAGCCACGGGGCGAGGCTTGGAACAAGTCGCTCTGCGAGGGTGTCCCCGCCGTACGCCGCTGCTGCTGCGCTCACGACGGTGATCCCGACCTGGACGGACGCGAGAAATCGCTCAGGATCTCGCCGCAGCTCCAAGATTGCGTGGGCACTCCGCCTGCCTTCTGCGAGCAACTGTTCGATGCGTGTCTTGCGCACCGTCACCGTTGCGATCTCGGCCCCAGCGAACAGACCATTCACCAGTACCAGCGAGAAGATCACCAGGAGGTCGGTCCACATCGGATGCTCCTCACTTTACCCACTGTTGCAAGTCACGGTCTAAGCTGAGCGGAGCCGGGTGAACACGAGCTCGTGACCGATCCTGGCGTGCTCAGCGCGAAGGCGATGCGTTCGCCGTCTCCTATCCCATCTTGTCGTCACGAGTTACGTCGCGCCAACCTCCGCCGAGAGCCCGGTAGACGTGGACGGCGGCGCCGCGCTGCTTGCGCCATGCCTCAACAAGTTCCAGGTCAGCGCGCAATGCGCTCTGCTGCACTGCGAGGAGCTCGAGGTAACCGGCTTTTCCCGCTCTGAACATCAGCTCGGCCGTCTCGATGGACCGGTCGAGTGCGGCGCGCTGAGAACGCTTGAAGCCCACCAGTTCGTCGCTGGCCTTCATGGACGCTAGACTCGTCGAGGCGTCCGCAAAGGCGACGAGCACCGCCTTCTGGTAGCCATACATGGCCTCGAGCTGCGCCGCTGTCGCCCCTTGGAACTGGGCCTCAATGGCGCTCCGGTTGACCAGTGGTGCCACGAGACCGCCCACCAGCGAGTAGGCGAGAGACTCGGGCACCCGGACCAGGTACGCCGGATTGAAGGCTTGAAGGCCCACACCCGCCGCGAGATTGACGCTCGGGAAAAAGGCCGCACGGGCCGAGGCCAATTCGAGTTTCGCGGCCAGGACCTCGAGTTCCGCCTGGCGGACGTCTGGCCTGTTCTCCAGGAGTTCAGAAGGCAAGCCGGCAGAAACCGCCGGAGGCGGAGTGAACGCAAGCTCTCCGGCGCGCTCGATGGGCTGCGGAAACCGTCCGAGTAGTACGTTGAGCCCAGCCTCCACGACGCGGGTTTGCTGGAGCGTCTCCACCTCGAGTGCACGCGTCTCAGCCAGCTGTGCCTCGAATTGCTGAACTGCGAGCTCGCTCGCCCGGCCGGCCTCCTTCTGGATGCGGACGGTTCTCAGGGCCTCCGCCTGGCGCACGATCGTCTGGGCCAGCACCTCCCTCACCCGGTCGAGTGCCTGCAGGTCGAACCAGGCATTCGCAATCTCCGCGACGAGTGAGGTCTGGATGGCGTGCGCGGCTTCGACTGAGGCGAGCACCCGAGTGTGTGCTGCCTCGCGCTCGCTGCTCAACTTCCCCCAGATGTCGGCCTCCCAGGAGGCCTGCAGGCCCAGGGAGAAGTCGCCGAGGTTAACGGGGACGAGCTGCCCCGGCGCGATGTCCGTCGTCGCGTTGCCGGCGCCATCCATCGTGTACAGGCCGTACTTTCGGACGGCCATTCCGAGCGTCGCGTCCACCTTCGGGAACAGTGCGCCGGTGGTTTGCGTCACCGTCGCGCGGGCGCGCTCAATCCGCTGCACCGCCATGGCGAGGTCCGTGTTGGCCCCGAGCCCCTCGTCGATGAGCGCCACGAGACGAGGGTCCTGGAAGTACTCGCGCCATGGAACCCGAGCCGTGGAGGGGCCTGCAGCCGCAGCTGTTCTGAAGCCTTGCGGCATCTCCGCTGCCTTTATGGCGAGCTGCGGCATGACGGGCGCGCAGGCCATCGTGAGCAGCAGGAAGGAGCCCGCTGCGCGCGCGCGCAAATCCAGGCTACGCATGGCTGGCCGCCTCGGGATGAACGGCGAGGTCCTCCCGCTCGAGCGGCTTGCGGAGCAGGTTGTACAACCCGGGAATCAGGACCAGGC
Source organism: Pseudomonadota bacterium (assembly GCA_039800145.1). Classification (GTDB taxonomy): domain Bacteria; phylum Myxococcota; class Myxococcia; order Myxococcales; family Myxococcaceae; genus VGRA01. The sequence continues at coordinate 14,336 of JBDLRJ010000051.1, read as the reverse complement.
CGAACGTGGTCCCGACCAACATGCCTCCGATGGCTGCCGTCCCGATGGTGCGATTGCCGACGGCCCCGGCACCGCTCGCAAGGGCAAGGGGCACGAGCCCCGCGACGAATGCGATGGACGTCATGAGAATGGGACGAAGCCGCTGACGGCAGGCCTCCTTGACCGCAGCAACCGGATCGCCGAGTTCGCGGCGCCGCTGCTCGGCGAACTCCACCACGAGAATGGCGTTCTTCCCGAGGAGGCCAATGAGCATCACCATCGTGATCTGCGTGTAGATGTTGTTCTCGAGCCCGGTCAGCTTTAGCAGGACGAACGCGCCAAAGAGGCCGGGAGGCAGTGAGAGGACCACCACCAGCGGCAGGACGAAGCTCTCGTATTTGGCCGAGAGCACCAGGTAGACGAAGACGAGGCAGACGATGAAGATGATGAAGCCCTCGTTGCCTGCGTTGACCTCGTCACGCGAGATGCCCGCCCAGTCGATGGTGAAGCCGCGCGGAAGCTTTTGCCGTGCCGTCTCCTGGATGGCTGCCAGCACGGTTCCCGAACTCACGCCCGCGGGCCCGTCCCCATTGATCTCCGCTGACGGGTACATGTTGTAGCGAGTCGTCTGGTCGACGCCGTGCGTCTTCTCCAGTCGGGTGAAGGCGTAGAGCGGCACCATCTCGCCGCGCTCGCTCCGGACCTGAACCTTCAAGATGTCCTCGGGCGCCGTCCGTGACTCCGGGGCCGCCTGGACCATCACCTTGTACATCTGCCCAAACCGGATGAAGTTCGTCGCGTACTCACTGCCGAGCAGCGTCTGAAGCGCGCCCAGCGCGGACTCGATGGTCACTCCCTTCTGCGCCGCCTTGTCGATGTCCACGTTGACGACGTACTGCGGGTAGTTGGCGTTGAAGATGGTGAAGGCGCTGGCGATTTCGGGCCGTGCCTTCAGGTCCTCGATGAACGTGGAGACCACGCGCTCCATCTCGGTGAAGTCGCCACGCCCCGTCTTGTCGAGGACGCGCAGTTCGAAGCCGCTCGCGTTGCCGTAACCGGGCACCGGCGGCGGCGGGAAGAACTCGATGTCGGCATCCTTGATGTGGCGTGTGCGCCGGGCGAGGTCCTGCATCACATCATCGACGGATGCCGTCCGGGACTTCCAGGGCTTCAGGTTGACGAGCGCGGTGCCGTAGCTGGCGCCTGTCCCGTCCGAGAGGATGTTGGTCCCGGCGAGGGTCGATACGCTGTCCACCGCCGAGATCTCCTTCGAAGCTGCGCCAATGGCGTCGATGACGGCCTTCGTTCGCTCCAGGGTAGCTCCAGGGGGGGCCGTGACGCTCACGTAGAAGACGCCCTGGTCCTCGCTGGGGATGAAGCCCCTCGGGACGAGAGAGGAAATGCCCCCCGTCGCACAAAGGAAGCCCAGCAGGACGCCCATTGTCAGGAGCCTGCGCGTCGAGATCAGTCCGATGACCCGCAGGAACACGGTCTCGGAACTGCCATAGATGGATTCGAAGCCGCGGAAGAACCGTCCGAGGGGGCCGGACCGTGACTCGTGCCGGCGCATGAACGTGGCACACAAGGCGGGAGTCAGCGTCAAGGCGATCACTCCCGAGAGGACGATGGCCACGGCCATGGTGAGCGCGAATTGCTTGAAGAAAATTCCCGAAGGGCCAGAGATGAAGGCCAACGGGAGGAACACGCATGCCATCACCAGCGTGATGGCGACGATGGCGCCTGCAATTTCCCCCATCGCTTCGTCCGTGGCTTCCCGGACGTTAAGCCCCGTGTGCTCCAGCTTGGCATGCACCGCCTCGACCACGACGATGGCGTTGTCCACCACGATGCCGATGGCCAGCACGAGCGCAAACAGGGTGACGAGGTTCAGCGAGAAGCCCAGGGCGAAGAGGGCGGCCAGCGTCCCCACGAGCGACACCGGCACGGCGAGCACGGGGATGAGGGTCGAGCGCCAGTCCTGGAGGAAGAGGAACACCACCAGCACGACGAGGAGGAATGCCTCGAGCAGCGTCTTCACGACTTCGTGAACGGCCGCGTCCAGGAAGCGGCTCACGTCGAAGCTGAATGCGTAGTCCATGCCGGGGAGGAAGGACTCCTCCTTCAACTCCGCCATTCGCTTCTTCACCGCAGCGATGACCTGGCTGGCATTCGAGCCGGGGAGCTGCTTGAGCATGATGGAGGCTGCGGGCCTGCCGTTGAACTTGGCCTCCACGTCGAAGTACGTGGTGCCGAACTCCACGTTGGCCACGTCCCGGATGCGCAGGATGTCGCCGTTGGAAGTGGAGCGGATGGGGATGTTTCCGTACTGCTCGGGCGTCGTGAACTTGCCCGTGTACTTCACGGTGTATTGCAGCGGCGTGGTGCCCTTGTCGCTGTTCTCGCCCAGCTTGCCGGGGGCTGCCTCCAGGTTGTTGTGCTGAAGCGCCGAGAGGACGTCCTCCGGCGTGACGCCGTAGGCGACGAGCTTGTCTGGCTTGAGCCAGATGCGCATCGCGTATTCCTTCGCGCCGAGGATGTCCGCGTAGCCCACGCCGTTGATGCGCTTGAGCTCCGCGAGGATGTTGATGTCGGTGAAGTTGTAGAGGAACTTCTCGTCGAGCTGGTCGTCGGTGCTGAAGATGCTCAGGTACATGAGCATCGCGTTCTCTTCCTTGGCGATCTTCACGCCATTGCGAATCACCTCGGCGGGCAGCTCTCCCATCACCGAGTTCACGCGGTTCTGCACGTTGACGGCCGCCACGTCCGGATCTGTGCCCGTCTCGAACAGCACCTGAACGACGCCGACCCCGTCGTTGCCGGTATCGCTGCTCATGTACTTCATGCCCGGCACGCCGTTGATGGCGCGCTCGAGCGGGACGATGGCGGCCTTGGTGACCACCTCCGCGTTCGCGCCGGTGTACTCGACGGTGACGTTCACCTCCGGCGGCGCCACGCTCGGAAAGAGCGCCATGGGCAGGGACCGGAGGGCAAGCAGTCCCATGAGCGTGATGACGATGGCCACCACCACGGCGGTGACCGGGCGACCCGTGAACGTGGACTTCATAGCGCTCACAGCTGCGTTCCCGCGGGAGCGACGGCGCGGGCGACGATGCGAGTCCCGTCCTTTAGCCGCTGCGCTCCCTGCAGGACGATCCGATCTGCGGGAGAGATTCCGCCTTCCACGACGAAGCCGTGCTGCACTCGCGCGCGCGGCGTGACGCGGACGGATTGAACCAACCCGTCGGCCTGGACTTTGTAGACGTAGAGGTTCTCCTGGACCTCGAACGTCGAACTCTGCGGCACGACCACCGCAGCCGGGTCCTCGCGCCGGACAACGACCTTCCCCGTGGCGCCGTGTTTCAGGAGCCCGTCCGGGTTGGGGAAGCGGGCGCGGAAGGAGATGTTCCCGGTCTCCTTGTCGAACTCGCTCTCGACCGTGTCGACGTATCCGGGATGTGGGTACGCGCTGCCGTTGGCCAGCACGAGCGCGACCGGCTCGCGGCGACCTTCTTCCACCATCGCGGCGAACTCGAGGTACTCCTGCTCGGAGACGCGGAAGTAGACGAAGACCTCGCTCGTGTCGGTCAGCGTGGTGAGAAGCTCGTCCTCGAGTACGAGGCTACCGACCTTGCGAGGGATGCGGTTGACGACGCCACCGAACGGGGCGTGAACGCGTGCAAGCGAGAGGTTGATATCGGCCTGGCTCACGGTCGCCTTGGCCTCTCGCACCTTGGCAGCAAGGGCGGCCAGCTTCGCCTCCGCCACCTCGAGCTCGGCGCCGGACATCACCTTGTTCTCGACGAGGAGCCGGCTGTTGTTCACCTCGACCTGAGCTGCCTTCCACTCGGCCGAGGCGCTCTCCACCGCCGCCTGCGCCTTTGACAACTCCTGCTCGAGCTCGCGAGCGCTGATGGTGAAGAGGAGCTGCCCCTTTCGCACGCGCTGTCCCTCGTCCACGCCCAATTGCTCGACGACGCCCTTGTGGCGTGCACGGAACTCGACGTACCGGGAAGCCTGGACCTGCCCGACGAATTCGCGGGAGAACGAGGCCCCCCTGGAGGGAGCGCCCACCGGGAACTCCTCGAGTTCTGGAGACGGCTTGGGCGTCTCGCTGCAGCTCGAGACGAAGAGCGCAACGGCCAGGAAGCCAAGCGCGCGGGTGACGGGTAGTGGTTGCGAACGCAAGGTGAACTCCTGCGGCGCCCGTTCGCAAGATGCGGACCACGATCCAAGCATCTAAAATCACTGAGTGGGATTGCTTGATAGGTCGTAATTTGCGACCATGTGCGTCGCGAGATGCGACATGAGACTGGCGCCCAAACTCACCCTGGCCATCGCAATGAGCGCCCTGCTGTTGTTCGGCGGGGCGGGGGCCATTCAGTTGCGCATCGAGGAGCGCGACCTGAGGGCTGTTGCCCAGGGTGAGGCGATGCTCCTTGGGCGCAGCCTGCAGACGGCGTTCGAAAATGCGCTTCGCGACCGGCAAATCGAGGACGTGACTGAGACTCTGGGGGCGCTCGCGCGGGTCGACCCGGCGGTTGGCATCTTCGTCTTCGACGAGGACGGACTGCTGGTCGGTGCCTCCGGAGGAGCGCGTGCCAGCGAGGGAACCATCCGGGTCGAAGGGCGCGCGCGGGGCAGCGCAGAGCCGGTGGTCGAGTTTGAGCCCCAGGAGGCGCCCCAGGTACTCCGTCTGGGGCTGCGGCTTCGGCCCGAGACGCCCGAGAGTTCTTCGGCCATCGTGCTCGAGAAGCCGCTCACGGAACTGCAGCGAGACCTGGAGAACACGCGGCGCCAGATTGCGCTGTCCATCCTGGCCTTTGTCGTGATGGTTGCGGGGGTGACCTGGGCCATTTCGCGCAGGTACGTGGGGCGGCCACTGGGCAGGCTCGTCGCTAGCATGGCGCGGGTCCGCCAGGGGGATCTCGGAATTCCGGCGGCAATCCGTTCAGATGACGAGGTCGGGGATACGCAGCATGAGTTCGAGCTGCTGGTCCGCGAATTGGATGCAGCGCGGGCCCGCGCAGACCAGGAACTCGAGGCGAGGCGTCGTATCGAACGAGGGCTGGAGCAAGCCGACAAGCTCATCACGCTCGGGCAGCTCTCGGCTGTCATGGCTCACGAGATTGGCTCACCGCTGCAGGTGCTCGAGGGACGGGCGCGCGCTCTCCTCAAGCATGCGGACGACGCGGCGGCGACCCGGCGAACGGCGGACATGCTGATCGAGCAGACCACTCGCATCACCGGGATGGTCGGCCAAATGTTGTCCATCACCCGGCGCCGCGCACCTCAACGTATGCCCGTGGACGCCGAACAGCTGGTGCGCCGAGTGGCAATGCTCGTTGAGCTCGAGGCGAGGCGCCGAAGCGTAGGCATCGAGGTGGTGCGAGGGGGGGCATCGGAGCTGTCCGCAGACCCGGACCAACTCCAGCAGGTGGTGCTGAACCTCCTCCGAAACGCACTCGATGCGGCGCCGGCCGGGACAGTCGTCAAGCTGTCCGTTGGGGGCGACGGCGACTGGCTTGAACTCCTGGTCGACGATGAGGGGCCTGGGCTTGCCGTCTCGGTTCGCCCGCACCTCTTCGAGCCGTTCAACACCACCAAGGCGGACCGTGGTGGCAGCGGACTCGGACTGTCGGTGGTGAAGTCCATCGTCCAGGAGCATGGCGGCACGGTGGCGTTGAGTGCACGAGAACCCAGCGGGTGCCGCGTCATCGTTCGCATTCCCAGGAAGCCCGACCAGGAGGCCGCGTGAGCAAGCTGCCGAGCGTCCTGGTGGTGGATGATGACGCGGGTGTGGTCGCCTGGCTCGTCGATTCGCTGCCCGAAGAAGGCTTCGCCGTGACGGGCGAGACTTCCGCACGGCGAGCCCTCCGGCTCCTCGAGGAGCGGGCGTACGATCTGGTGGTGTCTGACGTCGAGATGCCGGAGATGCGTGGGCTCGAGCTGCTGAAGGCCATTCACCGGGTCCGGCCTCAGCAACCGGTGTTGCTCGTGACAGCTTTTGGTTCCATCGATCTCGCCATGGAGTCCGTTCGTGCGGGCGCGGTGGACTTTCTCGCCAAGCCCTTCCGAGTTGAGGCGCTCGCGCTCTCCATGAAGCGGGCGCTGCGCGAGCGCCAGATGAGGCGAGAGATTTCACGCCTTCGGGAAGCCACGGCAGGGGCGGCGCCGTCGGGCATCGCGGCGAGGAGCGCGGCCATGAAGGGCGCGCTCGAGTTGGCACGTCGGGCTGCGCGCTCCCATCTGCCGGTGCTGGTCACCGGAGAGAGTGGTGTCGGAAAGGGCGCGCTGGCGCGTTTCATCCACGAACACAGCGGACGGAGTGCGTCGCGATTCGTGCAGCTGAACTGTGCAGCGCTTCCGGCCGGCGTGGCAGAGGCGGAGCTTTTCGGGGTCCGTCGCGGGGCGTTCACCGACGCGAGGGAGGACCGTCCGGGCGTTTTTTCGCAGGCGCACGAGGGGACGTTGTTCCTGGACGAAGTGGGTGACCTGCCGCTCGAGTTGCAGCCCAAGCTGCTCCAGGCGCTCGAGTCCAGCCGCATCCGCCCCTTGGGCGGCGCCGAGGACGTCCCGGCAGACGCCCGCATCGTTGCGGCGACCAATCGGCCGCTCGAGGACGCACTGAGGGAGCGCCGCTTCCGCCCCGACCTGTACCACCGGCTCAACGTGGTGCGGATCGAGATTCCTCCGCTGCGAGAGCGCCCCGAGGACATCGAGCCGATCGTCGATCAGGTCCTGCACGAGGCGTCACGGCGCTCGGGCCGTTCCTCGGTGGGGCTTTCCCCCGAGGCGCTCCGAAAGTTGAAGCAGCACACCTGGCCCGGCAATGTCCGCGAACTGGTGAATGCCATCGAGCGTGCGGTGGCCCTTTCCGATGATGAGTTGCTTGGTGCAGACGCTTTCCCCCTCCAGCGAGGCCATGAAGCCGTGAGCCTGCTCGCTGGGGCAGTCGAGCGTGAACTTTCGCTGGACGAGCTCGAGCGGGAATACATCCGTCGCGTGCTCACCAAGACCGGGGGACACAAGGCGCGGGCGGCCAAGATTCTTGGGCTCGACCGGCGCACGCTCTACAAGAAGGTCGCGGAACTCGAAGGGCGGAGTGACGAGGAGTCTCGGGGCGAGACGGAGGGCTCCGAGTGAGACCCTGACCGGACCACACCCCGTGATCCGCAGAGGTTCACGCCCTCGCCGGCACCGCGAACACCAGCCCCTCCTTGCCCGCGTCCACGCGGATGACGTCCCCCGGCGCGAACTCTCCGCCGAGCACCTTCAGCGCGAGCGGATCCTGCAGGTGCCGCTGGATGGCCCGCTTCAGGGGCCGCGCGCCGTAGGCGGGATCGTACCCCTGCTCCGCGAGGAAGGCCTTCGCCGCGTCCGTCTCCTCCATCCGCAGGTTCTTCTCCGCGAGCAGCGTCCGCAGCCGCTTGAGCTGCAGCTCCACCACGCGGCCGATCTCCTCGCGCCGCAGCGGCTCGAACAGCACCACGTCGTCCACGCGGTTGAGGAACTCCGGCCGGAAGTGCCGCCGCAGCGCCTCCATCACCTCCGCGCGCGCCGCGGCCGACAAGCCCTGCCCGCCCGCCACCGCCTCCTGGATGGCCGCCGAACCGATGTTCGACGTCAGCAGGATGACCGTGTTGCGGAAGTCCACCGTCCGCCCCTGGCTGTCGGTCAGCCGCCCCTCGTCCAATATCTGCAAGAGGATGTTGAAGACGTCGTGGTGCGCCTTCTCAATCTCGTCGAACAGCACCACCGAGTACGGCTTGCGGCGCACGGCCTCCGTCAGCTGCCCGCCCTCCTCGTAGCCCACGTAGCCGGGGGGCGCCCCCACCAGGCGCGCCACCGCGTGCTTCTCCATGTACTCGGACATGTCGCTCCGGACCATGGCCGCGTCGTCGTCGAACAGGAAGCCCGCGAGCGCGCGCGCCGTCTCCGTCTTCCCCACGCCCGTGGGCCCCAGGAAGATGAAGGAGCCGATGGGCCGGTTGGGATCCTGCAGCCCACTGCGCGCGCGCCGCACCGCGTTGCTCACCGCCGTGATGGCCGCCGCCTGGCCCACCACGCGCTCCGAGAGCCGCTCCTCCATCTTCACCAGCTTCTGCAGCTCCCCCTCGAGCAACCGCGTCACCGGGATGCCGGTCCACTTCGCCACCACCTGCGCGATGTCCTCCGAGTCCACCTCCTCCTTCAGGAAGCGGTGCTGCTTCTGCATCCCCTGCAGCTGCGCGGCCTTCTGCTGCAGCTCCTTCTCGAGCGTGGGCAGCACGCCGAACTTCAGCTCCGCCGCGCGCCCCAGCTCTCCGCGCCGCTCCGCCGCCTCCTGGTCCTGCCGCGCCTTCTCCACCCGCTCCTTCACCCCGCGCACCTGCGCGAGCGCTGCCTTCTCGTTCTCCCAGAGTGTCTTCAGCCCGGCGAACTTCTCGTTCAGCTCCGAGAGCTCCCGCTCCAGGGCCCCCAGCCGCTCTCGGCTGTGCACGTCCGTCTCGCGCTTCAGCCCCTCGCGTTCAATCTCCAGCTGCATCACCTTGCGCCGGATGTCGTCCAGCTCCGTGGGCATGGAGTCGATCTCCATGCGCAGCCGGCTGCAGGCCTCGTCCACGAGATCGATCGCCTTGTCCGGCAGGAACCGGTCCGAGATGTACCGGTGCGACAGCGTGGCCGCCCCCACCAGCGCCGAGTCCTGGATGTGCACGCCGTGGTGCAGCTCGTACCGCTCCTTGAGCCCGCGCAGGATGCTGATGGTGTCCTGCACCGTGGGCTCGCCCACCTGCACCGGCTGGAAGCGCCGCTCCAGCGCCGCGTCCTTCTCGATGTGCTTCCGGTACTCCTCCACCGTCGTGGCGCCGATGCAGTGCAGCTCCCCGCGCGCGAGCGCCGGCTTGAGCATGTTGCCCGCGTCCATCGCGCCCTCCGCCTTCCCCGCGCCCACCAGCGTGTGCAGCTCGTCGATGAAGAGGATGATCTCCCCCGCGGCGTCCGACACCTCCTTCAGCACCGCCTTGAGCCGCTCCTCGAACTCGCCGCGGAACTTGGCCCCCGCCACCATGGCGCCCAGGTCCAGCACCACGAGCCGCTTGTTCTTCAGCCCCTCCGGCACGTCGCCGTCCACCATGCGCCGGGCCAGCCCCTCGACGATGGCCGTCTTGCCCACGCCGGGATCTCCCACCAGCACCGGGTTGTTCTTCGTGCGCCGCGAGAGCACCTGCACCACGCGGCGGATCTCCTCGTCCCGGCCGATGACGGGATCCAACTTCCCCGCGCGCGCCGCCTCGGTGAGATCCCTCCCGTACTTCTCGAGCGCCCGGTAGCTGCCCTCCGCCTCGGGGCTGGAGGCCTTGCCGCTGCCGCGCACGTCCTTGAGGGACGCGAGCATCCGCTCGCGCGTGACGCCGGACGCCTTGAGCACCTCGCCCGCCTGGCCCTTGTCCGCCGCGAGCGCGAGCAGCAGGTGCTCCGACGCGATGTACTCGTCCTTGAGCGCGCGGGCCTCCTCCTCCGCCTTGTCCAGGAGCTTCACCAGCCGCGTGCCGGCCTGCCCCTGCTCGCCGCCCTCCACGCGCGGCAACCGCCCGAGCGCCTCGTCCAACCGCGAGAGGACGAGCTTCGCGTCCGCGCCCAGCTTCTGCAGCAGCGGCACCGCGATGCCGTCCTGCTGCTGCAGCAGCGCCCGGGCCAGGTGCTCCGGCTCGTACGAGGGATGGCCCGCGCGCCGCGCCAGCGCCTGTCCGTCCTGGAGCGACTCCTGCGCCTTGACCGTCAGCTTGTCCATTCGCATGGCCGGAAGCTAAGGGCCGCAGCGGGGCTGGCAAGGTATGGGCGGTGTGCTTGTGCCCGCCCGCGCCAGCTGCTACAGGCGCCCGCGTTTTCTGCGCGGTAGGGGGGACACACTCTGGAAGCACACGGCGGATACCTCTGCAGGGTAGAGGGACTCGAGTTCGCAGACCTGGCCGCGCTGGGGCGGCAGGCGCTCGCGATCGACGGGCTCGGCACCGCCGTGGACTGTGGCCTCCAGGTGTCCGTCATCCCGCGCCGCAAGGTGGTCCGCTTCGCCTTCGACGCCCCCTTCGCCTACGGCCGCCGAGGCGCGGACTGGTACCGCACCCACCACGCGCTCGCACGCCTGCTCTCGGTGTCGCTCGGCACCACCGTGCACGCCTACGTGTTCGACCCCGCGGAGGGCGAGTCCGTCACCGGCTACGGCGCGGGCCGCCGGGTGGGGGGCGAGCTGCTGCGCTACGACGACGCGGAGCTGCCGGAAGACGCGGAGGGCGAGCTCGACGACCGCGCGTTCGAGAAGATGAAGGAGCGCTGGCCGCTCGGCCACCTGGCCTACGTCTTCGGCGTGAAGCGCGGAGAACTCCTCGCGCTGCCGCGGGCCGAGACGCTGCTGCTCCCGCTCGGGGGCCCCGGCTATTCGCCCGAGGGCAGCTCCCGGTCCAGCGCCTCCACCGCGCGCTGGACGCTGGCCGCCTGGAAGTAGCGCCCCACCCACGCGAACAGCAGCGCGAAGAGCGCCGTCTTGAACACGGAGGTGAGCGGCAGCATCCAGCCGAGCGCCGGCAGCGCCCGTCCCACGGCCTCCTCCTGCTCGGCCGCGTTCGGCTTCTTCGGTTGGCCGTCTGCAGCCTGCGGCGGGGTGGGGGACGGGGCCGCGGCCAGCATCTTCGGGAAGCGCTCGGTGACGAGCACCGCCGTCTTCCGCGCCACGGCCGCCTCCTGCGCTCCGTCCACCGTGTACAGCAGCGCCGCCGCCAGGGCCGCGCGCGCCAGCAGCTTCCGGAGTCCGCCGAGCGGCATCATGCCGGGCCGCAGGAAGCGCAGCGCCGCGGCGAAGACGAAGCCCGTGGCCATGGACAGGAAGAAGAGCACCGCCACGGAGAGCCCGCGGTGCGAGTCGCGCAGCCGCAGCTGCGTCTGCTGCAGCTCGAGGAACAGCCTCGGGATGGGCTCGAGCCCCGCCGCGTCCAGCGGCAGCGAGAGGTAGGCGTCCAGGTCCATCAGGACGGCCAGCTCGTTGGTGGTGCCGAACAGCACCATGAGCGCCGCCACCGTCGCCAGGCCCGCGACGAGCCGGATGCGCGGGGGCACGGGGGCGCGCCCGTTCACGTCGACTTCCTGGCCGCCTCCACGAAGCGGAGCTGGAGGTCCGCCACGAGCGAGGCGAAGAGCTGCTCTTCGTCCGGGGACAGGTTGCCGCGCGTCTTCTCGCGCAGCATCACGAGGAGATCCAGGGTCTGCCGAGCCGCCTCGAGCTGCCGCTCCACCTTCCCCGTCTCCGGGTGTGGCTGCAGCCCGAGGTGGATGACCGTGGTGGAAGCCAGGCCGAGCACGAAGGTGGTGAAGCTGACCCCTTCACCCTCGCGCATCACGAACGTGTCGCCGCGCGCGTCTGCCACGGGAAGGCTACTCCTCGTCCTCGTCGTCGAACGCCTCGTCCTCCTCCATCACGGTGTCGACGGGGGTGGCCTTGTCGGCGAGGTCCGGCAGGGACTTGAGGTGCTTCTCCCAGGCCTTCTCGTCCAGCTGGCCGCTGCGCAGGTAGCGCTCGGCGGTGCGCTTGTCGAGGTGACGGGGATTCATGGTGTCGGACATGTGGGAGACCCTTCCAAAAAGGAACGGCACCTTATAGCGGGGCGGGGTCATGTCAACGCCCCCCCGGCTCCCGCCTGGTCTCTACGTGCTGTGCGACGACACCGTGCTGCCGTCCGTGCCCCCGGTGCAGGCGGCGAGGCTGCTGCTCGCGGGCCGTCCCGCGGTGCTGCAGCTGCGGCTGAAGCGGACGGGGGCGCGCGAGGCGGTGGGCGTGGCGCGCGAGGTGGTGGCGCTGTGCCGCGCGGAGGGCGTGCCCTGCATCATCAACGACCGGGTGGACTGGGCGCTGCTGTCGGGGGCGGACGGGGCGCACGTGGGACAGGAGGATCTCCCCGTGGAGGAGGCCCGGCGACTGCTCGGCCCGGGCCGCCTGCTCGGGGCCACGGTCCGGAACCTCGAAGAGCTCCTGCGCGCGCGGCAGGCGGGCGCGGACCACGTGGGGCTGGGGCCGGTGTTCCCCACGTCCACCAAGCAGGTGCCCGCCGCCCCGCTCGGGCTCGAGGGGCTCGCGGCGGTGTGCGCGCAGGCGCCCCTCCCGGTGGTGGCCATTGCAGGCATCCACGGGGGCAACATCGCGGACGTGGCGGCGGCCGGCGCCCACTGTGCCGCCGTCGTCTCCGCCCCTTTCGCCGGTGGGACGGATGCCCCGGCCGTGGAGGCTGCCGTCCGGGCGCTCTGCACGGGATTCGACAAAGGGCGGGCATTGCGTAGCCTGCCCCCACCGTGAGCTTCAGGCCTCCCCAGACCCATTCAGGATCCAACCCCCGCTACCCCCACGGCCCGCCGCGCAGGCCGCTCGTGGGCATCACGCCGGACGGCACCGTCCGCCCGGACGGCGTGCTGCAGCTCGAGCTGAAAGCGCCGTACGCGGACGCCGTGTCCCGCGCAGGCGGACTGCCCATCATCCTCCCCTGGACGGACGACCGGGTGCTCCTCGAGGGGTACCTCGACCGGCTCTCGGGACTCGTCGTCACCGGCGGCGCGTTCGACGTGCCCCCCGAGGCCTACGGCCAGGCCGCGCGCGAGGGGCTCGGGGCGCTCAAGCCGGGACGCACCGCGTTCGAGACGGCGCTCATTCAAGAGGCGCTCAAGCGGAACATGCCCGTGCTGGGCATCTGCGGCGGGATGCAGCTGCTCAACGTGGTGCTGGGCGGCACCCTGCACCAGGACATCCTCCGGGAAGTGCCCCGCGCGAGGGACCACGAGCAGAAGCACGACAAGACCCAGCCCGCGCACCCGGTGGAGGTGAAGGAGGGCACGCACCTCGCCGAGTGCATGGGCAAGGGACAGCTGATGGTCAACTCCACACACCACCAGGCGGTGAACCAGCCGGGGAAGGACGTGGTGGTGAGCGCCGTGTCACCGGACGGCGTGGTGGAGGCCATCGAGTCCACGGCCCACCCGTTCGCCGTGGGCGTGCAGTGGCACCCGGAGCTGCTGGTGCAGGCCATGCCCATGCACCTCGGCGTGTACAAGGCGCTCGTGGCGAAGGCGCGGGAGATGCGCCGGTGAGAGCCCCGCGGGTGCTGTGCGCCGGGGGGCTGGATCCTTCCGGCGGCGCAGGACTGCTCGCGGACGTGGAGACGGTGCGCAGCCTGGGCGGGGTGCCGCTCGGCGTGGTCACGGCGCTCACCGCGCAGGGGAAGGAGACGTTCCTCAACGCGGGGACGGTGGCGCGCACGCTGAAGCTCCAGGTGAAGGCGCTGCTGGAGCTGGGGCCCGTCCACGCGGTGAAGTTCGGGATGCTGCCGGGGCCGGGGGCGTTGTACGCCCTTGCAGAGGTGTTGCCCGAGGGGATCCCCTGGGTGGTGGACCCGGTGGTGGCCACCTCGCGGGGGCAACTGCTCTCGCGGGTGCGCCCCGCGGACCTGCGCGCGCTCGGCGGGGCCCGCTCGTGGCTGACGCCCAACGTGATGGAGTGCGCGTGGCTCAGTGGAGAGCCGCCGGCGGAGGACGCGGACCAACTCTCCGTGCAGGCGGCCATGGTCTTGGACCTGGGCTACGGGGCCGTGGTCGCGAAGGGGGGCCACCTCTCAGGCCGCCCGGAGGACATCCTCTGCACGCGCAAGGGTGTTCAACGGTTCGCGGGAAAGCGCCTGCGCCGTGTGGCATCCGTCCGGGGAACGGGGTGCCGGTTTGCCAGCGCCCTGGCGGTGGCGCTCGCACGCAAGGAGTCTCCCGAGGACGCGGTGCGGACGGCGCGCGCATGGGTGGGCCGGCACATCCGGGGCCGGTGAATCTCGCCCGTCGAGAGTTGAGTCCGACCGCGCCCGTCGCTTCTCGACCCTGACGCGGCGCCGCCTGCGCCTCTGTCGGCCGCGGCTCGTCACTCTCCCCTCGGGCGAACCCGACCCGCGAGGCGGGGAGCGCGAGCGCAGGGCCCCAGCATCCCCATGAGCCGGGCGGTGCAGGTGCGAGGCCCGCGCCCAGTTCCATGGTGTGGCCCGAACGACTGCACTCCGATGCGCGTGGGCGGCGAGGACAGCGAGGGCGGCGAGGACAGCGAGGGCGGCTAGGACAGCGAGGGTAGCGAGGACAGCGAGGGCGGCGAGGGCGGCGAGGACAGCGAGGGCGGCGAGGGCAGCGAGGACAGAGAGGACAGAGAGGCCAGCGAGGACAGCTTGGGCGGCGAGGGCGGCGAGGGCGGCGAGGGCGGCGAGGGCGGCGAGGGCGGCGAGGACGGCGAGGACGGCGAGGACGGCGAGGACGGCGAGGACGGCGAGGACAGCGAGGACGGCGAGGACGGCGAGGACGGCGAGGGC
>JBDLRJ010000050.1:0-7141 GCA_039800145.1 Pseudomonadota bacterium | reverse complement strand
AGGAGATCGTCCACCCGGTAGAAGCGCTCGAACACGCGGTGCTGCTCGCGCGGGGGGATGCCGGGGCCGTTGTCCTCCACGTCGATGGCCACGCCCTTCCGCCCGCGGCGGGCGCGCACGCGGATGCGCTTCTGCTCACCCGTGTACTTGAAGGCGTTCTGCACCAGGTTGAGCAGCGCGCCGGCCAGCGCGTCGCGGTCCACGCGCACGTGGGGAAGGCCGGGCTCCACCTCCACCTGCAGGTCCACCTCGACCTGCAGCCGCTGCGCCCGGAACGCCTGCAGCGCCGCCTCGAGCACCGGGTCCACGGGGCCGGGCAGGAGCGTGTACGTCCGCCGCCCGCTCTCGATGCGGCCCCAGTCCAGCACCCGTTCGATCATCTCCGACAGCCGCTCCGTCTCCCGCGAGAGCAGCTGCAGAACCTGCCGTGTCTCCTCCGGGTCCGTCACCCGGCCCATCGACAGCGTCTCGATGAACATCCGGATGGAGGTGAGGGGCGTGCGCAGCTCGTGGCTGACGAGCGAGACGAAGTCGGTCTTCATCCGCGAGAGGCGCGCCTCGCGGTGGAGCGTGCGCGCCACGTAGATGACCCCCACGGCGAGCGCCACGTAGAAGAGGCCGAGCAGCACCCCGTACACCACGCGGTTTCGCAGCGACGCCGCGGCGACGGGATCTCCCGCGGAGGGCACGGCCGCCACGCGGAAGTCCTGGAGGGGCGGGGGCATCACCCGCCAGGCGAGCGGCGCCGCGGCGAGCGCCTCGGTCCGGGCGCGCTCCACCTCCGTGACGAGCCGGTTGACGAGGCTGCCCCCGGCCTCCTCCCGCTGCAGCGGCTGCAGCTCGAAGCGCACGGGCTCTCCGCCCGCGAGCCGCGCGCCGAGGGAGGCGAGCAGCGGCTCGAGCTGCTGGGGGTCCACGCGCACACCGGCAATCCCACCGTCCCGCGCCGCTGCCACCAGCAGCAGCGTCCCGCGCGCGGTGGCGAGCGAAAAACAGCGGGGGGCGGCCCCGAGCTCTCCCAGCAGCGGAACGAGCGGGGCCAGGGCGGCCTTCAGTCCCGCGTCCCCGCTCTGCAGCTCCCCGCCGCGCACGCGGAAGCCCGGTCCCGAGAGCACCGCCCCTTCCCAGCGCACCACGAGCCCCTGCTCCGCGTCCGAGACGTTGGCCCCGGTGAGCGCCGACTGCAGCTGCTGCCCGAGCTGCTCGAGCTTCCCGCCCCAGGCCGCCTCGAGCCGCTTCTCCACCGCCGCCCGCTCGTTGATGATGGCCAGCACGCCGAAACCGGACAGTCCCGCGGACGGCAGCACCACGAGGGCCATGAGCCACGCGAAGGTGCGCCAAAAGGACGCCAGCTCGACTCCCGGTGGGTTCGTCACGTCCCTCAACTGTACCCGCATCCGCTAGAGTCCCGTGCGTCCATGTCCCGCGTCCCGGCCCTCCTCTGCTCCCTTGCACTGCTCGCGCTGCCCGCGCGGGCCGCGGAGCCGGACGCGGAGTGGGAGGATTTTCCGGCGGGGGCGGACTCCCGCGCGGACGCGCTCCCCGAGTCCACGCGCAGCCCCCAGGAGCCCGAGTCCCCGGCCCGCGCCGCGTGGCGCCTCCGCGTGCGCGCGCTCTCCGCCGGGCTCCCGTCGCCTCCCCTGGTGGTGGAGCGGCTCGGGGCCGAGCCCCCGGGGCTCTCCCGCACCGCTGCCCCGCCGCCGAGCCTGCCGCCCCCGCTGGAACCTGCCGCCACGCTGCTCGGAGGCCGTCCGCTCGCGGATGCCCAGTGGGGTGGCGCGGCCTGGGTGGGGCTGCCCACCGTGGGCCTGAGGCTGCACCGCGGGCTCGGGGCGGGGTGGGACGTGGGCCTGGGCTACGGCGGGCTGTACGGGCAGTCCAACGAGCTCTCGGTGCACGTGCGCCGCGGCCTGTCGGAAGGCGAGACCGAGTGGGCCCTGGGGCTCGAGGGCTCGGTGGCGTGGTTCGGCGTGCGCCCCAGCGCGCCGCCGTCCGGGGCGCGCGCGCTCACCGGCCGGCGGAACTTCAACCTCGCCCCCACGCTGCACGTCTCGCGGCATGCCCCGCTCGCCTCCGTGCGCTGGGTGGGCCAGGTGCAGCTGCTGCTCACGCTGGACACCGAGCCCGTGGCCCTCTCCCCGCTCGGGGGCGTGCCCCCGGCCGTGTCGCTCGGGTGGAACGTGCCGGTGCTCGGGGGCGGGGAATGGGCGCTCGGGCGCCACGCCGTCTTCCAGCTGCTCGGCGGCTTCGAGGTGCACGGGCGGACCGGTGACACGCCGTTCATGCCGGTGCTGAGGCTGGGCGTGCTGTTCGGGACCTGAAACACGCAGGGGAGGGGACACCACATGGGGCTGGGTGCGCGCGCGGCGGTGCTGGGAAGCGGCTCGTTCGGGACGGCGCTGGCGAACGTGCTCGCGCAGAAGTTCGACCGGGTGGAGCTGTGGGGCCGCGAGGCCGCCGTGTGCGAGGCCATCAACGCGCGCCACGAGAACGCGGGCTACCTGCCCGGCATCCCGCTGCGGCCGAACATCCACGGCACGCAGGACCTGGGCGAGGCGCTGGGCGGGGCGGGGCTCGTGTGCGTGGCCATCCCGTCACAGGCCACGCGGGACGTGCTCCGCCGCGCGAAGGACGTCATGCCCGCCCACGTCCCCATCATCACGGTGGCGAAGGGCATCGAGAACGGGACGCTGCTCACCATGACGGAGGTGATGGAGGACTGCCTGCCCGAGTCCTTCCACCCGTGGCTCGCCGTGCTTTCCGGCCCCTCGTTCGCGAAGGAAATGGCGGCGGGGGCACCCACGGTGGTCACCATCGCGTCCCACTGGGAGAAGGTGGCGCGCGCGTGCCAGGCGGCGTTCCAGACGGAGACGTTCCGCAGCTACACGTCCCGGGACGTGGCGGGCGTGCAACTGGGCGGGGCGCTCAAGAACGTCATCGCCATCGCGGCGGGGATGTGTGACGGGCTGGGCCTGGGCAACAACGCGCGCGCGGCGCTCATCACGCGGGGGCTCGCGGAAATTTCCCGGATGGCGGTGCGCCGGGGCGGCAACCCGCTCACGCTCTCCGGCCTGTCCGGGCTCGGGGACCTGGTGCTCACCTGCACGGGAGACTTGTCCCGCAACCGCCAGGTGGGCATGGCGCTGGGTCGCGGCCAGTCGCTCGCGGACGTCCTCAAGGACATGAAGCAGGTGGCAGAAGGGGTGAAAACCGCGCAGTCCGCCCGGGACCTGGCGCGCAAGACGGGCGTGGAGCTCCCCATCTGCGAGCAGGTCTACGCCATCCTCCACGAGGGCAAGAGCGCGAAGGCGGCGCTGGTGGAGCTCATGGCGCGTCCTCCCAGGGCGGAGACGGAGTAGCGGCGTCTCCGTCTATGACTTTCTTGCAGACGTCGTAGCCGAAGCCCGCGCGCGCCAGCGCGGCGAGATCCTTCATGCGGTACGCCTTGCGCGCGTCCGCCGAGGCGCGGAAGGGCCCGAGCTTCTTGCGGCGCGCGAGCGTGCGGGCCGCCTCCAGCTCCGGCACCTCGTCCCGGACGCGGCGCACGTGCGCCTCCACCAGCTCCTCGTCCAGCCCCTTCTGCTTCAGCTTGAGGGCAATCATCCGCGTGCTCTTGCCGGCGCTGCGCAGCGCGTCTGCCCTGGTGCGGGCCACCGCCGCGTCGTCGAGGAGCCCGTTGCGGGCGAGCTTCTGCAGCAGCTCCTCCACCCAGCCCAGCGGCTCTTCGCGCTCGCCGCCGTGCACGCGCAGGCTCCGGTCCACGCGCCTGTGCAGCACGCGGCGCAGCTGCGCGGTGGTGGCGGCGTACTTGCGGAGGTGGTGCAGCGCCGCGTTCTCCAGCGAGCGCGGGGAGACCTTCCTCGGGACTTTCCGGGACGTGGCGGCCACGGCTTCTTTCTAGCGCGGGCGGCGGTAAGGTGCCTCCCCGCCATGAGACTCCACGCACCCCTCGCCGCCCTCTTCGTGCTCGCCGTCGCTGCCCTGCCGGGGTGCAGCTGCGAGCGCGCGCTCAACAGGAAGACGCCCGTGGCGGTGGTGGTGGACGGGACGTTCGACTTCGGAGAGGTGCAGGTAAACCTGGTGCACCGCGGCCAGGTGCGCGTGCGCAACGACGGGAGCGCGCCGCTGACCCTCACCGAGCCCACCGTGGACGGGAAGTTCGCGCTCGCGACCGAGTTGCCCGTGACGCTCTCGGTGGGCGAGGAGCTCCCGCTCGAGGTGACTTTCTCCCCCGTGGAGGTGGGCGTTCAGGAGGTGGGCACGCTGTCCTTCACCACGGACGACCCGGAGAACCTGCGCCCGTCCGTGGCACTGGAGGGCACTGGCATCACCGCCGCGGCGGTCTTCAGCGCGCGCCCCCTGGACTTCGGGGACGTGTACGCGGGCGAGAGCAGGACGGTGACGCTGAAGGTGACGAACGCGGGCTCGGCCGCGCTCAAGGTGCTCTCCGTGGAGCCCATGGCGGGCACGCCCGGCGCGCAGGTGCTCCTGTACGATCTTGCGCCGCTGCGCGCGGACATCCCGGCGGGCCAGAGCGCCGAGGCGACCTTCACCTTCAGCCCCGCGGAGATGATGACCCTGTCGGGAGGGCTCGTCTTCACGTTCGACCCGCTGCAGGGCGGCGAGCAGGTGGTGCCGTTCCAGGGCCGAGGCGTGAAGGGCATCCCGGCGGTCTGCTTCCGCTTCGAGGGGCAGGGCACCGAGTCGTGCACGGCGGTCACCGCGGGGCAGCTGTTCGAGGCGGTGACGGTCAACTTCGGGGCGCTGTGCGACGCGTCCGCCTACCCCCTGGGCACGGACGGCGGCTGCACGCCGGAGAACTCCGCGCGCACCGCGCAGGTGTACGTGAAGAACGCCGGCAACACGCCGGTGCAGTACGAGCTCAAGTACGTCGCCTACGCGAACGCCAACGCGGACCCCTGTGACGCGGGCACGCCGGCCGCCCCGGACTTCCTCTTCTCCAACGCGCCGAGCGCCACCACCTACAGCTGGACCGAGCCACAGGTGCAGCTGCCCTCCGTGGCCACCGCGACCCCGCCCTGGGAGTCCACGCCGGTGGCACTCACCTACCGGCCCACCGCGCGCTGCGTGGCAGAGGGGGCGGACCAGGCCCGCGTGGAGCTCACGCGCAAGGGGGACCCGGCGTCCCGCTTCCCGCAGAAGCTGACCGCCTTCGTACAGGGAGCCTCGGGATTGCCCAACCTCCAGCCCGCGCTGGGGGCGTGCGGGGCGGTGGGCTCGCCGCAGTCCGTGCCGTGCACCATCGACTTCTTCGGCGTCATCAACCAGGGGAACTGGCCGGCGCGGCTCGAGTCCGTGGAACTGCACGAGGAGCTCACCGACGGCGGGCTCTCCCCCTGCAGCGCGGCCCTGGACCCGGGCAGCGCGTGCCACCGCTTCGCGTGGGCGGACGGCGGTACGCCCCAGCTGCCCGTCGAGCTCGGGGCCGCGGTGGCCGGGGTGGGGACGAAGCAGAAGCTGGGGCAGGTGGTGTTCGGCCCCGCGGGGGGCGGCGCGGTGACGCCGGGGACGCTCTACCGCGTCGTCGCCGTCACCCGCACGAATGATCCCTTCCGCCCCGAGGTGCAGTCCCGCATCGAGGGCGTGGGGCAGTAGGCAGCTGGCCCGGAGGTCAGCGGTCGTGGGCGCTGGAGTTGCCCACGCCGCGCGCGTGCCACACGGTGAGGCGCTCGCTGTTGCGCGTGCTCCACACCTGGTTGTCCTTCGACATCTCCTCGAGCACCGCCATCACCTTGATGGGCGCGTGGCCGACCTTCTTCGCGAGCACGTCCGTGGACAGCCCGCCCACGTTCATCCGCAGCTCGTCCATGATGTCCGTCTTCATCTGGACGCGCGTGGTGGAGTCCAGCTCGCTCGAGCGGAGGGAGGAGAGGATGGCCCAGGCCATCAGCCCGAGCACGCCGGCGCCGAGCAGCGGGTAGACGATGTGCGCGCGCGCCTCGAGCCAGACGATGTAGTCCACGTTGTTGGCCGCGGCCTGGTCCGAGCCGCCGGACGGGAGGAGCTCCCGGGCCCAGCGCGGGAGCCCGTTGACCGCGAGCACGGCGCCCTGCGCGAGTGACGTGGGGTTCAACATGGACGGGGGATTAAGGAGCAAGGACGAACGCCGTCAAGATCCTGCAACGTCTCCCAGCCGGGTCGCTCCCTCGGTGAACAGCACGCGGTCCGCGTGGTGCAGCAGCACCTCGAAGCCGGTGCCGCGCGCCGCCGAGACGGCCACCCCGCCGCGCGCCCGCAGCCGGTCCTCGAGCGCGCCGAACGGCAGCACGTCCGCCTTGTTCCAGGCGAGCAGGCGCGGGCGGCGGAGCAGGTCCAACCCCTCCAGTACCTTCTCCACCGCCTCCACCTGCTCCTCCCAGGCGGGGTCCGCGGCGTCCACCACGTGCAGGAGCAGGTCCGCGTCCTGCAGCTCCTCGAGCGTGGCGCGGAAGGCATTCACCAGGTCCTTCGGCAGGTCCCGGATGAAGCCCACGGTGTCGGTGATGATGACCTCGCGCTCGGTGGGGAAGCGGAGCCGCCGGCTCGTGGGATCCAGCGTGGCGAACAGCTTGTCCTCGGCCAGCACCTCGCTCTGGGTGAGCGCGTTGAGCAGCGTGCTCTTGCCGGCGTTGGTGTAGCCGACGATGGAGATGACCGGCAGCCCGCGGCGGTTGCGCTGGCGGCGGCGCACCTCGCGGTCGCGGCCCAGCGCGTCGATCTTCGACTCGAGGTGGCTGATGCGGTCGCGGACGCGGCGCCGGTCCAGCTCCAGCTTCGTCTCGCCGGGGCCGCGCCCGCCGATCCCGCCCCCGAGCCGGGACAGCGAGTCGTCGGCCTGGGACAGGCGCGGGAGCAGGTACTTCAGCTGCGCCAGCTCCACCTGCAGCTTGCCGTCCGCGCTCTGGGCGCGCTGCGCAAAGATGTCCAATATGAGCTGCGTCCGGTCGAGGATCTTCAGCGACGTCTCCTCGGCGATGTGGCGGGACTGCGAGGGCATCAGGTCCCGGTCGAAGACGAGGATGTCCGCCATCAGCTGCATGGACCGGAGGTTGATCTCCTCCAGCTTGCCCTTGCCCACGAGGTAGCGCGGGTCCGCCTCCCGCCGCACCTGCAGCACGGCGTCCACCACCTCCACGCCGGC
>JBDLRJ010000049.1:0-6603 GCA_039800145.1 Pseudomonadota bacterium | reverse complement strand
ACATCTGTGGCTTCAAGTCGTTCATGGAGCGCACGGTCATCACCTTCGGTGACGGCGTGACGGGGGTGGTGGGCCCCAACGGCTGCGGCAAGTCCAACGTGGTGGACTCCATCCGCTGGGTCATGGGCGAGCAGTCCGCCAAGAACCTGCGCGGCCGCGGCATGGAGGACGTCATCTTCAACGGCTCGGAGAAGAACGAGCCGCTGAACATGGCGGAGGTGTCCCTGACCTTCCGCATCGAGGAGACCGACCAGCTCGCGCCGCAGTACGCCGGCTTCAGCGAGGTGACCGTCACGCGGCGGCTCTTCCGCAGCGGCGAGTCCGAGTACCTCATCAACAAGGTCCCGTGCCGCCTGCTGGACATCACCGAGCTGTTCCTCGGGACCGGCGTGGGCACGCGCGCCTACTCCATCATCGAGCAGGGGCGGGTGGGGCTCATCGTCTCCTCCAAGCCCGAGGACCGGCGCTCCCTCATCGAGGAGGCGGCCGGCATCAGCAAGTACAAGAGCCGCCGCAAGGCCGCCGAGCGGAAGATGGAGGCCACCGAGGGCAACCTCGTCCGGGTGACGGACGTGGTGAACGAGCTCGAGAAGCGGCTGGAAGGGCTGCAGCGCCAGGCGAAGAAGGCGGAGAAGTACAAGCGGCTGCGCGGGGAGATGCGCGAGCTGGAGCTCCACCACGCGTCCCACCGCTACATGGAACTGCAGGGCCAGGCGGCAGACGTCGCGTCGCGGCTGCAGAGCTCCACGGGGGACGAGCAGTCGGGGATGGCCGAGGTGCAGGGGCTCGAGGCGGACATCTCCGCGCGGCGCGCGCAGCTGGAGCTGGACGCCCACGAGCTGCAGTCCCGCGCGGACCGGCTCCACGCCGAGGACGCGCAGGCGCAGCTGGATGCCCGCAACCTCGAGCACTGGCGCTCGGACCTGGAAGCCACGCAGAAGCGGCTCGCGGAGGCCACCGAGGAGAAGGCGCAGCTCGAGCGGCGGATGGAGGAGCTCTCCTTGCGCGCGGCCGGCACCGAGGGCGAGCTCACGGGCGCGTCCGGCAACTGGGAGGACGACGCGAAGGCGGCGGACGTGGCGCAGGAGGCGCTCAAGAGCGTGGCCCACCAGCAGTCCGAGCTCGGCCTCAAGCTGGAGATGGAGCGCGCGGCGCTCATGTCCATCGCCTCGCGCATGGCCAACCACGAGAGCAACCTCACCAGCCTCGCGCGGCAGAAGGCGGACCTGCTCGCCCGCGCGGACCGGGCCCGCGCCGAGGCGGAGACGCTCCGCTCTCGGCTGCAGGAGCTGGAGGACGCCCGCGCGGACGTGGCCCGGCGCGTGAACGAGGGGCGGCAGCTGGCGCTGGAGCTGGCCGAGCGGCGCACCGTGGAGGAGGAGACGCTCGAGCGCACGCGCTCCGAGTTCGCCGAGAACGAGGTGCACGTCATCTCGCTGCGCGAGGCGCTCGCGGACAAGCGCAGCCGGCACGAGCAGCTGGAGGCGTTCCAGAAGAGCTACGAGGGGTACGACCGCGGGGTGCGCGCGGTGATGACGCACGCCGGGGAGCAGGCCAGGGAGCGCGGCATCTTCGGGCTGGTCTCGGACGTGGTGACCGTGGAGCCGCGGTACGAGCGCGCGCTCGAGGCGGCGCTGGGCGAGCGGCTCCAGGCCGTGCTCGTGGAGAGCCGGGCCCAGGGGCTCGAGCTCATCGAGTTCCTCAAGTCCACCGGCGAGGGGCGCGGCACCTTCCTCGCGGTGGAGGCGGTGAAGGACCCGGGCGAACTCAACCGGCCTGACCTGGACCGCGCGGGCGTGGTGGCGTGGGCCCTGTCGGAGGTGACGTTCGACCCCGCGCTCGGTCCCGCGGTGCGCGCGCTGCTCGCGGACGTGGTCATCACCGAGGACCTCCGCGCCGCGCGCGAGTGCCAGGCGCTCTCGCCCGGCTGGACGTGGGTGACGCTCGAGGGCGAGGTGCTCCGCCCCGACGGCAGCCTCACGGGCGGCACGCTCGAGGGGGCGGCGGTGGGCGCGCTCCACAAGAAGCGCGAGATCGCCGAGCTCCAGGAGGAGCTCAAGGGGATGGAGGAGCGGTACAACGAGATCCTCACCCGCCACTACGCGCTGCAGAAGCAGATGCAGCTGGCGGAGGGCGTCCTCAAGGGGCTGGAGAAGAACCGCCACTCCGAGGAGCTCCGCGTCGCCACCGACGAGAAGGATCTCCACCGCGCCGGCGAGGAGCTCTCCCGCGCCCGCGAGCGGCTCGGGACCCTGGACGCCGAGCTGGGCGAGCAGGACGCGCAGCTGGCGGCCCTGGCCACCGAGGAGGAGACCTCCCGCGGGGAGGTGGCCCACGGCCAGGCGGACCGCGAGCAGCGCGAAGAGCGGCTGCGGCAGATGACGGCGGAGCTCGAGGCGCTGAAGCTGCGGCACGAGGGGCTCTCCGCCGAGGTCACGTCGCTGCGCGTGAAGGCCGCGGCCGGCAGCGAGCGCGGCGAGGCGGCCCGCAAGGAGCTCGAGTCCGCCCGTGCGCAGCTGGCCGAGGTGCAGTCCCGGCTCGAGCGCGCCACCACCACCGTGGCCGAGTCCTCGGCCCGCGTGGAGGAGCTCTCGGCGCGCATCCTGGAAGGGGAGGAGCGGCTCGCGAACGCCCCCTCTCTGGACGGCGCCCGCGCAGAGCTGGAGGCGGCGCGCGCGGACTGGGAGGCGCGCAACGCCGAGGTGAAGGCCCTGGAGACCACGCTGCGCGACACCCGCGCCCGCGTGGAAGGGCTCATGCAGGGGCTGGGCGAGCTTCAGGTGCGCGGCAAGGAGCTCGAGCTCGAGTGCGCGCACCTCGTGGAGCAGATGCGGGACCGCCACCAGCTGGAGCTGCCCGAGCAGCTGGACGCGTGGAAGGACAAGGAGCCGCTCGGCCCCGAGGCGCTGGACACCCTCCGCGAGCTGCGCGGCCAGCTCGAGCGCATGGGGGAGGTCAACCTCACCGCGCTGGACGAGCACGCCGAGCTGTCCGGGCGGTTCGAGTTCCTCCAGAAGCAGAAGACGGACCTCGAGCAATCCCTGGAGCGTCTGCGGGACGCCATCGCGAAGATCGACAAGACCTCGCGCGAGCGCTTCAAGGAGACGTTCGACATCGTCAACGAGAAGTTCCAGGCCGTCTTCCCGCGGCTGTTCAAGGGCGGCCGCGCGGGACTCATCCTGACGGACGAGGGCCCCGGGATGGAGCCGGGCGTGGAGATCGTCGCCCAGCCGCCGGGGAAGAAGCTGCAGTCGGTGAACCTCCTGTCCGGCGGCGAGAAGGCGCTCACCGCCGTGGCGCTCATCTTCGCCATCTTCCTCATCAAGCCCACCCCGTTCTGCCTCCTGGACGAGGTGGACGCGCCGCTGGATGAGGGCAACGTGGGCCGCTACAACGACATGGTGAAGGAGATGAGCGCGGGCAGCCAGTTCATCCTCATCACCCACAACAAGCGCACCATGGAGATTGCCGACACGCTGTACGGCGTCACCATGGAAGAGCCGGGGTGCAGCAAACTCGTGTCCGTCAACATGAAGGAGGCGGCTGCGGCGAACGAAGACACGCAAGTCGCGTGAGTCCCAAGCTGGGAATAATTCAAGGCGTGGCGTAGAACCTACTAGTCACAGCCCCATGGGTCGGGGCGACTTCGGTGGGTTCCATGTACATCCGTGCTTCGATGCTCGGTCGCATCGTCGGCATGCTCCTGCTGGGTCCGGGGCAAGCCCTCGCTGAGACAAATAATTTCTGGCTGGAGCGGTGGCGGAGCACCTTCACGCCGGACGGCGTGGCGGGCGTCGAGTCTGCCGTGCTCGGGCAGCCGGGCGACTGGGACCTCTCCGTCACGGCCGGGGTGGTGCGCAACCCGCTCGTTGCCGCGCTGGTCTCCAACGAGGGCGTTCGGGTCGGCTCGCTCGTGCAGAACAGGGCTGGGCTCGCGCTGACGGGGAGCTACGTGCTCCACGACCGGTTGCAGCTCTCGGTGGAGTTGCCCTACGTCGTCTACCAGGACCGGGGAGGGGACATCGAAGTCGTCGCCGCCGGCCAGTTGTCCAGGCTCCAGCCCGGCGCCGGTGACATCCGCTTCGCGCCCAAGGTGAGGCTGTTGGGGAGTCCTGGAGGCTGGCAGCTCTCCGCCATGGTGGGACTCACGGCCGCGGCGGGTGGCGCCACCGACTACCGTGGTGACCGTTCGCCCACCGCGAACCCCGAGCTGCTGCTTGCGGGAGGTAGCAGGCACCTGCGGCTCCTCGTCAATGCCGGCGCGACGTTCCGGGAGCCGGTGCGCTTCGCCAACCAGAACATCGGGACCGAGTTGAACGGGCGTGCCGCGCTCTCGTGGCGCTTCAACCCGGATTCCTCCCGTCCGGTGGACCTCGGCGCCGCCGTCGACGTGGCGGCGTCCATGGTGAATCCCGGCGTCGCCAGGAACCAGACCCCCGTCGAGGTGCGCGGACAGCTCTCGTGGCGCCTGTCGGAGCGCGTGCAGCTGGCCGTCGGCGGAGGAGCAGGCATCTGGTCCGGGTGGGGAGCCCCGGATTGGCGTGGGTTTGCGACGGTGCGGCTGGTTCCCGCTGCACCTGTTCCCGCTCGAGCACCGGAGGGGCGGTCCGGGCTGCCGGACGAGGACCACGACGGTGTGCCGGACGACGCGGACGTCTGCCCGCTCGAACCCGAGTCGCCCGATGGCGTCCGTGATACGGACGGCTGTCCCGAGGATGTCTCTGCGTTGGCCGCTGCCCCTGCGGCGGCGGCTGCCCCTGCGGCGGCGGCTGCCCCTGTGGCGGCTGCTCCACCTGCGGCGGCGGCTGCACCTGCGGCGGCGGCTGCGCCTGCGGCGGCGGCTGCGCCTGCGACGGCGGCTGCGCCTGCGACGGCGGCTGCTGCTGCACGGGCTGGCTCCGATTCCGAAGCGGTGACGGCCTCGGTCGAACTTCCCCCTCTCCAGCGCCCGGCCGACGCGGACGGAGATGGGGTGTCAGACGACGAGGACAGTTGCCCCAAGGTGGTCGAGGACGTGGACGGCTTCGAGGATTTCGACGGTTGCCCCGAGCCGGACGACGACGGTGACGGTCTTCCGGATGCAGCGGACCGCTGCCGCCAGGAGGCCGAGACGCTCAACTCGTGGGAGGACGACGACGGATGCCCGGACGTGGTCCCCGAATCGCTCGCGAAGGTCGCCGGCACCATGCAAGGCATCGTCTTCGACTCGGGCCAGGCGACCTTAAGACTCGAGTCCGGGCCCGTGCTCGCGGGCGCTGCCGCCGTGCTGCGGCTGCCCGAGAACCTGTCTGTGCTGATCGTCGTGGAGGGGCACACCGATGCTCGCGGCACCCGCGAAGCGAACCTCAAACTCTCCCAGCGACGGGCCGAGACCGTCGTCCAGTGGTTGGCGAACAACGGCATCACGAAGGACCGGATCTCCGCAGTCGGTCACGGTCCTGATCGCCCCGTCGCGCCCAATGACACAGAGGCGGGACGCCAGAAGAACCGCCGGATCACCTTCGTCCTGAAGCGCGCTGCCGCTGCACCGTGAGAACCGACATGATCCGCTCCCTGTCCCATGCGCTCGTCGCGCTCTCGGTCCTGGTGGTCGCCGGGTGTTCCCGGTCACCCGCCAGCTCGCCGCCCCCAGCGCAGCCGGAGCTCTCCGCGCAGAAGGCGGAGCTCCTCGCCAACGGTGACTTCGAGTCCGAGTCCATCGGCTCGGTGCCCGCCAGCTGGACGGTCCTCAACTACGCCAACGCCACCGGCGCTGCGGGGACCGAGCGCGTGCCGCCCGCCAACTTCGCGTCACTGCAGCTGACCGGGCTCGGCACCAAGACGAGCCAGACCTTCGTGGTGGGCGGGACGAACCGCTCGCAGCGGGACCCGGACCTGCCCCTCGACGCCTCGTTCCGGTATCCCCGGTACGGGACCCGGTCCGTGAGGCTCAACTACCTCGGGGCTGCGTCCAAGGGCGCTGGCCAGAACACCAACGTCTTCCGCCAGACCATGACCACGGGCCTGTACGACGTGGATCCCACCGACGGGCAGGTCCACGTGAGGTTCGCGGTGGCGGCGGTGATGGAGAACCCGGCGCACGGCTACAACGAGCAGCCGTACTACTTCGTTGAGCTCGTGAACCTCACGCGCGGGACCACGGTGTACTCGGATTTCGCCGTGGCGGGCGCGTTGGGCATGCCCTGGAACACGACGCTCGGCGCAGTCTCGGGCAACACGACCTCGTGGCTGGACTGGGGGCTCGTGGACATCGCTCCGGGGAACACCAACCTGCTCCCCGGTGACCAAGTCCTGCTGACGGTGGTCGCTGCGGGCTGCAAGGACGGGGCGCACTTCTCGCGCGTCTACGTCGACGGCTTCGGCTCGCAGCCTCCAGGCATCTACACGTGGGCCACGGCGAACGCGCCCCAGGTGCTGGCGAGCGGCACCATCACCTACACCCTCCACTACGCCAATGCCGGGGCGACCAACGCCATCGGTACGCGCGTGGACATGGTCATCCCGCCGAACTCCACTTTCGCCTCCACGACAGGGAGCAACTGCACCCAGCCTGCCGTGGGCGGCACCGGGACGTTGTCTTGCCCCGTGGGGTTGCTCGCGCCG
>JBDLRJ010000048.1:0-5527 GCA_039800145.1 Pseudomonadota bacterium | reverse complement strand
TCGCACATCTTGCCCGCGTTGAGTGAGTGGCTGCCGCGTGCTACCTGCCTCCCCCCATGTCAGCCCCGCGCGACTACAAGGACACCGTCAACCTCCCGAAGACCGACTTCCCCATGAAGGGGAACCTGGGCCAGCTCGAGCCCCGCATGCTCGAGCGCTGGGAGAAAGAGGGCACCTTCGCCCGCGTGCTGGAGAAGAACGCCGGCAAGCGGCCGTTCGTCTTCCACGATGGCCCGCCCTACGCCAACGGCCACATCCACATCGGCCACGCGCTCAACAAGATCCTCAAGGACATGGTGGTGAAGTACCGCAACCTGTCCGGCCAGCCCTGTGACTTCGTCCCCGGCTGGGACTGCCACGGGCTCCCCATCGAGCAGGCGGTGGAGAAGCGGCTCCGCGAGAAGAAGATCGACAAGCGGACCCTGTCCCGGGACGAGTTCCTCGAGCAGTGCCGCGCCTACGCCACCGAGTTCATCGACATCCAGCGCGCGGAGTTCCAGCGGCTCGGGCTGTTCGGGCGGTGGCAGGAGCCGTACCGCACCCTCGCGTTCGACTACGAGGCGCAGGAGATAAGGGAGCTGGCCACCTTCGCGCGCGGCGGCTACCTCTACCGGAAGAAGAAGCCGGTGTACTGGTGCCTCGCGGACCAGACGGCCCTGGCCGAGGCGGAGGTGGAGTACGAGGACCACGCCTCGCCCTCCGTGTACGTCGCCATGGACGCGGCGGAGGACCTCTCCGCGAAGTGGCCGCAGCTGAAGGGCAAGCAGGTTGCGTTCGCCATCTGGACCACCACGCCGTGGACGCTCCCGGCCAACCTCGCCATCGCCGTCAACCCGCAGCTCACGTACGTCTTCTACGAGCTCGGGGGGCGGGTGGTGGTTCTCGCGAAAGACCTGCTCGCGAAGGTGCTCGCGGAGGTGGCCCCCTCGGACCTGCAGGTGAAGGACGCGAAGCTCCCCGGCGGGGACCTGCAGGCCGTCTCGCTCTCCTCGTCCGACCGCGTGCTCGGCTACGCGGAAGGAACGGAGCTGGAGGGACTCACCTACCGGCACCCGTTCCTCGGGCGGACCGGCAAGGTCATCCTCGGCGAGCACGTGACGCTGGACGCCGGCACGGGGCTCGTCCACACCGCGCCGGGGCACGGGCAGGAGGACTACGAGGTCGGCCTCCGCTACGGCCTGGACATCTACAACCCCGTCCGCAACGACGGCCGCTACGACGACACCGTGGGGCCGAAGCTCGCGGGGATGAAGGTGTTCGAGGCCAACCCCGTGGTGGTGGACTGGCTCGTGGAGGTGGGGGCGCTCCTCAACGACAAGGGGGACAAGGTCAGCCACAGCTACCCGCACTGCTGGCGCTGCCACAACCCGGTCATCTTCCGCGCCACGCACCAGTGGTTTATCTCGCTCGCGCAGAACGACCTGCGGAAGACGGCACTCCGGGAAATCGACCGCGTTCAGTGGATCCCGAAGTGGGGCCGGGACCGCATCTACAACATGCTGGAGGGCCGCCCGGACTGGTGCATCAGCCGCCAGCGGACGTGGGGCGTGCCCATCCCCGTGGCGCTGTGCGACGGGTGTGACCACGCGCACGTGGACGCGGGCTTCATGGAGAAGGTGGCGGACGCGGTGGAGAAGGAGGGTGCCGGCGCGTGGTACCGCGCGGACCTCGCCTCCCTGCTCCCGTCCGCGGACTTCGCCTGCCCGTCGTGCGGCAAGCGGACGTGGCGGAAAGAAACGGACATCCTGGACGTGTGGTTCGACTCGGCCTGCAGCTTCGCGGCGGTGGCCGCCAGGCGCCCCAACCACCACCTCCCGGTGGACCTGTACCTCGAGGGCTCGGACCAGCACCGCGGCTGGTTCCACAGCTCCCTGCTCGTGGGCGTGGGCACCCGCGGCCGCGCGCCGTACGAGGCGGTGCTGACGCACGGCTTCGTGGTGGACGGCCAGGGCCGCAAGATGAGCAAGAGCCTGGGCAACGTCGTGGCGCCGGAGAAGGTCATCCAGCAGTACGGCGCGGAGATCCTCCGCCTCTGGGTGGCCTCGTCCGACTACCGGGACGACGTGCGCGTCTCGGACGAAATCCTCCGCGGCCTCGCCGAGGCCTACCGCAAGGTGCGCAACACGCTGCGGTACGCGCTCTCCAACCTGTACGACTTCACGCCGGGCAAGGACTCGGTCCCGGACGCGGAGCTGCTCCCGCTGGACCGCTGGGCGCAGCTGCGGCTCTCGGAGCTGGTGGAGAAGGTGACGCGCGCATACGAGGCGTACGAGTTCCACCTCGTGAACCAGGCGGTGGTGGACTTCTGCGCCGTGGACCTGTCCGCCGTCTACTTCGACATCAACAAGGACCGGCTCTACACCTCCCGCGCGGACAGCCACGCGCGGCGCAGTTCCCAGACGGTGTTGTACGAACTTGCGCGCACGCTGCTGCTGCTCGTGGCCCCGGTGATGAGCTTCACCGCGGACGAGGCGTGGGGCTTCCTGCCGGGGGAGAAGCCGGGCTCGGTGTTCCTGGGGGATTTCCCGAGGCCCCGCGCGCGGACCGACGCGGACCGGGCGCTGCTCGAGCGGTTCGAGAAGCTGTTCGCGGTGCGCTCGGGCGTGCAGGGGCTGCTGGAGGCGGCACGGCGGGACAAGCGCATCGGCAGCTCGGTGGAGGCGAAGGTGGTGCTGCACGCCACGGGCGAGGCGAAGGCCTTCCTCGAGGCGCACGCGGCGGAGCTGCCGGCGTACTTCATCGTGAGCCAGGTGGCGTGGGTGGATGCGCCGGGCGACGGGGCGCAGCCGCTCTCCGCGGCTTCCATCTTCGGCAACGCGCAGCTGCACGCCGAGGTGCTGCGCGCGGACGGCGAGAAGTGCCCGCGGTGCTGGCAGTACAGCGCGAAGGTGGGCGCGGGACAGGACGTGTGTGATCGCTGCGCGGACGCGCTCCGCTAGGGAACACCTCCGCGGCGCAGTGGGTGGCCTGCCACGGACCTACTGGGTCCTGTGGCTGGCCACGCTCGTCAACAAGGTGGGGGCGTTCGTCGTCCCGTTCCTGTCGCTGTACCTGGTGCGCCACCGCGGCCTCTCGGTGACGGAGGCCGGGGTGCTGTTCGCGGTGTACGGCGCGGGCTGCGTGCTGGCGAACCCGCTGGGCGGCTGGGTGTCCGACCGGTACGGCCGGCGCGTGGGGATGCTCACGGGGCTGTGCGGAGGGGCGATGGCAGTGTTGCTGCTCGGCGAGGCGGAGGGCCGCGGCGCGCTCGCCGGGGCGGCGTTCCTGCTCGGGCTGCTGATGGACCTCTACCGCCCGTCGGTGATGGCCATCGTCACGGACGTGGTGGAGCCGCCGGACCGGATGCGGGCGTTCAGCCTGCTCTACTGGGCCATCAACGTGGGCTTCACCGCGTCGCCGCTCATCGCGGGGGCGCTCGGGGATGCGCACGTGAAGTGGCTGTTCTGGGGGGACGCGGCCACGACGCTCGCGTGCGCGGGCCTGGTGTACGCGTACGTCCCCGAGAGCCGGCCGGAGCCCGTGTCCGGTACGGAGGAGGACCGCTCGGGGCCGCTCGCGCCGTTCGCGGACAAGGTGTTCCTGCCGTTCGTGGCGGTGAACTTCCTGGTGGCCCTGCTCTTCTTCCAGTTCTTCGTGGCCATGCCCGCGGACATGGCGGCGCAGGGACTGGGGACGCAGGCGTTCGGGATGGCCATTGCGGTGAACGGCGGGCTCATCGTGCTGTTGCAGCCGGTGGTGGGGACGTGGGTGGAGCGGATGCGGCGCGGCCACGCGCTCGCCGCGGGGGCACTGCTCACCGGGCTGGGCTTTGGGCTGTACGGCTGGGTGACGACGCTCGGGGGCTTTGCCGCGGGCGTGGCGGTGTGGACGGTGGGGGAGATGCTGATGTCGCCGGTGAACAGCGGGCTGGTGGCGGACCTCGCGCCCGAGACGCAGCGGGCCCGCTACCAGGGTGCGTACAACACCGCGTGGAGCCTCGCGGTGCTCGTGGGCCCGGCGCTCGGAGGGTGGGCGCTGGAGACGGTGGGGCGCAGGGCGTTCTGGACGGTGGTGCTGGGGGTGGGCGTCCTGGCCGCAGTGCTGCACCTGGCGCTGGTGCCCGCGAGGCGGGCGCGGCTGGGGGCTGCGGGCCGGGAGTAGCTGCCGTCCAGGGGACGCCCCAGCGCCTCTTTCCTGCCGCTCAGTCCCGGAAGGCGGAGGGGCCGCTGCCGGGGTGGGCGGGGGCCTCCTCTTCGGGCGTCCGCTTCAGACGCGCGCGCCGGTCACGCTCCTCCGCTGCCTGCTGCTGTTCCCGCTGTGCACGGCGCTTGAGGCTGGTGGGCAGCACCGGGTGGTCCCATCCGCTGATGGCCATGTGGGTTCTCCAGGGAAATACAGGGCGAAGTGTGAGGTGGGGACGCCGAGAAGACCGCGCCGGCAGACGCCTCGCCGGCGGCGATATTCACGGTGGGGCAACCGGCGGGTGGAGCGGGGCGCCCCCCTCCTGCCACGTCCCCTGTCCGACACGCCTCGTGGCGGTGGCGCTCCTCGCGTGGGCGGGCTATTCCCCCGTCCCCGCATGGACTTCGAGAGCCTCCGGGTAGAGCGGGACGGTCACGTGGCGGAAGTTGTGCTGCGCGGGCCGGGCAAGGGCAACGCGCTGGGGCCGGCCTTCTGGCGGGAGATGCCCGAGGCGCTGAAGCTGCTCGAGGAGGACGACTCGGTGCGCTGCGTGCTCCTTCGCGGCGAGGGGCGGGACTTCACCTACGGACTGGACCTGCCGGGGATGCTCGAGTCGCTCGGGCCGCTCATCATGGGGGACACCACCGCGGCGGAGCGCACGCGGCTGCACAAGCTCATCCTCTCCATGCACGGGGCCACCGAGGGGCTCTCGCGGATGACCAAGCCGGTGGTGGCGGCGCTGCACGGCTGGTGCATCGGCGGAGGGTTGAACCTGGTGGCGGCGGCGGACATCCGCTTCGCGGAGGCTTCCGCGCGCTTCAGCCTGCGCGAGGTGAAGCTCGCCATCGTGGCGGACATGGGGGCGCTGCAGCGGCTGCCGCGCGTCATCGGGGAAGGCAACACGCGGGAGCTGGCGCTCACGGGCCGGGACTTCGACGCGGCCGAGGCGCTGCGGTTGGGATTGGTCACCCGCGTGTTCGAGACGCCCGAGGCGCTGCTCGCCGGCGCGCGTGCCACGGCCCGCCAGGTCGCGGAGAATCCGCCGCTCGTGGTGCAGGGCATCAAGCAGGTGATGAACTACTGCGACGGGAAGTCCGTGGAGGACGGCCTGCGCTACGTGGCGGCATGGAATGCCGCGTTCCTCCAGTCGCAAGATCTCGGCGAGGCGTTCGCGGCGTTCGCCGAGCGCCGTCCCCCGCGCTTCCAGGGAAAGTGACGACCATGGCCCACGCAGTCTTCCGAGACGACCTCCTGAAGGGGAAGCACGCCTTCATCACCGGCGGCAGCTCCGGCATCAACCTCGGCATCGCCACCACGCTGGTGAAGGCCGGCGCGAAGGTGACCATCAACGGCCGCAACGTGGAGA
>JBDLRJ010000047.1:0-3141 GCA_039800145.1 Pseudomonadota bacterium | reverse complement strand
CCGGCCATGGCGACCAGCTCCTCCTCCAGCTCGCGCAGGATCAGCGCCGTTCGCCACCGCAGGACGCTCTTGGTGAAGTGCACGTCGCCGAACATGTGATCCCCGGCGTAGAGGATCTCGTCACCCGACAACCCGAGCTGGCGCTCCAGCTGCCGCGCGCTCCCGCCGAAATAGGCACTCCCCGGGAGGAAGGGCCCCATCGCCGGGCGCAGCAGTCCGTCAGGCGTGGCCACCTCGAAGAACGGCGCGTTCGACGTGAAAAAATCCGGCTTGCGCGCCGCCACGATCACCACGTCGAACAGCTGGCGCCACGTCATCCCCGCGGGGAGATGCGGATCGAACGACCAGGCCATCATGGACTGGGTGTACTCCCACTCGGAGTTGGTGATGAGCAGCAGCTTCTTCCCTGCGTGCTTCTGATCCAGCAGCGCGAGCGCCGTCTCGGGATCTTTGAAGACGTACCGCTCCGGGTTCCGCATCACCTCCGCCTTGAGCTCTCCCTCCACGTGCGCGGCGTCCAGTGACTCACGCACCTTCTTGTAGAGCTCCGCGTACCCCATGACGCCTGGGAGCTGCCGCTGATCGAGCAGATCGACGAGCTGGGCGTAGAGACACCCCTCGGAGATGGAGAAGAGCGTGTTGAGGAAGCTCCACCGTGGCTCGGCCAGGTCCACCAACGTCCGTGCATACTGCTCTCGGAACTCGTCGTGGCTGAGCGTGCGCGTGCCGTGCAGCGCCTTCTTCACGAAGCCGAAGCGGTTGGCCTTCACCAGGTTTCCCGTGGCGGTGTCGATCACCAGCCCACGCATCACCGCGCGGGGGTCGAACTGCAGGGACGCCACCGGCCACCCGAGCGCAGCGAAGCGGGCCTTCAGCACCTCGTACGCCCAGCGCTCCCACGTCTCCACGTGGTAGTGCACCAGCGTGTAGTCCATGTCGTACCCCACGGCCTTGATGCCGCGGAGGTTCATGGTCCGGTTGGTGTAGATGCCCCGCCCCTGTGCCGCGATCTGCGCGCTGTCCATGGGACGGGGAAATATCACCCGGTCCGCGTCCGCGCTGTGTTCAGCGCCTGCGCTCGGGACGACGGGGCCGGTCGCTGTTCGCCCGGACACGCTCCGCGGGAGTCTCCGGCGGCACGAGGCAATCCGGCCCGCGGCCAATGAGCTCCGCCCGCCCCGCCTGCCGCAGCGCCTCGCGCGCCAGCGGCCACTGCTCCGGGTTCCAGTAGAGGAGCAGCGCCTTCTGCAGCCGCTTCTCGCGCAGCCCCGTGGCCGTGTACACCGGCTCCATCTTCAGCGGGTCCAGGCCCGAGTAGTACATGCAGGCCGCCATGGACATGGGCGTGGGGATGAAGTCCTGCACCTGCCGCGGCCGCTTCCCGTTCTGCTTCAGCCACAGCGCCAGCTCCACCATGTCCTCCAGCGTGGAGCCGGGGTGTCCGCTGATGAAGTACGGGATCTCGTACTGCTCCTTGCCGGCGTCCTCGCTCGCACAGGCGAACATGTGCTGGAACCGCTCGTAGCTCTCGATCCCCGGCTTCTTCATCTTCTCCAGCACGCGGGGGCTCACGTGCTCGGGCGCCACGGACAGCTGCCCGCCCACGTGGTGCGTCGCCAGCTCCTTCACGTACTCCGGCGAGCGCTCTGCAAGATCGTACCGGACCCCGGACGCGATGAAGACGTGCTTCACCCCGTCCTCGTCCCGCACCTGGCGCATGAGGTCGATGAGCGGGCCGTGGTCCGTCACCAGGTTCTCGCAGACGCCGGGGTGCACGCAGGACAGCTTGCGGCACTTGGACTCGATGGCCTCGCTCCGGCACTTCATCTTGTACATGTTGGCCGTGGGGCCACCGAGATCCGTCACCGTCCCCCGGAAGTCCCCGAGCCGCCGCAGCTCGCGGATCTCCCGCAGCACGCTCTCGCTCGAGCGGCTCTGGATGACGCGCCCCTCGTGCTCAGTGATGGAGCAGAACGAACAGCCGCCGAAGCAGCCGCGCATCAGCACCACGGAGTGCTTCACCGTGTCGTACGCGGGGATGCGCTCCCGGTACATCGGGTGGGGCACGCGGTTGAACGGGAGATCGTACATCTCGTCCATGGCCACGGACGTCCCGCCTGCGCCCGCACCGTCCTCGAGCGGCCTCGCCGGGCGGTTGAAATACACCCCGCGGTCCCCGTGGCGCTGTACCAGCGGACGCCCGTTCCCCGGGTTGGTCTCCATCTGGAAGTCCCGGCTCATCCGGGCGAACGCCACCTTGTCCGTGGAGGCCTCCTCGTACGAGGGCAACACCACCACCTTGTCGTCCGCGGCGCGCTGGGCCGGATCTGCCTCGAGCGCCTTCAGCTCCCCGTTGGGGATCATGTACGCGGTTCCGCGCACGTCCCGGATCTCGGAGATGGGCTCGCCCCGCCGCATCCGGTCCGCCACCTCCCACACGGGCCGCTCGCCCATCCCGAAGATGAGCAGGTCCGCCTTGCTGTCCACGAGGATGGAGCGGCGCACCTTGTCGCTCCAGTAGTCGTAGTGCGCAATGCGCCGCAGGGACGCTTCGATCCCCCCGAGCACGATGGGCACGTCCGGGTACGCCTCGCGGCACCGCTGCGCGTAGACGATGGTGGCGCGGTCCGGGCGGCAGTTCGTCCGGCCGCCGGGGCTGTACTGGTCCTCGGAGCGGTTCTTCTTCTGCGCCGTGAGCCGGTTCAGCATGGAGTCCAGGTTCCCGGCCGCCACGCCGAAGAACAGCCGCGGCTTCCCGAGCGCCTTGAACGGCTCCGCGGACTGCCAGTCCGGCTGGGGAAGGATCCCCACGCGGAAGCCCCGCCCCTCGAGGAACCGGGCGATCAGCACGGGTCCGAACGCCGGGTGATCCACGTACGCGTCCCCGGAGACGATCACGATGTCCACCGCGTCCCAGCCGCGTGCCTCCAGGTCGGCTCGGCAGGTCGGGAGGAACGGGTGCGGGTGTGCGCGTGCGGTGGCCATGGACCCCACTGGCTTACCGGCACGGCCGGAATCTTTCCACTCCGCGTCCTGGGCACATAATCGTCACCCGTGATGCCCCGGATGAGGACAGGACTCGTGCTCGGTGGTGGAGGCGCCCGCGGCGCCTACGAGGCGGGCGTGCTCTCCTACCTCCGC
>JBDLRJ010000046.1:0-5151 GCA_039800145.1 Pseudomonadota bacterium | reverse complement strand
GGTACTCCCGAAAAAAAAGGCCTTCACGGCGGTAGAGCGCGACACGCCGCAAAACCTCGAGCGGCGCGCCGTGTTCTGCTCGCTCCTGGCCGCCATCAGGGACCGGCGAGTCATCTTCATCGACGAGTCCTTCTGCAAGACGGGAATGCGCCGCGAGTACGGGTGGTCACCCCGTGGGCAACGAGTCCACGGGACACGGCCCCAGCGCTCGTGGAAGACGGTGTCCATCATCGGCGCCATCCGCATCGGGAAGGCGCCGCGGCTGATGACCCATCGCGGGGCTGTCAACGGCCCCGTCTTCCGCAGCTTCGTGCGCACGTGCCTGGTGCCCTTCATCCGACCGGGCGACCTGGTCGTCATGGACAACCTGAACATGCACAAGTCGCAGAGCACCAAGCGGCTCATCGAGGCTGCGGGTGGCGTCCCGGTCTATCTCCCCACCTACAGCCCCGAACTGAATCCCATCGAGCTGCTCTGGGCCCACCTCAAGCGTGAGCTCCGACGCCTTGCCATCGACTCTGAGCAGGACCTACGTGCAGCGGTCCGACGCCTTCGCCGCCGCGTCCCCAGGTCCCACATCGCGGGATGGTTCCGCCGGTCACTCGGTATCGCTCATCAGTTCAACCGATCTCGGTGTTAGCAGCGAGGTCCGCGCCACCGGGCTCAGAACAGCCCGATGTTGAAGTGCACCTGCACCGAGGGCTCGTTCACCAGTTCGTCCGGGAAGAGGTTGAAGCCGAGATCGAACGCGAGCGGCCCGATGGGCGTCCCGTACCGGATGCCGGTCCCCACCGTGTAGCGCAGCTCCGTGGGCCGGTACCTCGCCTGCTGCAGCCACAGGTTGCCGGCCTCGAGGAAGACCGCGGTGTCCAGGGACGAGGCCGCCGGGAACGGGAAGCGCAGCTCCACCTTGCCCAGGGTGAAGAGCTCGCCGCCCTCGCTCGGCACCTCGCGCCCGCTCGCCAGCACCGTGGCCGCGGGCGTGCACCCCGCCGGGTTCACCGTGGCCGTGCAGCTGCGCCGGTCCGCCTGCAGCGCCTCGCGCCGGTCCGCGGGCAACACGCCGTCCTCGCGGAAGCCGCGCAAGGACGTTCCACCTCCCAGGAAGAAGCGCTTCGGGCCGATGGTGGAGGAGGCGGGGTCCAGCAGGAAGAAGCGCCCGCCGCGCAGCGACGTGGCGAGCACCACCCGCGGCCCCAGCGGCAGGTAGCCGGAGACGCCCCCCTGCACCTTCAGCGTGAAGACGCGGAAGTCCGCGAGCGCGTTCCCGTCCGTGTCCTCCAGCGTCGCCCCGAGATCCCGCGTGAGCTCGGTGACCGCGGTGATCAGCACCCCGCTCCGCGGGTTGGCCGGGTCGTCCCGGAAGTCCAGGGTGAAGGCCGGCCGCAGCGACTGCAGGTTGGTGACGCCGATGGGGAAGCGCAGCCGCTGCTCGTTGGCGCGGGACAGCGAGCTCAGGAGCAGCTGCAGGCCCGGGGCCGCCTGCACCCGGTTCGTCTCCAGCTCGTACTGGAGCGATCCGGCGAACCAGCGGCTCGGCACCCACTCGAGCCCCGCCACCGCCGCGAAGCGCGAGAAGCGGTAGGAGGGACGGAACTCGCGCTCGCCGAGGAGATCCAACCGCGCGCTCACGTCGTCCGGCAGCGGCCCCAGGCCGCGCGGGGCGCTGAGGGAGCCGTTTCCGCGCCCGCCCAGTCCGTCCAACCCCTGGATGGACGCGGGGTCCACCAGGCCCGAGAAGGCCATCACGGACGCGCCCACGTAGTTGAGCTTCCCGCGCAGGTTGGCGTTCAGCCCCACCCCGCCGATGTTCTGGTAGCTGGCCGTCCCGAGCACGCGCGGCCCGTCCACCAGGAAGTAGCCCCCGGCGACGTCCCCTTCCAGCTGCGGCCGCTCCTTCACCTCCACCACCACGTCCTTCACCGGCTCGGGCACCTCGGGGGACAGCAGCGTCACCGCCACGTTGCGGAACGCCCCCATGGAGGCCAGCAGCCGCTGGGACTCGTAGAGCGCCTCGGGGTTCACCACGTCCCCCTCGCGGAAGCGCAGGTTGTCCCGCACCATCCACGGGCGCGTGCGCTGCAGCCCCTTGAGGATGACGTTGCCCACGCGCACGCGCGGCCCCGGCGTGACCGGGAAGCGCACCTGGGCGGTGCGTCCGTCCGCGGCCACCTGCGGCTCCACCTCCACGCGCGCGAAGAGGAAGCCCGCGCGCCCCAGCGTCCGCACGAGGGCGCCGCGCGCCCGCTCCAGCTCGGACGGCACCAGCGGGGCCCCCGCCTTCAGCGCCCCGGCACCGGGGAAGGCCAGCGCGTCTGGCCAACCCTCGGCCTTCACCTCCGTCAGCAGCGCCTGCGGCCCCTCCACCACGCGGAAGCCCATGCGCGCCGCGCCCTCCGCCGGACGGAGCTCCGCCTCCGCGAGCCGCACCGTGGCGCGCAGGAACCCCTTCTCCCGGTACAGCGCCTCCATCTGCTCCGCCGCGAGCCGCCAGGCCGGCTCCACGAAGACCTCGGCCGGCGGCGGCCCCGGCACGTCCTCCTTGTCCAGCAGGCCCGCCGCGTCCGTCACCACCGGCGCGCTCCCGCGCATGGCCTCCACCAGCACCGAGCGGAGCTGCGCACTGGACACCTGCGTGTTGCCCTCGAAGCGCAGCTCCGTCACCCGCGTGGGCGCCCCCTCGTCCACCTCGAAGACGAGCAGCGCCTCAGCGCCCCCCGGCCCGAGCCGCTCCCGCGCGCGCACCCGCACGTCCAGGAAGCCGCGGAACAGGTAGAAGGTCTCCACGCGCCGCGCGAGCCGGGACACCACCGCCTCGTCCAGCAGCTCGCTCCCGTCCCAGCGCACCACGCTGCGCAGCACCGAGTCCGCCACCGAGCGGTTGCCGCTGAAGGCGAACGTCCAGCGCGGCCCCGCCTCCACCGGCAGCGCCACGCGCGCCCCGCCCCGGCCGTCCCGGGCAATCTCCAGCTCCCCCACCCGCGCCCGGTAGTACCCGCCCTGCCGGTAGCGCTGCTTGACCCGCTCGAGCCCCGCGGCCAGCGCCTCCTCGTCCAGCGGCTCCCCGGGGCTCACGCCGAGCGCGCCCTGCAGCTCGCCCAGCCCCAGTCCCGGCCCCCCGGTGAACTGCAGCGCCGTCACCCGCGTGGGCGGCCCCTCGCGCACCTGCAGCGTGACGTCCACGCGCCCGTCCCCCACCTCCACCACGTCCGCCTCCACCGCCGCCTCGTCCCGCCCTCGCCGCCGGTACGCCTCCTTCACCGAGGCGATGGCCAGCGACAGCCGCTCCGGCACGAACTCCTCGCGCTCCTGCAGCCCCGCGCGCACCCGCACCTGGTCCGCCGTCAGCACGGACGTCCCGAGCACGCTGAAGCGCCGGATGGACTGCCGCAGCTCCAGCTCGAACACCACGCGCAGCCCGTCCGGCGTGGGCGTCACCCGCGCCACCGCGGAGGAGAAGCGGCCGGTGGCGTAGAGCCGCTCGAGCGTGCGCCGCACGTTGCGCTGCAGCAGCACCTGTCCGCGCCGCACCGCCACCAGCTGCGCGAGCCCCGCGGACTCCGCCCCCGGCGGCAGGTGCAGCTCCACGTCCGCCACCACGGCGTCGTCCACGTCGCTCACCGTGGGGACGGCGGCGGCGGGGGCCGACAACAGGAGCAGCAGCAGGGCTAGTCGACTTCCCATCGCAGCTTCAGCTCGAGTCCGAGGTTGCCCACGTTGTTGAAGTCCGCGCTCACCTGGTTGTCCCACTGCACCTGGGCGCTCGTCCGCGCGTCGAAGCGGTACTCGGCCTGCGCGCGCGTTCCCCGGCCGGACATGGGCCGCGTCATACCCAGCTTCAGCTGCTCCGTCAGGAACCTGGACTCCAGCTGCGCCGTGGGCTCCACCAGGCCCGAGGCGTCGTTGTAGGTGGTGGAGAGGTGGAAGGAGAGATCCCGGAACACCTGGTTGCGCGGCAGGAAGCGCTGCACCCGGTCCCCGAGCCCGGAGGCGCTCAGGAACGCCTCCGCCGCGAGCCCTGCCCCTGCCTCGCCGCCCACCCCCGTCCGGTCCCGTGACACCACGCCGAGCGTGAGCAGCGACAGGATGTCCGCCTCCGAGAGCTCCGGCTCCGCCTGCAGCACCACCTCGGGGCTGGAGGCCCTGCCGAACGCGTGCAGCCGCACCAGGAACTCGCGCGCCTGCGTCTCGGCGTTCAGGTCGAACACCGGCTCCACCCGGTCCCGCTCGCGGAACTCCAGCTGCCCCTGCGTGATGGAGAAACGGTTGCCGCGGTAGAAGGCCTCGCCCCCCTCCGCGGTCTCGATGGTGCCCAGCAGCCCCGGGTGCACGTTCGTCCCCGTCAGCCGCAGCTCCCCCACGAGCCGCGCCTTCGCGAGGTTGTTGTCCACCCACACCTCGCGTCCCGTCTTCACCCCCACGTCCAGCCGCAGCCACTCCTCCTGCTTCTCCGTGACGGAGCGCACGCCGGCCACGCCCGTCCCCTTGCGGAGATCTCCGAGCATGGACTGCAGGTCCAGCGCCTGCTCGTAGCGGAGCTTCTCCAGCTCCACTCCGCCCTGCAGCAGCAGCGCGCCCGGCTTCCCCGAGAGCTGCAGCTCGCCGCTCGCCGTCAGCGGCAGCCACTCGCGCGGGCGGTACGCCACCTCCTCGAACGAGAGCGTCGCCTCCAGCTGTCCGAGCCGCCCGTGGTCCAGCGCCGCCTCTCCGCGCGCACGCACCCGCCCGTTGTTCAGCACCCCGGACAGCTCCTGGACCAGGAGCCGCGCCCCGGAGAACTCCACCCGCCCGCCGAGCCCGCGCAGCGCCACGCCGTGGTCCCTGAGAGACAGCCGCACGTCTTTCACCTCGGCCGTGCCCGCCAGCCGGGGATCGCCCCAGCTCCCCGTGGCCGCCGCCGTCACCTCTACCTTGCCGCCGGTGCGGTCGAACGCCGAGGTGAAGGACTCGGCCAGCCGCATGTCGAAGGTGCCGCCGAGCTTGAGATCCAACGCCTCCGCGTCCGCCGTCCCCGCGAGCACCAGGTGCGTGTTCGGGCCGCGGAAGCTGAAGGCCTCCACCCCGAGCCGCCCCCCGCTGATGGAGAAGCGCAGCGGTCCCTCGTTCTCGCCGGAGAAGTCCGCGCGCTGCAGCTGCAGCCGGTCCACCACC
>JBDLRJ010000045.1:0-38186 GCA_039800145.1 Pseudomonadota bacterium | reverse complement strand
GATCGCGCGCGGTGGAGCACGTCCAGGAGCACCAGCGTTCGCTGAAGGGGCTGCAGGCGGAGTCCGCGGCGCTCCAGGCGCGGCTGGATGCCACGCCGGCCGTGGCACACGAGCTGGCGGTGATGCAGCGCGACTACGACATCCTCCGCACCAAGTACCAGGCGCTGGTGAGCCGGAAGGTCGAGGCGGAGCTCAGCCGGGACCTCGAGGAGCGCTCGGCCGGCACGCTCTACAACGTGGTGTCCCCGGCCGTGTTGCCTCCCTCCCCGGTGAAGCCGGACCGGGTCGCCGGGATGGGCGTGGTGCTGCTCCTGGGGCTGGCGCTCGCCGCCCTCGCCGGGACCCTGGCGGACCTGCGCGATGACCGGCTCCGGGACGGAGAGACGGCGAGGCGTACGCTCCCGGTGCCGGTGCTCGGCGCCATCCCACACCTGGACGGGGCGCAGGGCCGGCGCGTGTTGGTCCCCGCGCGTGAACGCCCGGACACCGTGGATGCCTGAGGGAGACGCACGCATGGACCAGACCGGGACGAGGGCGGGGAGGTACCTGCCGCGGCAGGACGGCGCGGCGGGGCGGGGCGAGGTGGATCCGCGGTTGGTGTCCCTGGTGGCGCCTGCCTCCGAGGCGGCCGAGCAGTACCGCGCACTCCACCTCCGGCTGGAGCGGGCGCGTGGGGGCGAGGGGCTCGGGATGATCGCGCTCGTCTCGGCCACCGAGGCAGAGGGGACCACGATCACCGCTGCGAACCTCGCGGTGACCGCCGCGTGTGCACAGCCGGAGCGGCGCGTGTTGCTGGTGGAACTCAACGCGAGGGCACCGGGGCTCGCCGCTGCGCTCGGGATCCCACCCCGGCCGGGACTGGCGGACGTGCTCTCCGGTGACGCGGGCCTCGGAGATGCGGCCCGCCGCTTCCACGGGACGCCGCTCTCGGTGCTCTGCGTGGGGACGCCACCGGAAGACGCAGCGGCGTGGATGGGAAGCCCGGGGATGCGGGCGCTGGTGTCCGGCCTGCGCGCCAACTTCGACGACGTGGTCCTGGATCTCCCGCCGGTGCTCCGCTGCGCAGCCACGGCGCGCGTGGCGGCCCAGGCGGAGGGCACGGTGCTGGTGGCGAGTGCCCGGCGGGCACGTGGTCCCGAGGTACGCCGCGCGCTCGAGCTCCTCGAGGGGCTCCCGGTGCTGGGCTGCGTGCTCAACGACGTGGTGCGGGGGCGAGGCGCCAGGCCATGAGGGTGTTCCACCACTGGGTCCCCGGGAGGAAGGTGGCCCTCTTCGTCGCGGAAGGCGCCGCGCTCTCCGCCGCGTGCGTGGGCGGTGCGGTGGTCGCGGCGCGGGTGCTCGAGCCCAGCGGGGTGCCGGTGGGCGCGGCCGCGTTGCGCGTCACCTGGCTGCTCGCGCTCGGGGGCGTGGCGGCATTCCAGTATGCGCTCTACCTCGTCGACCTCTACGATCTGCGCGTGGCGTGGCAGGACCGAGCGCGGGGCATCCGGGTCCTGCGCGCCGCGGGACTTGCGGCCGTGACCCTGGGTGGACTCGGGCTGCTCGCCGGTGCGCGGCTCCCTCCGGGGGCTGCCCTCGGTGCGGCCGTGGGTGCGGTGACCGGGGTG
The DNA here is from genome assembly GCA_039800145.1 of Pseudomonadota bacterium. GTDB lineage: Bacteria > Myxococcota > Myxococcia > Myxococcales > Myxococcaceae > VGRA01. Next base: position 36,579 of record JBDLRJ010000045.1, on the reverse strand, counting down.
ATCCTGGTGCGCGCGGCGCTCAGCGTGGTGACCGGCCCACCGGTCCGCGTGGCGGTGGTGGGGGACGGGCTCCGGGCGCAGCAGCTCGCGCGGTGGCTCGAGCAGGACGGCGACGGCCGCGTGGAGCTGTTCGCGGCGCCCGGGGGGGAGGACCTCGTGGGCTGGCTCTCGCGCGCCCGCATCCGCGTGGTGGTGGACGCGGGGGAGCCGGGGCGGGGAGCGCTCGCGGGAGAGCTGCTCCGGTGCCGGCTCGCGGGCGCCTCGGTCCTGCGCTTCGAGTCCTTCGTCGAGCGGGAGCTCCGGCGCCTCCCGGTGGCGGCCCTCCAGGCGGAGTCGCTCGCGTTCGCCGACGAGCTGCGGGCCTCTCCGCTTCGACGGTCGGTGAAACGCGCGTTCGATCTCGCGGTCGCCTCCGCCATGGTGATGGTGGCCTGGCCCCTGGGACTGCTCGTGGGGCTGGCCGTGGCCGTCGACAGTCCCGGCCCGGTCTTCTACGGGCAGGAGCGCGTGGGCCGCGGTGGCCAGCCCTTCCGGTTGTGGAAGTTCCGCAGCATGCGGACGGACGCGGAGCAGGGGGGCGCGGTGTGGGCGCGCAAGGACGACGACCGCGTCACGCGCGTGGGGCGCATCATCCGGAAGACGCGCATGGACGAGCTGCCGCAGCTGCTCAACGTCCTCCGCGGGGAGATGTCCCTGGTGGGCCCGAGGCCGGAGCGGCCCATGTTCGTCGAGTCGCTCAAGCAGCAGATCCCGTTCTACGGGTTGCGCGAGGCGGTGAAGCCCGGGCTCACCGGGTGGGCGCAGATCCGCTACCCGTACGGCGCCTCCGTGGAGGATGCCCGGAACAAGCTGGAATACGACCTCTACTACGTGAAGAACGGCTCGCTCTTCCTGGACGCGGCCTGCCTCTTCCACACCGTCCGGCACGTGCTCGTGGGGCGCGGGGCCCGGTGAACGCTTCGGTGATGGACGGGGTGACGGCCCACCGGCCGCTGCGCGTGGTGGCGCTGGGGGGAGGGACCGGCCTGCCCGCGGTGCTCTCGGGCCTCGCGGCCCACCCGGAGGTGTCGCTCACGGCGGTGGTGGCCATGTCCGACGACGGAGGATCGTCCGGGCGCCTCCGGAGGTGGCAGGGGCTTCCTCCGCCGGGCGACGTGCGCAACTGCCTCGTGGCGCTCGCGGGAGAGGGGCAGCCGCTCGGGCGGCTCTTCCAGTACCGCTTTCGGGGCTCCGGGGCGCTCAGGGGCCATGCCCTCGGCAACCTGGTGATCGCGGGGGCCACGGAGCGGACCGGGGACTTCCTCGCGGCGGTAGAGGTGGCGGGCAACTGGCTCGGCACCCGCGGCCGGGTCCTACCCTGCACCCTCGAACCGGTGCAGTTGGTGGCCCAGCGGGAGGGGGCGCTCCCCGTGCGCGGCCAGCGGTGGCTGGCGCGGGGGCGCGGGCGCGTGCGGCGCGTCTGGTTGGATCCACCGGGCGTGGCCCCGGCCCCGGGAGTACTGCGGGCGCTCGAGGCGGCGGACGTCATCGTCCTCGGGCCGGGGAGCCTCTACTCCAGCGTGCTGCCCCCGTTGCTGGTCGAGGGCGTGGCGGAGTCCATCCAGTCTTCACGGGCGCTGCGGGTGTGGGTGGGGAACCTGGTGACGCAGCGCGGGGAGACCGAGGGCATGGACGCGGCGGCCCACGTCCGGGCCGTCGTGGCGCACGCGGGGGCGGTGGTGGACGTGGCCCTTCTCCACGGGGATCCCCTGCCCGCGGAGCTGGAGGCGAGGTACGCGCGGCGGGGCGTGGGAGGCCTCCTGGCCCACCGGAGATCCCTCCGCGCCGAGTGCGTGGTTCCTCACTTCCGGGAGCTGCTCGCGCCCGGGCTGCGTGCCCGCCACGATCCGCGGAGGCTCGCGGAGGCAGTCCTGGAGCTTGCAGCGGGGTGGGGCGGACGCGGTGCGTGCGGGGAGGGAGGCCAGGGGTGATCCGGGAGCGGGAGAGGGAAGCGGTGCTCCACGCGGGGGAAGTCCGCGGGAGGCCGGGGTGGATGGCACTGCGGGAAGAATGGAACATCCTTGCAGACACGGCGCGGGCGCCCGTCTTCCTGCGACACGAGTTCCTGTCCGCCTGGCTGGACAATTTCGCCGCCTCCGAGACCTGGCGCACCTGGTGGGTGCGAGACGCCGGGGGCGTGCTGCACGGTGCGCTGCCCACGGTGCAGCGGCGGACCACGGTGCTCGGCGTCCCGGTGACGGAGCTCGCGGGGGCGGCCAACGCGCACTCCTGCCGCTTCGATCTCCTCTGCCGGCCGGGCATGGAGCAGGGCGTGGCGGCCGCGCTCGACGAGCGGCTCGCGCAGGAGCGGTGGGACGTCCTGAGGCTGCCGGACGTCCCCGAGGGAGGCGCCGCGCGAAGGCTCCTCGACGCCGCGCGGGAGCGGGGGGCCGAGGTGGGGACCTGGCGGTCGCTCGAGTCCCCCTGGTTTCCGCTTCCGGCGACGTGGGAGGCGCTGGAGTCCAGTCTGGACGCCCGGTTCCGCGCCAACTGCCGCAGGCGGAGACGCAAGCTCTCGGGCCACGGCGAGCTGGAGTTGCAGCGCGTCACGGGAGGGCCCGCGCTGGACTCCGTGCTCGAGGAGGGGCTCGCGCTCGAGGCCGCCGGGTGGAAGGGGCGCGGCGGGACCGCCATGGCGCAGGACCGTTCCACGCGGGGCTTCTACACGGAGCTTGCGCGCGTGGCGGCCGAGCGCGGCTGGTTGTCCCTGTTCGTCCTCCGGGTGCAGGGACGCGCGGTGGCCTTTCACTACGGGCTCGTCCACGACGGACGCTACCTGCTGCTCAAGCCCGCCTACGACGAGCAGCTCGGCGCCTGCAGCCCGGGCCAGCTGCTCGTGGAGGACGTGGCGCGCGAGGGGATCTCCCGCGGTTGGACCGCGTTCGACTTCCTCGGGCCGGACATGACCTGGAAGCGCGACTGGACGGAGCGCCGGATCGCGCACGACTGGCTCTACGTCTTCCGCGACTCCGCGCTGGGCCGGGCGCTGGCCGCGGCGAAGTTCCGGCTCGTTCCCGCCGTCCGAGAGGTGGTCTCCCGATGGAAGCGATGAACCGTCCGCGGCTGTTCGTTCCTTCTCAGCCCACGCTGTGGCCCCACATGCTGTGGGCTCCGCCTCGGCCCGTGCATTTCCCCCCGTTCTCCGCGGCCAACGTTCGCCACGCCTACTTCGCCCGGAACGCCGTCTGGTTGGCGGCGAAGATGTACCGGCTGGAGGGGCGCGAGGTGCTGGTCCCGGCCTACCACCACGGCGTGGAGGTGGAGGCCCTGGTGGCAGCGGGGGTGCGTCCACGCTTTTACCGGGTGGGGCCCCACTGGGACACCGACGTCGAGGACGTCGCCCGGAAGATCGGTCCGGACACCGGCGCGATCTACCTCACCCACTTCGCGGGCTTTCCGGGGCCCACGGACGCGCTTCGACGGATGGCGGACGAGCGTGGCATCCCGCTCATCGAGGACTGCGCGCTGTCGCTCCTCTCCGCGGACGGCACGCGGCCGCTGGGCGTCACCGGGGACGTGGGAATCTACTGCCTCTACAAGACGCTCCCGGTTCCGCACGGAGGGTCGCTGGTGTTGAACCGGGACACCGCGCGCTCTCTCCCCGAACTTTCGCCCCCGCCCTCGGCCTCCACCACCTCGCACCTGCTGTCGCTGCTGCTGCTCAACCTCGAGATGCGGGGCGGGGTGGCGGGCAGGGCGCTGCGCTCCGCCATCCGCTCCCTCGGGCATGCCGCGGTGGATGCGGCGAAGATCGACCGCGTGGCCACGGGCACCCAGCACTTCGAGCTGGAGGACGTGGAGTTGGGGATGTCTCCGTTGGCGCTTCGCATTGCGCTGTCCCAGGACCTGGACGGGATCGTCGAGCGGCGGAGGCGCAATTTCTTCCAACTGCTCGGGAGGCTCCGCGACGTGGGCCAGCCGTTGTTCCACGAGCTTCCGGCCGGCAACTGTCCGCTCTTCTTTCCCATCCGGGTCCAGGACAAGCCCGGCGTGCTCGCGAGGCTCCGCGCGGTGGGCGTGGACGCGGTGGACTTCTGGAGCGACTTCCACCCGGCGTGCGCCCCGGAGGAGTTCCCCGAGGTGGCGGCGCTCCGGCGGGAGATCCTGGAGATCCCCTGCCACCAGGACCTCGAGCCCGACACCGTGTCGAAGGTGGCCGAGGAGGTGCGCCAGGCGGTGCGTGCCACCTCCACCCGGCGCGCGCGGGTGGGATGATCCATGCGAAGGCTCGAGCCCGAGGGAGCGCTGCGGGTCACCTGCGTCCCGTCCGCGCAGCGATTCGCGGGGCTGCGTGGAGAGTGGGAACAGTTGGTCGACGCGGGGACCACCTCCGTCTTCAACCGCTGGGCCTGGCTGTACCCGTGGTGGCAGCGTCTCCACCCGGACTGGGAGCCGTGGATCCTGGAGAGCCGAGACGCCACGGGTGCGCTCCGGGGACTGCTGGCCCTCGGTCGGCACGCGGTGCGCGTGGGCGGCGTGCCGGTCCGGAGGCTCGCGCTGCTCGGAGAAGACGCCGTGGGGAGCGACTACCTGGACGTGATCTCCCGTCCGGGCGAGGAGGCCGTCGTGGGGGGGCTGTTCGGTGCGTGGCTGCTCGCGCACGCCTCGGAGTGGGACGTGCTGGAACTGCAGGACGTGGAGGTGGGCTCAACGGCCATGGGGGCGCTCGTCTCTTCGCTTCCCGCGGAGTGGCTTCGGGGCCGTTGGCCTCGCTTCACCTGCCCCGTGCGGACCTTCATGCCGGGGGAGGGGTTCGACACCTTCCTCCTGAGGACGGCGCGGCGGGACAACTTCCTGCGGCGCCGGAAGTGGTGGGGCAAGCAGCCGGGGTTCGAGCTGCGCATCACGACGGCGCCCGGGGCGCTCGCTGGCCCGCTTGCCTCCTTCTTCGAGCTGCACGAGCGCCGGTGGGCCTCGGACGGCGGATCGCAGGGCATCCGCGGGCCCCACGTGGAGGCGTTCCACCGGGATGCGACGTGGCTCCTGGCGGGGGACGGCAGGCTCCGGCTGTCGACGCTCGAGGTGGAGGGGCGCGCCGTGGCCGCGGTCTACGGCATCGTGGACCGCGGCACGTTCCACTACTACCAGGGCGGTTACGCCCCCGAGTGGGCGGGAAAGTCCGTGGGGCTCGTGCTGGTGGGGGAGACCTTCCGGGACGCACTCGCACTGGGCTGCAGCCGCTACGACTTCCTGCGCGGCACCGAGCCGTACAAGCGGGACTGGGTGGACGCAGAGCGTCACACCGAGGCCTGGCGGGTGCTGTCTCCCGGGATGGCAGGGCGGCTCTTCCACGCGTCTTGGAACGCGCAGAGAGCCGCCCGCACCTGGGTGAAGGCGGTGTTGCCCCGCCGCGTCACCGGGATCATCCAGGGGCGCCGCCGCCGCGCCGCGGTGGCCTGAGCTACGGCGCCCTGGCCGCGGTGGCCACGAGGTCCGGGAACTCGATGCAGGTCCGCGGACTGCCCGTTCCGGCGCAGTCGTCTGCGCGGCCGGGCTGGAAGATGCCCTGGCCGGAGATCTTCTCCTCCGCGTCGCTGCCGCGGAACACGACGGAGCTCAGGTCGTACGTGAGCGTGGCCGTCACCGACTCGCCCGCGGCCAGGACCAGCGGCGAGGTGAAAGGCGCGCCCCACTCGGTCTGGACCGAGGCGAAGGTCTGCTCCGCGGTGCCCGAGTCTGCGTCCGCCCACTTCGCGTTCGTGTAGGCGTTGTTGCCCTTGGACTGCGAGCCGAGCAGCGCGACCTTGATGTACCGGTACGTACCGGGCTCAGCCTGCGTGGCCTGCGCGTTCAGCGCGGCGTTCACGTCCGCGGTGGGGCGGTTGAGGTCGAAGTAATCCGCGCCCTCGCACGACGCATCGGTGAGATCCGGGCCGCACGCGGGAGAACTCCACACGCGGATGGCGTTGCCGATGTTGTTCCCGAGCCAGTTTCCCTCGGCGGTGGCGTTCTCCTGGTCCTCGACCAGGTAGATGGCGAGCAGCTTCACCCCGAACGCGGAGGGGGTCCCCGCGGTGCCGGTCAGCGCAGACTGGGACGACTGCAGCGCCTGCGGGTTGCCGTTGGCGAGCGAGACCTTGACCGTGCCGGGCCCGCAGCCGGTGCCGAGTGCGAGCGCGACCGAAGCGCCGAAGAGCAGCTTGTTCATGTGTTCTTCCCCCCTTGGACCAAGTGGAGGGGCGCATGGTGCATCCGGGTATGGAGACGGTCAATCGCCCGTCCGCCCGGGCTCCTCGTCCCAGTGATCCCCCACTTCCACGTTCCCGGTCCCCGTTCCCCACCCGGTGCCGAGCCCGCTGACGTCGCCGATCCCGTCGTGCCCCTGCCACGAGGAGCGGGGGACACCGGCAAGCGTCTCGTGGACCCGCGGGTGCGGCCTCAGCGCGGGGGGCTGTTCGCCCGGCAGCTCCGGCGGCTCCTGCCTGTCCCGCTCCCCGTAGTAGCTGCCTCCCCCCCAGCGCCCCGGGGCATCCCGTGATTCCGTCCATGGCGTGAGAAATCGTCTACCCATGTCCGAACGGTGCTCACCGGAGGCCCGCGCGACACCACGTCACCCGCGCCTGCTGCGCTGAACCCGCGCTTCAGCGCAGCTTTGCCCGCACCGCGTCCCTGCCGCTCCAGCCCTCCGCGGACTGCACGAGCCGTTCACGCAGCGCCCGCGCCTCGGCCGCCTGCCCGGCAGCTTCGAGCCGGTCCCCGAGCGCCGCGACGGCCGCTGGATCCGAGCTCACCGCCACGCCCCACACGCGGTCCGCCATGGGCTGCTTGCCCAGCTGGATCAGCGCCCATGCCATCCCGGCCTTGGCTCGGCCGTTGTCCGGCATCACCGGCATCACCTGCTTGTAGCGGTCCAGCGCCTCCTGGAACCGGCCGGCGAGCAGCCCGCGCTCCGCCTCGTCCACGAGTCCCGCGGCCCGCGCCTGGAGCTCCGGCCCCTGCGCGGCCGCCTGCGCCGCGGCGACCTGCTCCGGGGAGAGCGGGGGAGGAAGCGCGCCGGCGGGTGCTGCCGCGGCGGGCGATTCGCCGAGCTGCTGGCGGATGAGCGAGATCACGTGCTCGAGCCGGGGCGGGGACTGGCCGGGCGGGACGGCCGCCTTGTACGCCTCGAAATTCCCGAGCGCGCGGCGCGGCTCTCCGAGCTCGAGCGCGAGCCCGCCCGCGAACAGCAGCGCCTCCGTGCCGTCCGGGTGCGCCCGCCCGATCCGCTCCAACTCCTCGAGCGCAGGCACCGTCTCCCCCCGCATCCCGCGCAGCATGGCCGCGTGCACGCGGTGCTCGGTGTGGAAGGGATCCAGGCCGAGCGCGCGCTGCGTCAGCGCCTGCGCCTCTGCCAGTTGCTCGCGCGCGAGCAGGCCGTGCGCCACCGCTGCTGCGAGCTCCACGTCGTTCGGACTCTTCTCGAGCTGGGCGCGTGCAGCCTCGAACTGGGGATCCGGGGGCGGCCCTGCCGGCTCCGCCACTCCCGGCGCGCCGCCTCCCGTCACGGGCACGCCGTCGGTCCGCGGCTTGCTCTCCTGGCCGAGCAGCAGCCCGAGCACCACGAAGAAGAGCACCGTCCCGCCGCCGTACAGCGCCCCCTTCAGCGTCGGGTTCACCAGCGGGGCTGCTGCCGGGGCCTGCGCCGGCGCGGGGGCCGCGGACGCCTCGGTCAACGCCTTCGCGAACGCGTCCCGCTCGCGCAGCGCCGCTGCCGCCTCCTTCTCGAGCCGCCCGCGCTCCAGCGAGAACTCCTCCTCTGGAAGCAGGTGCTGGTCCTGCACCAGCTCCCGCAGCTCCTCGAGCAGGGCCGAGACGCGCTGGTCGAGGTCCGCCAGCTGGTCCTGCTGCGCCGAGAGCACACTCCCGGTGCGGCGGTGGAACAGCACGAGCCCCGTGCCTGCCACGGCGCCGACGACGGTGGCCACGAGCCCCGGCGTCCAGTTGACGGCGTTCATCGATCCAACTCCGAGCGGATGGCGTCCAGGAAGGCATCTCCGCCGGCCGGGGGAGATGCAGGAGGAACGGCAGCGGGAGCGGCGACCTTTCCCGCTCGGTTCTGGCGCACGTACCAGGCCCCGCCGAGTGCCCCGAGCGCCGCCACGGCCACGGGGAGGAACCACACCAGCCCGCTCGTGCCCTCGGTCTTCGGGTCGAGCAACACCCACTCGTCGTACCGCGCCACGAAGTAGGCCCGGATCTCCTCGTCCGACTTCCCCTCGCGCACCAGCTGCCGGACCATGTCCAGCTGCGCACGCGCCATGGAGGCCGGCGAGTCGGTGATGGCCACGCCCTGGCACACGGCGCAGCGCAGCTCCTTGCCCACGCGCTGCACGCGGGCCTCGAGCTCCGGGGACAGGGGCGCGCTTCCCGCCTGCGTGGGGGCGTAGTCGCCGCTCACCAGGGCCAGCGTGAGCCCGAGCGCGGTGGCCGTCACGGTCCGCCCTCCCCGAGGATGGCCTTCACCTCCGTGATGAAGGCCTCCTGGGTGAGCGGTCCCACGTGCTTGCCGTGGATGTTCCCCGCGGCGTCGATGAAGTAGGTCTCCGGCACGCCCGCGACGCCGTAGGAGACCGCCGTGCGGGACTCCGGGTCCACCAACTGCGGGAACGGGATGCCGTGGTCCCGGAGGAAGGCCTTGGCGTTGTTCTCGGAGTCTTCGAACACGACCCCCACGAACTGCACGCGCGTGCCGAACCGCTGCGCAGCCCAGTGCAGCACCGGGTGCTCGGCCTTGCAGGGGCCACACCAGGACGCCCAGAAGTTGATGACCGCGGGACGGCCGCGCATCTGCTCGAAGCTGAACGGCGCGCCGGTGTCCAACCGCCGCAGCGTGAAGGTGGGGGCCGGCTTCCCCACGAGCGCGAAGGGAACCTCGTGCGGGTTTCGCCCGAACCCCTTCCCGAGGATGAAGAGCAGCCCCGCGCACACCCCGAGCGCCAGCGCCGTCGCCGTCCACCGGGCCACCGGGCTCGGCGTCCGGATCCCTGCCGTCGCCTGCTCGTAGTCTGGCTCTCCGTAGCTCACGTTGCCCCCTGTCCTGCGCTGGACGGCACCTGTGCCACCGACGGGACCCGGCGCCGCTCGGGCCATGCTGCCACGGCCGTGCCCAGCAGCAGCAGGGGGAGGCTCCACCAGATCCACCCTACGAGCGGGAAGACCCAGGTGTTGAAGCTCGCGGTGCCCCCTTCCTTCGAATAGGCCATCAGCGAGACGTAGAGATCCTCGTGCGGGCGCGACAACACGGCGGGGGTCTGGATGGGATCGTTGCTGCGCTCGTAGTAGTTCATCCGCGGCAGCACCAGGTCCGATTCGCCGGAAACCTCCACCCGCGCCGCCACGAACTCGCGGTGCGGCTCCTTCCCGGACTGCATGCCTCGGTAGGTGAGCGTGTAGCGCCCCACCTGCATCGACTCTCCCTCCTTGAGCGTCGCCGTGGTGTGCGCCACGTACTGCCTGGACGCGGCCACCGCCACCGCCACGAGGATCACCGCCAGGTGCACCACGTACCCGCCGAACCGGCGCCGGGCGCGCGCGGCGCTCTGGAACACCGCGGTGATCAGCCCCTCCTGCTTTTCCTCCATGCGCACCCGCGCCGGCAGCAGCAGTTCCCGCAGCGTCACCACCGTGGTGAAGCCCGCGAGCGCGAACGTCGTCAGCGCCCACCCGCCGCCGAGCCCCGCGGCGAGGCAACCCACGAGCGCCACCACCGCCCCTGCCAGGGGGAGCAGCAGCTGCCGCAACATCATTCCACGCTCGCCCCGGCCCCAGGGGAGCACCGGCCCCACCCCCATCAGGAACAGCACCGCGGCCGCGCCGGGTACGAACATCTTGTTGAAGTAGGGCTCGCCCACGCTCACCCGCTTGCCGAACATCCCCTCGGCCACCAGCGGCCAGGTGGTCCCCACCAGCACCACGAAGGTGATGGCCGTGAAGACCAGGTTGTTGGCGAGGATGGCGACCTCGCGCGAGGCGGCCGAGCGGAACGCGCCGGGCTCCCGCAGCAGCAGGTGTCCGCGCGTGGCCACCAGCGCCACGGACAGCACCAGCACCACGCCGAGGAACACCAGGAACGCCGGGCCGATCTCGGACTGCGTGAAGCTGTGGACCGAGTTGAACACCCCCGAGCGCGTCATGAACGTCCCGAGCAGCGTCAGCACGAAGGAGGAGAGCCCGAGCACCACCGTCCAGAGCGTGAGCAGCTTCTTCCGCTCCATGACCAGGATGCTGTGCAGGAACGCCGTGGCCGTCAGCCACGGGAGGAACGAGGCGTTCTCCACCGGGTCCCACGCCCAGTAACCGCCCCAGCCCAGGACCGCGTACGCCCACCACGCGCCGAGCACGATCCCCACCGTCAGGAACGCCCAGGGGATGAGCGTCCAGCGCCGCAGCGGCGCCATCCACGCGTGGCCCAGCTCCCCGCGCAGCAGCGCCGCCACCGTCAGGCCGAACGGCACCGTCATCCCCACGTAGCCCAGGTAGAGCATGGGCGGGTGGATCACCATCAGCACGTGGTTCTGGAGCAGCGGGTTCGGCCCCGGTCCGTCCAGCGGCACCGGGCTCACCTCGCCGAAGGGGTTGGCAGGCCCGGCGATCAGGAACGCGAAGAACGCGCCCACCGCCAGCATCACGGCCAGCGCGAGCGCCAGGTACCGCTGGTGCTCGTGCCGGTGGGCGAGCAGGAAGCCGAGCACGTACGTCCCGAGGATCAGCCCCCAGAACAGGATGGAGCCCTCGAGCGCGCTCCAGAGGGACACCACCGTGTAGAGCAGCGGCGTGGCGCGGCTCCCCACCTGCGCCACGTACTTCACCGAGAAGTCGTGCGTGACCAGGGCGCTCACCATGGTGAGGTTGGCGCCCAGCATGGCGAGGAAGAAGGCCCAGACCGCCCGGCGGACCCACTTCAGCCCTGCATCCCGCCGCATGAGCCCGGAGGCCAGTCCCGGCACGGCGCCACCGGCCGCCGCTGCCACGGCAGCCAGGATGAACACGTTGCCCAGCGCGTTGTGGTTCACTTCGGCCCCGCCGCCAGCGAGTTGCTGCCGTACCCCTTGAGCTCCTGCCCCTCGGCGGGCGGCCGGTACTCGTTGGAGTGGTTCACCATCAGCCGCTCGGAGGTGAAGACGCCGCTCTTGCTGAAGGTGCCCTCCACCACCACGCCAATGCCTTCCCGGAACATCTGCGGCGGGACCTCGCGCGCGAGCACCGGCACCTTCGCCGCGTCCGGCTTGTGATCCGTTGCCACCTGGAAGGCGAGCTCCGTCTTCGCCGCGTCCCACTTCACGGTCCCCGGGGCCACCACGCCCCCGAGCCGGATCACCGGGCCGTAGGCCTTCTCTCCCTGCGACAGCATCTCCGCGGGGCTCCAGTAGTAGACGAGGTTGTCCCCGATGTTGCTGAGCGCGATGAACGCCAGCCCGCTCCCCGCCACCAGGACGGCCGAGAGCGCGATCACCAGGTTCCGCTGCTTGCCCTTCATGGCTGCTTCTCCTCGTTCCGCACCGTGCGGGTGCGGAGGTAGAGCGACAGGCCGTACAACCCGATGGCCCCGTACGCAATCGCCCAGGCCGCCCAGACGTATTCCCAGCCGTCCGAGATCTGTCCGCTTCCCACCGACGCCGCCGCCAGGACGAGCGCGCTCATGCCTTCACCTCCGCCGCGGCCGGTACGTCCGGCGGCGCCAACTGTTCGGACTCCAGCTGCGCGCGCGAGAGCTCGTAACGGCGCCAGGTGAACAGCACAAGGAAGACCAGGAACGCGAAACTGTTCCACCGCAGGGCGACCACCATGTCCGGGGCCACGTCCTTCGGCGTGGACTGGACCTGGTGCAGGGATCTCCACCACCGGACCGAGTAGTAGATGATGGGGACGTCCACGAAGGAGATGATGGCCACCACCGCGCTCCACACCGCGCGCCGCTCCGTGTCATCCACGAACTTCCGAAGCGCGAGGTACCCGCTGTAGGCCACGAGCAGGATCGCCGCCGAGGTCAGGCGTGGATCCCAGTCCCACCAGACGCCCCACGTGGGCTTGGCCCAGATGGCCCCGAGCAGCACGCCCACCGCGCCGAACAGCACGCCCACCTCTGCGGAGGCCTCGGCGAGCGCATCCGCCTGTGCGTCCGTGCGGATGAACGCGCCCAGTGCGCTCAACAGCGCGGCCACCAGGCCCATCCCCACGAGGTACTTCACCACCGCCCCGCGGTCCTGCAGCGCGAGCTCGTCGTCCGCCGCCACCCGCAGGGTCGCGATCTGCGCCGGCCCGGCCAACGGGCGGCCGTTGAGGAACAGGGCCGGGGCAGAGGAGATCCCCAGCCCCGCCGCCTGGGCCGCGTCCGCCTCCAGCCCCTGCGCGAACGGACGCTGGGACAGCGCCGCCTGCCATGCAGGAACGTTCAAGCCTGCCGCCGAGGCGACCCGCTCCAGCGCCGGTGCGTCCAGCGGACCGGTCTCGGCGGCCATCGCCTCGTGCAGGGCCGCGAACTTCCCCTGGGCGTGCGCGGCGAGCAGCGCCCCTGCCGCCGCGGGCTGGGCGCCCGGCAGCACCCGGTACTCCACCCGGAGCTTGCCCCGGTAGATCTCCTCCAGGTGTTGCAGCGTCCCGGTGAGCCCCGCGCAGCCCCCGCACGGCATCCCGGTCCACGCCACCAGGGTCAGCCTCGGGTTCAACGTGCCGAACGCCGGCGTGCCGTCCCGCGGGGGGATCTCCCGCCGCTCCACCCGCGCGTTGGCCGGGGACACCACCGCGAGCTGGTAGCCCACCCCCGCCACCACCGCGAGCAGCCCCAGCGCCCCGCCCACGAACAGCAGGGGCTTGCGGTCCATGAGCCGCCGCACGGAGGAGACGAAGTTGAGCACCATGGCGAGCAGCGCCATCCACACCGCGGGCACGTGGACGTACATGATCCGCTGCACGTCCCCCATGTACTGCTCCGGCTGCGCCCACTTCAGGCCGAGCCATGCCCCCACGGCGAGCATCCCCACGCCCACGACCGGCAGCCCTACACCCAGCACCTTGCGCATCGTCACCCGTCCTCGATCACGCGGGGGAACAACAGGAAGCCCAGTCCCCAATAGATCAGGTTGAACCCGCCCAGCAGCCCCAGCCATGAGCCCAGCTGATTCATGGGATCTCCCCCGATGACCAGCTGGGTGGACTTCACCGCGGCCAACAGGGCCGGGACCAGGAGCGGAAACAGCAGCAGCGGCAGCAGAACGTCCCGGGCCCGCGCGTTGCTCGAGATGGCGGCGTACACCGTGCCCGGCGCGCTGATGGCCAGGCAGCCCATCACCAGCACCCCCGCGAGCGGCCCGAGCCCCAGGGCGAGCGACACGTCGTACAGCGCGCACATGGGGGCCACCAGCACCGCGGACAGCAGCGACAGCAGCGCCGCGTTTCCGAGCGCCTTGGCGAGGAACAAGGCGCGTGCGTCCACGGGCGCGAGCCGCAGCCCGTCCAGCGCCGCGTTCTCTCCCTCCACGCGGAACGACTCGCCGAGCGCCAGCACGGACGAGAACAGGATCCCGAGCCAGAGGTAGCCGCCGGCCCCCCGCTGGAGCTGCCGGGTGTCCGGCCCGAGCGCGAAGCTGAAGAGCAGCAGGGTGGCGAAGGAGAAGAACAGCAGCGCGTTGAGCCGCGCGCGCGTGCGCCATTCCAGTGCCAGCTCCTTGCCGAGCAGCACCCACACGGCACGTGGAAGGGATGGGCGCTTCATGGCTCGGTGACCCGCCCTTCGACCAGGTGGAGCCGCTCGGTGCACAGCGCCTGGCCCTGCTCCACGAGGTGCGTGGCGAGCACCACCGCCGTCCCCGCCGCGGTCAGCGCCCGGACGTGGCCCTCCATGGCCGTGATGCCGGCCGGGTCCAGCTCGCCGAACGGCTCGTCCAGGAGCGCCAGCTGCGGCCGCTTGAGCAGCAGCCGGCCAATCGCGAGCCGCTTTCGCATGCCCGCGGAGAACTGGCGGACCGGGTGGTGCCGCCGCGCGCCCAGCCCCACGCGCTCGAGCATCTCGTCCACCGCGGACTTCGGCGCCTCCACGCCCAGCAGCCGGGCGAGCAGGAGCAGGTTCTGCTCGGCCGAGAGATCCTCGTAGAGGAAGGACGTGTGGGAGAGCAGCGCCACGTGGGCCCGCACGGCGGCCTGCTCCTCCACGGCGTCCCGGCCGCACACGCGCACGCGCCCGAGGGTGGGCCGGAGCGCCGTGGCAAGCACCCGGAGGAGCGTGCTCTTGCCCGAACCGTTGTGGCCCGTCAGCAGCAGGCTCCCCCCGGCCTTCAAGCGGTAGCTCACGCGCGCGAGCGCCCACCGCCGGCCGTACCGGCGGCTCACGTCCTCCAGCTCGAACGCGGTGGCGAGGGCTTCCATGGCTGCGACGCTCGGCTGTTTACGCCCCTGACCCCTCGGAGGAAAGCGAATCCACAGCGGGAGAGTGCCCTGTCTCCCTCTCAAGACGCCGGGCCCGCTGGTCCGCGCGCTGCACCCGGTCCGGCCACGGCGGTTCACGGAATCCGGAGGCGGCATGCGGGCGGACAGGTGGGCGAAGCGGGCGGCGAAGGCGGCGGTGGCGGGCGTGCTGCACCGGAGCGGGCTCCGGCAGGCGCTCCGGACGGTGCGGCGCGTCCAGTCGGGGGGAAGGCGGATCGTGATGGTGGGCTACCACCGCGTCGTCGAGGACTTCACCGGGGAGCTGCAGCGCTCCATCCCCGGCACGCTCGTGTCGCGTGAGACGTTCCGGCGCCAGCTCGAGGAGGCGCACCAGGCCGGCTTCGAGCTCGCCTCGCTCCCCGACGCGCTGGACGTGATGGCGGGGCGCCGCCGTGCCACGCGGGATCTCTTCGTGGTCACGTTCGACGACGGTTACCGGGACGTGTACGACAACGCCTTCCCGGTGCTCAAGGCGCTCGGTGTCCCCGCCGTGGTGTACCTGGCCTCGGGCTACGTCGGCACGGAGCGCCACTTCGCGCACGACCGGCTGTTCCGGCTCGCGCGGATCGCCCAGGACCGGTGCTTCCGGCCCCTGTACGAGGTGCTGCCGGGAGAGACGTCGCTGCTCCTGGAGCCCGTGCTGCGCGGGGCGCCCGTGTCCGCCACCCTGGACGAGTTCATCTCGCGCGTCCCCGGCGGAGTGCTCGAGCAGGTCATCTCGGGGCTCGGGCAGCAGCTCGGCGTGTCGCCGGACGAGTCCATGCCGGGCTGCGCCGTCATGGGGTGGGACGAGGTCCGCGCCATGGCGGCCGCGGGCATCACGCTGGGCGCGCACACGGTGAACCACACCGTGCTCACGCTCGAGTCGCCCGAGCGGGCAGGGGAGGAACTCGCCCAGTCACGCGCCCAGGTCGAGCGCGAGACGGGCGTCCCCGTTCTGGACTTTGCCTTCTGCAACGGCTGGTACTCGGACGCGCTGGTCGCCCTGCTCGTACGCCACGGGTACCGCTCTGCCATCACCACGGAGGACCGGGTCAACCGCGTGGGCGGTGATCCCTACACGCTCAAGCGCAAGGTCCTATGGGAAGACTTCAGCCGCGGCCCCGGTGGGACCTACTCGGCCTCGCTGACGGGCTGCACCGTGGATGACACCTTCGGCACGCTGGGCCTGGCCCGCGCGGTGGAAGGTCGGCGCCCGCAGCGCGGGATGCGCCGGGAGACGGTGGGATGAGCTCCGCCGCCTCCGCGCGCGCGGAGGCGGGACAGGGCGTGTTCGGGCGCGCGGGCCCGCTGGTGCTCGCGCGCCTGGTGTCTGCCGTCCTGACCGTCTCCATCCCCCTCGTGCTCGCGCGGCAGCTGGAGGCCGCGGACTACGGCACCTACAAGCAGCTGTTCCTGGTGGCACAGACGCTCGCCATGCTGCTGCCGTTCGGCGTGGCGCAGAGCCTCTACTTCTTCCTCCCGCGTGAGCCGGGCCACGCGCGCAGCTACCTGGGGCAGACGCTCGCCTGGCTCACCTTCGTGTCACTGCTCGCCGGGATGGCGTGGGCCGCGCTCGCCCCGGACGTGGCGCGCGGGTTCCGAAACCCCGCGATCGTGGGCTACCGGCTCGAGCTCGCGCTGGTGACGGGCGGGCTCGTCGTCGGGAACGTGCTCGAGGTCTGGTTCACCGCGCGGGGGCACGCGCGGACCTCGGCCGTCTCGTACCTGGTGTCCGACTCGCTTCGGGCCGCGGCGCTCGTACTGCCGGTGTGGGCCGGTTTCGGTCTCCACGGCGCCATGGTGGCGTGTGCCGCCTTCGGGATCCTCCGTGCCCTCGCCGCCTGGGGGGCGTGGGCCCGGTCGGACGAAGGCCCGGGCTTCCGCCTCGGGAGCCTCGCGGTCCACGCGCGCTATGCGGCCCCCTTCGGCGCCGCCATGGCGCTCGGCGTTCCCCAGTCTGCGGTCCACCAGTACGCCGTATCTGTCACGGCCCCGCCGGAGCTCTTCGCGGTCTACGCGGTGGGCGTGTTCCAGGTCCCGCTCGTGGATCTCTTCTACACGCCCACCAGCGAGTTGCTCATGGTCCGGCTCGGCGAACTCGAGCGCGAGGGGCGGGCCCACGACGGCGCAGAGGTGTTCCGCGCTGCCACCGCCCGGCTGGCGTACCTCTTCTTTCCCATGGTCGCGTTCCTCCTGGCGGTGGCGCCGCTGTTCGTGAGCGCGCTCTTCGGCCCTCGCTACGCGGCGGCCACGCCCATTTTCCGAACCAGCGTGCTCGGCGTGGCGCTCGCCGTCTTCCCGCTCGACGGCGCGCTCCGGGCCCGCGCGTGCACGCGGTTCCTCTTCGCCTCCTACCTCGGCAAGGCCCTGGTGACCGTGCCGCTGGTCGCCGGTGGGGTGAAGCTCTTCGGGATGCAGGGGGCCATCTGCGCGTGGCTCGCGGTGGAGGTGCTGGGCAAGGCGAGCCTGCTGTGGCGGCTCCCCTCGGCGCTGGGGACCGGGGAGACGCGCTGCCCGCTTCGCCGCCTGGTCCCGCTCCCGGACCTGGGACGTGCCGCCGCAGCCGCCGTGTCGGCCTCCACCGTCGCGGCGCTCTTCGTCCGAGGGGCGCCGGGGACGCATGGGATCGGCTCGCTCGCGGCGGCCGGGCTGCTGTTCAGTGCGGCGTACGCCACCGCGCTTCGGCTGCAGGGCATCCGGCCGGCCTCGCTGCTCCGGGCCTAGTCCGCGCGGTCAATGGTGGCCCCGGTCCCCGGGCGCCACCCTCGAGAACGGGAGGTGCTGCATGGACGGGATGTGGCTGTACCGCTGGGCCCACGCCGCGAAGCAGCACCACGTGCCGTGGGTGCCGGGACTGCTCCGGCGCGGGAACCAGGTGCTGTTCGGCTGCTGGATCCCCCCGGAGGCCGAGCTCGGCGAGGGGACCCAGTTCGGCTACGGCGGGCTGGGGATCGTCCTCCACCGCGGCGTGCGCGTGGGACGCGGGTGCCTGCTCTCCCAGCAGGTCACGCTCGGGGGGCGCTCGGGTCTCGCCGGCGTGCCCGTGCTCGGAGACCACGTCCGCGTGGGCGCGGGAGCGAAGATCCTCGGCCCGGTCAAGGTGGGGGACTGGGCCGTGATCGGCGCCAACGCGGTGGTGCTGAAGGACGTGCCCTCGGGGGGCGTCGTCGCCGGTGTGCCCGCGCGCCTGCTCCGCGTCGAGCCGGATCCCGAGTCCGCCTGGCGGCGGGAGATGGGCGGTGCACCGTGAAGCTCGTGCTGGTGGGGGACGTGCCGCCACCGCCCGGGGGAATTGCCTCGCACGTCGCGGCGCTGGCGCAGTGGGCTGGCCAGCGGGGGGTGGAGGTGGAGGTGCTGGACGTGGGGCGTGGTGCGCACGAAGGCCCCCGCACCTTCCCGGTGCGGACGCCGCGGGCGCTCGTCCAACACGCGGCGCGTTGCGAGCGCTCGAACGCGCTCGTGCACGTCCACGTGAGCGGAAACAACCCGAAGGCCTGGTGGCTGGCCGCCGCGTTCTCGCGCCCCCACGCCCGCGGGATGCGGCGGTTGCTCACCGTGCACTCCGGTCTCGCGCCCGCCTTCCTGGACCGCGCGCGCACGCACCGCTGGCTGGCCCGGGGAACGCTCGCCGGGTACGCGCGCGCCATCGCCGTCTCCCGACCGGTCGCCGAGGCGCTCGCAGCGGCCGGCGTCCCGCCTCCGTCGGTCCGCGTCATTCCCGCCTTCCTCGCGGAGTCCATCTCCGCCGGCGAACTCCCGTTCAGCGCGCACGAGGCCCGCGGCCGGTTCTCGCCCCTGCTCGCGTGGGCAGACCATCCCTCCCCGGTGTACGGCCGCACGCACGCGCTCGCGGCGCTGGGGTGGATCGCCCGGCGTCACCCCGCGGCGGGCGCCGTGGTGTTCGGCCCCGGGACGGAGGGGGCAGCCTTCCGCGCAGAGGCGGAGCGCCGGGGCGTCGGCGACCGCGTCGTGGGCCTGGGGCCGCTTGCCCACGCGGAGGCACTGGCGGTGATCGGCGCCGCGGATCTCTTCCTGCGCCCGACCCTGGCGGACGGGGACGCGGTGACGGTCCGCGAGGCGCGGGCACTCGGGACGCGCTGCCTCGCGAGTGATGCCGCGCCGCGTCCGGAAGGTGTCCCGACGTATCGGGCGGGTAACGCACGCGCGCTCGCGGAGGCGGCCCACGAGGTCCTCGCGCAGCCACCGCCCCCCCGTCACCGCGGGGGCGCTGCCGAAGAGGTGTGGACGTTGTACCGGGAGCTCGCCGGCGAATGGCCTCGCGAGCGGGGAGAGGCACCATGCGGCGAGCAAGGGACGTGAACTCGGGACGTGCACTCGTGGGCCGGGACCTGGTCGTCTTCTCCAACGACTGGGACGGTGATCCTCTCTCCAAGACGCACATCATGCGGATCCTGTCCCGCGAGAACCGCGTCCTCTGGGTCAACAGCCTCGGCAACCGGAAGCCCCAGCCCAATGCGCACGACGCCCGCCGGGTGCTCCGCAAGTGGCGGGACTTCCGCGAGGGGCTCCGGCAGGTGGAGCCAAACCTGTACGTTCTTGCGCCGCTGGCGGTCCCCGCGTTCGGGCCGCGGGCACAGCGCGTCAACGCCCATGCCGTCCGGGCACAGGTGCGCCGTGCCATGGCGAAGCTCGGCTTCGAGGACGTGATCAGCTGGTCCTTTCTCCCCTCGTCGGCGCCCGTCTCGGGTTCGCTCGGTGAATCGCTCGTCGTCTACCACTGCGTGGACGAGTTCAGCGCCTTCTCGGACACGGATGCCCGGCAGATCTCTTCGCTCGAGGAACGGTTGCTGAGACGCGCGGACCTGGTCATCAGCTCGTCCGAGCGCCTGCTGGAGCGAAAACGCCTCTCCAACCCGCACGCGGTCCTCGTTCGCCACGGCGTGGACTTCGCCCACTTCTCACGGGCCCTTGATGCCGACACGCGGGTGCCGGCGGACGTGGCCGGGCTGCCCCGCCCCGTGCTGGGCTTCTTCGGTCTCGTCGCGGACTGGGTGGACCTGTCCGTCTTCGAGGCGCTTGCACGCCGCTTCCCCGAGGGGAGCGTGGTGGTGCTCGGAAAGATCTCCCCGGACGTGGACGTGTCGCGCCTGCACGGATTGCCCAACGTCCACCTGCTCGGGCGGAAGCCCTACTCCTCGCTGCCCGGCTATTGCCGCGCGTTCGACGTGGGACTGCTCCCGTTCGTCCAAAACGAACTCACGCTCAATGCCAATCCACTCAAGGTCCGCGAGTACCTCGCGGCCGGGCTCCCCGTGGTGGCCACGGACCTGCCCGAGACGCGGGGACTCGGGAACGGCTGTTTCCTGGCCCGCTCGCGCGAGGAGTTCCTTCGACAAGCGGAAGCCGCGCTCGGGCAGGGCGGAGGCGTGTCGGCCGAGCGCTCCGAGTTGCTGCGGCGGGAGAGCTGGGAGGCGCGCGTGGAGGAGATCCGTACAGCCGTTGGTGAGCGGATGATCAGCCTCCGCGGCGCAGCAACCCCTCCAACGCCGCGCCCAGCCGTGACAGGCGCCACCACGCGGCGGGGCTGATCCGCGGGGGGAGGCGGGACCGCTCTTCCCACCACGCCTCCCAAGCGGAGGCGAGCTCCTCGCGGTGCAGGCGGAGCCGCTGTGACACCTCGGAGGGCAGGGCCTGCAGGGGAACGCCCACGCGCTCGTGGAGCATGCGCCGCAGCCGCTGCTCCTGGTCCGCCACCAGCGCAGACTCCACGCGTGAGCGGCGCAACAGCCTGCCGAACGACTCGGCGTACTCGAGCGCCGGCCGGTGCGTGGAGACTGCCGGCGTGCGGGGCGGTCCCAGGTGCGTCCCCCGTGTCAACGCGAGCAGCACCGCGCACAGGACAGCCTGGAGCGCGAACGCCCAGGGGCCCGGGGAGAGGGGCGGTGGCGGAGGCGGAACGTGGTGGAACTCGTCGAACGCCAGGGGCCCCCGCGCAGCGAGCCTCGCCCAGAAGACCCGGTTGTCTCCGAGCTCGAGCCGCCGGTTCTCCGCGAGATCGGCGCCTGCAGCGACGAAGATCTCGCCGCGGTCTTCGGGGCGCCACAGCAACGCCGGGACCAGCCCCGCGGAGGCCACCGCGAGGAACTGGGGATCGCTGCTGGTGACCCCCCGGCGCGCACCGACCCGGAAGGACGTCAGTCCCGACAGGAGCCCACGCGCAGGGGACACCTGGGCCGTGGCGCCGCCGGGATCCACGACCAGCGGGGATGCGTCCAGCTCCCCGGCGCTCTCGAGCTGCAGCCACTCGTCCATCGCCGCCTGTCCGGCCCCAGGCCGGAGGTAGACGAGCGTTCCCCCGCCTGCAACGAACTGCCCGAGTGCAACCACCTCTTCGCGCGTGATCCTCGCCGCGGTCGGTGCGGCGAGGACGACCGTCGCTGTCCCGGCAGGAAGCGAGGTGAGGGGCCCATCGAGGACCCGGATCTCCGCCCCGGACTCTCGGAGCCAGGTGGCCACGCCCGCGAGCCCGCCCCCCGCGTGTGACGCGATGGAAGCCGGGGCGCTTCCTGTCCCCGTCGACGCACCCGTCCCCAGCGAGAGCGCCAGCGCGAGGGTGAGCAACAGCGCGTACAGGAAGGTTCGAGCGGTGATCACGGGGGCGCTCTCCCGGACGTCTCCCAATGCTCCACGTCTCGAAGGAAGGCCTCCGCCTCGCCCCGCTCCACGGCCGAGAGCGAGTAGAAGCGCCGGTCGTACGTCCTCAGCAGCACCCGCAGCCGCTCTGCCTCCTCGACGTTCGCGCCCCGTGCCGGGAGCGCAGACAGGATCTCGGCGTTCGTCTCGGCCCGGTCCGCGCGCCCGAGTCCGCGGCGCTCCAGCGACGCCAGCAGCGCCAGCAGCCCCTCTCGCAGTGCCTCGCGCGGCGCGGTGGGGAGGCGCCCGCGTGCACGCGCCAGGTGGTCCACCGGGGCACCGAGCCGCTCCGTGCGCGTCACCTGCTGCCCGGACCGCTTGCCTGCACCCGCCTCCTTCCGCCGTGCCCACCATCGCTCCAGCCCCGCGGCAGCCACCCCGAGCGCGAGCGCCAGCACCGCCCACCGCACGCCCGCCGCGAACGTGCGGGTGGAGTTGTCCTCCAGGAGCGAGAGGGCCCACTCCTTCAATCGCTCCCACAGCCGTCCCCACGCGTGGGGGTGTCGGTCTCTCGACCCTGCAAACGCGGGGCGATCCAGGACCTTTGTCACCGTCTCGGCACCGGGATACGCCGTGACGTCCGCGTGCGCGTGAAGCGCGCACGCCGTTCCCGCGCGGGCTGCCGCGCGCGCCGCCCGGACCTCGAGTGGAAGCGAACGCTCGGTCCAGGGAATCAGCGTCGCCCCCAGCTGGGTCTCCACCCCGGTCACCTCGGACGCGAGCTCGCCCTCCGAACGCGCCGCTGCCAGCCGCGCGGTGGTCAAGGTCACGTCGTCACACGGGCCCGAGGCGAGCAACAGTGCGAGCACGACGCCGCTCAAGGACGGGACTCCAGCTGGGTGAGCCGTGCCGAGAGATCCAACCCGTCCCGCCGCATCCGCACGTCCAGGTAGTGGTAGCAGAAGAGGGCGAAGTACAGCGGGGACAACACCGCGCTCCCGGCGGTCTCCACGAGGTCTGCGGGGACCGAGAGCAGCTGGAACCAGGGCCCCGGGGGGCCGGCGTCCGGGTTGAAGAGGTTCCCGAAGAGTCCCTGCACCACGAGCGAGGGAATGCTCGTGACCAGGCCCACGCCGAGCAGCAGCGCGAACGCGGTGGTGAGCAGCACCGTGGCGCGCACCGGCAACAGCCCGAGCAGTCCCGGGGCCACGCGCCCCTGTACCAACTCGCCCGCGCGCCGGAGCGTCTCCACGGCCCCGCGGTCCTCGGTGGCGAGCACCGTCGGGACCATGAGGAAGCGGAGGACGTACCAGAGCAGCACGAGCAGCACGACCACCGCCTCCGCGCCCACGCCCACGACCAGCGCGAGGGGCGAGAGATCTCCCGACAGCTGCCAGGTCAGCATCAGCCCCGCCGCCACCGGCGCCGAGCCCAGCAGCAGCACGCCCAGCAGCCACAGCTGCGCCAGCGTGAAGGTCGAGGTGAGTGTCCACGCGCGCGCGCGCAGCCGCGTCTTCCACGTCCCCTCGGGAGGGACGTTCCCGAGCAGCCGCGGCCAGATCTCCGCCTGCACCGCCACGCTCGCCGCCTGGCTCAGCACGAGCGACGCCACCGCCAGCACCGCGGCCGCGCCGAACCCGAGCCCCAGCTGGCGCACCACGGCCTCGCTCGCCCCGGCCGACAGCGCGTCGTCCAGGGCCCGCCCCCCGCGCATCAGCGGGAAGTAGCGGTCCATGGCGAACAGGTACCCCTTCTGCAGCACGTACAACACAAGCTGGAACCCGAGCACCGGTGGCACGTACAGCTTGAGGTGGGCACGCCAGTGCCGGACCGCGCGGTCGATCAGCTCCCCCAGCCCGAGTGGCTCGAGGCGCGGTGGACGGGAGGGGCTGCCGGTCGTCATGGGTGCCGCCAGTCTACCGGGCCGGTGCCGCCTTGAGGACCTCGAGCAGCGTCCCGCACGCGGTGAGCGGGTTCTCGGCGCGCCAGCAGGCGGAGATCACCGCCACGCCGGCCGCCGGTCCGAGCGCACGCGCGTGGCCCGGGTCCATTCCCCCGAGCGCCCACGCGGGGCAGGGGAGCGTCCCCGCGAGCCGGTGGAATCCATGGACGCCCAGCGTGGGGCGCGTGTCGCCCGGCTTCGAGCCGGGAGAGAACACGGGGCTGACGAGCGCCACGTCCGCCCCCTCCACCCGTTCCAGCGGCGTCCCGTCGTGGAAGGCCACGGAGATCCACCGCCCGGCGGGAAGCCACGGTCGGCACTCTCCGGGCGAAGGCGCATCCTCGGGGAGGTGCAGGTGCGCGCCGCAGGCGAGCGCCACGTCCAACCGTGCGCCCACGAACAGGGGCGTCCCGGCAGGGGCGCAGATCGCCTGGAGCGCGCGCGCCCGCTCGAGGTAGGGGCGGACCGGCAGTCCCGGGGCGCGGTGCATCACCGCCACCTCGCTTCCGAGTGCGCACACGGCGCGGACCCGTTCGAGGAGGTCCGGAACTGCCCAGTCGGTGATCACCGCCAGGCGCGGGAGTCCTGCCATGGCCTCAGCCGATGAGACCGGTGAGGGGGCTGCTCGCGCTCGCGTAGGCCTTCCGCGGGATTCGACCCGCGAGGAACGCTTCGCGCCCGGCCTCCACCGCGAGCTTCATGGCACGCGCCATCCGCACGGGCTCCCTTGCCGCCGCGATGGCCGTGTTCATCAGGATCCCGTCGCAGCCGAGCTCCATCGCCACCGCCGCGTCGGACGCGGTGCCCACCCCGGCGTCAACGATCATCGGCACCTTGATCGTCTCGCGGATGAGCATGAGGTTGTGCGGGTTGCGGATGCCCAGCCCACTGCCGATCGGCGCGGCGAGCGGCATCACGGCCACGCATCCCGCGTCTTCCAACTTCCGCGCGGTGATCACGTCGTCGGTGGTGTAGGGCAGCACGGTGAAGCCCTCCTTCACCAGCTGCCGCGCCGCCTTCAGCGTCTCCTCCACGTCCGGGTAGAGCGTCTTCTCGTCCCCGAGCACCTCCAGCTTCACCCACTTGCTGAAGCCCAGCTCCTCCGCCAGCCGGCACGTGCGGATGGCGTCCTCTGCCGTGTAGCAACCTGCCGTGTTCGGGAGCAGCTTCATCCGCGAGCGGTCGATCCAGTGCATGAGGGACGCCTCGCCCTGCGCCTTGAGATCCAGGCGCCGCACGGCCACCGTCACCATCTCCGCGCCGGAGGCCTCGTGGCACGCCTTCATGATCTCGTGGCTCGGGTACTTCCCGGTCCCCACGATCAGGCGGCTGTTGAAGGTGTGCCCTGCGACCTGGAACGGCGTGTCCATGCGTGCTCCCCGGTGAGCGGCTAACCGCCTCCCACGAACGTGACGATTTCCACCTGGTCCCCGTCCGCCAGCACGCGCGTCCCGTGCTCGGCGCGGCGGACCACCTCCGCGTTGATCTCCACCGCCACCGCCCCCTTGCCCACCCGGAGATGCGAGAGCAGCGCCGCCACGGTCGTCCCGGCCGGCACCTCCCGCGGCTCCCCGTTGAGCGTGAGACGAAGCGTGTCCATGCGAAGGGTTGCGCGTGTACCGCCGGGCCGCCTCGTGCGTCAACGGAAGCGGGCGTTATAAGCCGCGGCCCATGGATGCCCGCCAACTCCACGCCTCCGTTCCCGTGGCAGATGCCCACGCGGACGCGCTCATGTGGAACCGTGACCTCAACGTCCGAAGCACCGAGGGCCACGTCGACTTCCCCCGGCTCTCGGAGGCGGGCGTGAAACTGCAGTGCTTCCCCATCGTCACGCGCGGGCTGCCGTTCGTGGGCGGGTTCGAGCTCTTTGCCCGCTGGCGCGGCTACCCGCCCGAGGCCCGCTCGGGGGAGTGGGCGAGGGGACTCTTCCAGCTGGACCTGCTGGAGCGGGACTGCCGGGCGTCCGGCGGAACGGCGGCGTTCACCACCACGCGCGGGCAGCTCGCCGGGAACCTCGCCGCCGGAAGGCTGTCTGCCATTGCCGGGGTCGAGGGCGGCCACGTGCTCGAGGGGCGCGTGGACCGGGTGGAGGAACTCTTCCGGCGCGGGGTTCGTTTCATGGGACTCACGCACCTGTCCAACAACGAGCTCGGCGGGAGCTCGTTCCGGTTCGCGCCGGAGCTTGATCTCACGCCGCTCGGGCGCGAGGTGCTCGACGCCTGCGCGGAGGTGGGGATGGTGGTGGACGTGGCGCACGCCTCCCGCTCCGCGCTCAAGACGCTCTTCGCCCACCCGCGCGCCCGGCTCTTCTGCTCCCACACCGGCTGCGCCGCTGCCACGCCGTCCTGGCGCAACCTCGGGGACGCCGACCTGCGCGCGCTCGCGGACCGGGGCGGCGTGATCGGCGTGATGTTCGCGCCCCAGTTCGTCGGTGCACGAACCGTGGAGGCCGTGGCTGCGCACATGGCCCACGCCGTGGACGTCGTGGGGGAGGACGCCGTCTGTTTCGGCAGCGACTTCGACGGCTTCATCCGCCTCCCGCGCGGCATGCGGGACGTGACCGGGCTGCCGATGCTCACGGACGCGCTGCTCCGCCGCGGGATGCCCACGTCCCGCGTGGAAAAACTCGTGGGGCGCAACCTCGTGCGTTTCTTCTCGGACACGCTGCCCGCCGCGCCGCTATAAGGGCCGCCTCTCTTCCCGGACGCACGCCCCATGCACCTCCACAAGACGCTCTCCCTGTCGTTCCTCGCCGCCTCAATCCTGTTCGCCGCCTGCGGCCCCTCGGGAACGGCCGGCGAGGCGTGCGACAAGACCGGGTTCCTCTGCCAGGACACGGTGACCGCGCTCGAGTGCCGCAACAACGTGTGGGTCGCCCTCCCGTGCAAGGGCGCAGGTGGCTGCTCGGTGGCGGGCGGCAACGTCCAGTGCGACATGAACGGGAACGCCGCCGGTGATGCCTGCGCCAGCACCGCCGAGGGCAAGGGGCTGTGCAGCGCGGACAAGAAGGCCACGCTCGAGTGCCGCTCGGGCGCGCTCGTCCAGACGAACGTGTGCCAGTCCTGCACCACGACCGCGGACCAGGTCGTCTGCAACTGAGCCCACGCTCGGGCCACTGACCGCTCCCACCGGGCACCGGGGCGACCCACCCTCCGTGCCTCGAGGAGGGGGCGCATGGGCCTTCGGGCGTGGGTGGCAGCCGGGGCGTTGGTCGCTGGGAGCGCGTGCGGGGACGTCCGGCTGTGGCAGCTGGGCACGGACGACGCGGGCAGCCCGCCGCCGCCCAACGCGGTCCAGCGGGAGAACGATCTGCCCGGGGACCCGGACTGGGCGGAAGGCGTCCGTTCGCGGCAGCACGAGGTGGAGCTGTACCTCTCCACCGACTCCGCAGAGGCCGGCGAGGAGGTGGGCATCAAGCTCTCCTCGGACGTCCCGGCCCAGGCCACGCTCCATCTCTACAGGCTGGGGCATTACGGCGGTGACGGTGCGCGGCGGGTGTGGAGCTCAGGGCCTCTTGCCTCCCGGAAGCAGCGCGGCTGTATCGCGGATCCCGCCACGCGCCGCATCTCCTGCGAATGGGAAGACACGGTCTCGCTCCGCGTGGACCCGGCGTGGCTGTCCGGGTTGTACGTGCTCAAGGCCGTTCGCTCGGACGGCTTCTTCCGCTTCAGCCCGCTGGTGATCCGGGACGCGCGCCGCGCGGAGCTCCTCTTCGGCGCGGGCGTGAACACCTACCAGGCCTACAACGCGTGGGGCGGGGCGAGCCTCTACGAAGACGTGTCCGGCACCATGCCCTCGGGCCGCGCCCACGAGGTGTCGTTCGACCGCCCGTACGACGGAGACGAGGGCGCAGGCCAGCAGCTCCGCTACGAGTCCCACCTCGCGCGGTTCCTCGAGCGCCATGGCTACGACGTCACCTATGCCTCGAACCTGGACTTCGTCCGGGGCAAGGCAGACCTGGGCCGCGTCCAGGCCCTCGTCCACGGCGGGCACGACGAGTACTGGAACCCGGAACAGCGCTCCGAGGTGGACGCAGCGCTCGCGAGCGGACACCTCTCGCTCCTGCACTTCGGCGGGAACGGCGCCTATTGGCGCACGCGCGCGGTCCCCTCTCCGGACGGCCGGCTGCGAACGATCGCCTGTTACAAGAGCGAACCGAACGCGGACCCCGTCCCCGGCAGCACGCTGCGCTACCGGGATCCCGGCGTCGATCACCCGGAGAGCCTCCTCTTCGGCGCCATGTACGACGGGTGGCAGACCACCCCGTTCCCCCTCGTGGTGCGGGACGAGCGACACTGGCTGTTCGAGGGCACCGGGCTTGCCCGCGGGGAAATGCTCCACGGGCTCGTGGGATACGAGTTCGACCGGGTCTTCCCCGGGCTCCCCGCGCCGCAGGGCCTCTCGCTGCCATTCGAGAGCCCGGTCCTCACCGCGGAGGGGATCCCCTCCTGGTCCCACGCGGTCTCGGCGGATCTCCCCGGCGGCAACCGGATGTTCTCAGTGGGGACCATCTACTGGCCCTTGGGATTGACCGAGGCCGCCGCGCTCGCCGATCCCCGCGTGGACCGCATGACGCTCAACGCGCTCGAGTGGGTGCTCTCCCGCCACCGCCCCGCGCGCACCTTGGCGCCGGTGGCGGGCCCGGTACCGACCCTCCCTGCACCGGATCCGAAGTGGGCCCGCTCCGTGAAGATCATGGCCGGGCACACCGGCGTGTGGGGCGACACGGACGGCCCCGCACACAGCGCCACCTTCCACGGGCCCACAGCGCTCGCGTTGCTGCGGGATGGCTCCATCGTCGTGGCCGACACGGTTGGAAACCGCGTTCGCCTCGTCGGCACGGACGCCGCGCACACCGTCCGGACGTTGGCCGGCAACGGCAGGCTCGGTTACCGGGATGGGCCGGGGGTCGACGCCATGTTCCGGGCCCCCATTGGGCTGGCCGTGCTCGCAGACGACTCCATTGTCGTCGCGGACTCGGACAACCACGTCCTGCGACGCCTCGTTCGCGTGGCAGGCGGCAGCTACCGCGTCGAAACCTGGGCGGGGATGCCGCGGATGCCGGGGTTCGCGGACGGCCCCTCGTCACAGGCGCGGTTCGACCGCCCCACGGCGTTGGTGTTGGATCCCGCAGGCAACGTGCTCGTGGCGGACCAGGCGGGCCACAGGATCCGCCGCGTCTCGGGTGACGGGAGCACCGTGACCACGGTCGCGGGCGGCATCCCCGGTGACGCGGACGCCGCCGACGGCCGCGCCGCGCGGTTCAACAACCCGTCCGCGCTGGCGGTGGGGCAGGGCGGGGAGATCTACGTCTTCGACTCGGGGAACCAGGCCCTGCGGCGCATCGATCCGCGCCCCCCTCACGCCGTCGTGACGCTCGCGGGCCGGAAGGACGGGCAGATCACCGGCTACTGGCAGCAGGGAAGATCGTTCGGGTTCGCAGACGGCCCGGGCAGCAGCGCTCGGTTCCTTGCGCAGATGGGGCTGGCGGTGGATGGCGCGGGCGCCGTCCTCCTCGCGGACGCCGGCAATGCGCGGGTGCGCAAGGTCCTCCCCGGCGTGGATGCGGCCACCACGCAGGTGTTCACGCTCGCCGGTTCCGGCAGGGTGGGATCGAGAACGGGCTCGGCGGACCAGTCGGACCTCACCGCCCCGGCCGGACTCGTCGTCACGAAGGACGACCGCGTCTTCGTGACGGACCCGTACCACGGGCGGATCCTGGAGATCGTTCGCTAGGGACCGGCGGGCAGCGTCCCTGGCATCGACCGGCGGCGCGCAAGGACGCACTCCCCGGGGTCCCCTCGAGGCACCGTCGTACAGGGCCCAGCCGCGCCAGGTGGCGAACGGGACCGGGCAACCGAGTGCAGTCATCGTCCACGACCAGGGCCTCTTGGGCGCGGCAGCGACGGCAGGGGTGACGGGGGTGTCCGGGGGGAAGTCCCTGCACGCGGTGCGAGAGCGCGTAGCCCGAAGCACAAGCGCCCCGCGTTCAGTGCACCCCAACGGTGGCGCGGTAGATCTCTGCCGCGCCTTCCACTTCTACAGGGGGGCCGGCCGGGATGAACGCGGACCCTCCACGTGACAAGGACAGGACCTGCGCGCCACGCCTCAGGACGGCGGAACCCCACGTGCAAAGGAGGACCTGCGGCGAACTGCCCGCGAGGGTGGACCTCAGCTCCCCGGACAGACGGGACAGCCGGAAGTCCGGCGTGCCGGTATCGTAGATCTCTTCGTCGCCCAGGCGCCTCGCGCGGAGCGGCTCCGGGGGAATGGGGGAGAAGTCCAGCACGCGCAGCAGCTCCGGCACGTCCACGTGCTTCTTCGTCAGACCACCGCGCAGGACGTTGTCGGAACTGGCCATGAGCTCCACGCCCACGCCCTCGAGGTACGCGTGGAGGTTTCCCGCCGGCAGGTACACCGCCTCTCCCGGCTGGAGGCTCACGCGGTTGAGAAGCAGCACCACCACCAACCCCACGTCCCCGGGGTACAGCTCGGACATCCTGCCGACCCACCTGCACTCGGCCGCCCACGGCCCACCGTGACGTGCACACGCAGACACGACGCTCGAAACGAGCGCTGCGCTCGAGGTGGCGTCCAGCGAGAAGAGCGCCTCGAACACGGCGCGGAGTCCCCCGGGGCCGGGCGAACTCGCCAACGTGTCGATGAAGGGCCCCAGCGAGGGAACGTCCAGCGCCCGCAACAGGTCGAGGGTCTGCTCCACGGCCCTGAAGCCATACAGCGCTTCGAACGGCGTCAGCGCGCAGAGGATCTCCGGCTTGTGGTTGGCGTCCTTGTAATTCCGGTGCGGCGCGGTGATTGGGACGCCGCGCGCCTCCTCGTCCGCGAACCCCGCCTCGGCCTGGGGGCGGGACGGGTGCGCCTGGAGCGAGAGCGGCTCTGCTGCTGCGAGCACCTTCAGGAGGAAGGGCAGCTTCCCGCCGAAACGCTGGAACACCGCCTGCCCGAGCCATGCCTCCGGGGCCCCCGCGATGGCCCGGTCCAGCGGCTCCCACGCCCCGCCGACCGCCACCTCGGACGGCGCAAGGGGATGGGCCCCCATCCAGAGTTCCGCCTCGGGTTCCGCCGTCGGTGCGGGCGCTCCCCGCAACCCGGCGAGCGCCGTCCTCGAGCCCCAGGTGTAGCGTTGGATGGAATTGCGAAGCAGGTACATGGCTCAGCCCACCGCGGCCACGAAGCGCGCGAGGGCGTCGTTCACGGGCGCGGGCTGCTCGACGTTCGGGAGGTGACCCGAGGCAGGGACAATCAAGAGTTCCGAGCCCGGCACCAGGTCCGCCATCTGCCGTGCGCGCTCCGGGGGAGTCACCGCGTCCTGCTCGCCCACGATCACCAGCGCCCGTCCGCCGAAGCGGTGCAGCACGTCCCGGCAGTCCTCGCGCACGGCCATCCCGCGAAGGGCCGCGGCCACGGCGCCGGGAGACTCGGCGCGCATCCGGTGCTCCACCTCCCTGCGCACCGTCGCGGGGCTGTCCGGGGACAGCAGCTTGCCGAGCAGCGCTTCCACCAGGAAGGCCGTCCCTTCCTGCTCCACCCGGAGCGCGTTCACCTCCCGCGCCGTCTTCGCCGCCGGGTCATCCGCCAGGGCCTGGGTGTCCATCAGCACCAACCCCGCCACGCGCGAAGGGTCCATGCGCGTCAGCGCCAACGCCACGTAGCCGCCCATGGAGACGCCGCCCACCACCACCCGTTCCAGCTTCAGCCGGTCCAGGAGCGCCAGCACGTCTGCCGCCATCTCGTCCATGGTGGCGGACGCTCCACCGGGGGAACGCCCGAAGCCGCGCAAGTCCGGCCGCACCAGGAGGCTCGTGGCCGCGAGCGGCCGCTGGTCGTCGAACAGCGTGTGGCAGAACGGGAACGCGTGGAGCAGCACCAGCGGAACCCCGCCGCCCTCCACGGACGCGTTCAGCGCCACGGTCTCCATCAGAACCATCCCTTCCGCCGGAAGAAGACGACCATGGAGATGGGGAGCGCCACTGCGCAGGCCACGACGAAGTAGAGGTACTCGCGCTTCGACAGCACGTCGAAGTTCATCCCGAAGAAGCCGGTCAGGAACGTCAGCGGCAGGAAGACGGTGGCAATCACCGTGAGCTGCTTGCTGATGTCCCCGGTACGGAGCGCCACCATGGAAAGGTAGGCGTCCAGCACGTTGCCGAGGATGTCCCGGCCCGCGTCGATCTGCTCGTGCAGCCGGATCAGGTGATCGTGCACGTCCCGGAAATAGAACGTCGTCCGCTCCTGGACGTGCGGCATCCCCGGGCGGGAGAGGAGCGCGATCACGTCTCGCTGTGGAGAGAGGATCCGGCGCAGCGTCACCAACTGCCGCTTCACGGCAAAGAGCTGCAGCTGCTGGCCTTGCTTGAAGCCGGAGAACAACTGGTCCTCCAGCCGGTCGATCGTCTCGTTGATCCGCTCCACCAGGGGGAAGTCCGCGTCCACCATGGCGTCCGCCAGCAGGTACGCGAGGTGATCTGCGCCGCGTCCCAGGACCTCGGCCGGGTCCTTCAGCAGCCGCGCCCGGAGCGCCTTCACCGCGCCCATCTGGCCGTCGTGGACCGTCATCACCCAGTCCGAGCCCAGGAAGAGGTGGAGCTCCTGCATCTCCAGCTCCAGCTCGGCGCTGCCACGCTTCGCCTCGAACCCGTGGAGCACCAGGAACAGGTGGCCCTTGAACTCCTCCAGCTTGGGCCGCTGGTCGAGGTGCAGGCAGTCTTCCATCGCCAGCCGGTGCAACCCGAAGATCGGCTTGAGCTCGTTGAGCAACGCCTCGTCCGGGGCCACGACGTCTACCCAGCGAAGTCCGGGACGGGCCGCGAGCTCCATGCCGCCCGTCTCGAGCGCCTGGTCCGGCCCCAGGTGGTGAACGGTCAAGGTTGGCACGGCCCTTACGCGTAGAGCATCCCCCCTCCGAAGTCGAGCCGCGCCGCGCGAACAGATTCGCGCTAGGGTGCCCGCCCCGTGGACTCCCCCCAGACCGTCACCTTGATGCCCGCCCTCCAGAGGCTGCTCGGCCAGCTCCAGGACGGGGACTTCGCGCTGCGCCTCGGCGCCGTCTACGCCGCGTGCACCCGCGCGCTGGGCGCGCTCCACGACCTGGATCTCTCCCGCTTCGAGCGCTCGGCCGTCCGCGGCGCGCAGGACGTGGCGCTCTGGGACGAGCTCGGCCCTCTCATCCGCGGCACCCTGGACGAGGTGAACGCCGTCCTCCAGGAACTCCAGTTGCACTTCCCGCTGTCGGCCACGCGTGCCGTCCCCGCCGCGCTCGCCGAGGCCATCGAGACGCCCGGCGCCCTCTCCCCCGCGCAGGTCCAGTCGCTCCGCACCGCCGAGGCCGAGCGCCACGTCCGCTCCGTGGAGACCCTGCTCGCACTCGAGGTCTCCCGCATGGGCGACCGGCTCCGCAACCCCGCCCAGCTTCCGGACCGCTGGACCGTGCTCGCGGACATCCAGGCGTTCCGCGCGCGCTTCCGCCTCCTGGTCATCGACCTCGTCCACGGCAGCGCCCGCGTCTTTGCCCCGCTCGCACGCCAGGAGGTCATCCCCGGACAGGCCGAGGAACTCCGCGACGCGCTGCTCCTCCGCGAGCACCTCGCGGACCTCAACCGCGCCGCCTGGTCCCACTACGAGGCCCTCGAGCGGGAAGGGGGAGATCCGCTCCCGCGGTTGCTGCAGCTTCGCGGGGACGTGGAGACCTTCGAGCGCACGCCCGCATGGACGTTCTTGCGCGCCCAGGACAAGCGCGCGCTCCTCGAGGCCCAGGCCGAGCTCGAGCGCCTCATCTCCCACCCGGATCTCCCGGGGGACGAGGCCGTCGCCTTCCTCCGCCGCACCGCGCTCGTGGCTGAGACGTTCCTGCGGGTGAACCACCGTGAGAACCTGCTCGCCCACGACCGCGCGCTGCGCGCCCGCGTCCTCGCCCGGCTCGCCGCGGTGGAGGGGCTGTTCATGCAGGGGGCGTCGCACGCCGTCGTGGCGCTCGCGGACGCCGTGCTCCAGGCGCAGCCGCTCTACGGGAGGGATCCCCTGATGGATCTCTTCCTCCACGGCGCCCGGGCGCGCCCGTTCGCCTCGCTCCCGCCTGCAACCCAGTCGGGCGAGTTGGCGAAGTTCCGCGAGCTGCTCTCGGCGCTCCACGTCCCCTAGTCCCCGGAGTTCTTCTTCACATGGGCAGCATCGTCCGTCTCGAACTCGCGCAGGGCCTCGGCCGCCATCTCCGAGCCGGGCACCCCTGGGTGTTCCGCAAGGGGCTTCTCCACCCCCCACGCATCCCCGCCGGCAGCGTGGTGGATCTCGTGGAGAACGGTCGCTTCGTGGCCCGTGGCTACTACGATCCGCACAGCTCCATCTCCGTCCGCGTGCTCACGCGGGACGAGAGGCAGCCGGTGGACGCTGCCTTCTTCACACGCCGCATCCGGGACGCCGTCGAGCGGCGGCTCGCGCTGGTCGACCTCGCGGACACCGACAGCTACCGGCTCGTGCACGGGGAAGGGGACGAACTCCCCGGCGTCGTCGTGGACCTGTACGCCGGGTACGCCGTGTTGAAGCTCTACTCCGCCGGCCTCACCCCGTACCGGCACCTGGTCGTGGAAGGCCTCAAGGCCTCGGTGCCCGGCCTGCTCGGCATCATCGGCCGGGACGAGGTCAGCCGGGACGACGGCGAGGAGGACGAGCGCGCGGGCAGCGGGAAGATGCTCCACGGCGCCCCGGCCCCGGAACTCATCCGCATCCGCGAGCGCGGCGCCCACTTCCTCGTGGACGCGTGGCGCGGACAGAAGACCGGCTTCTTCCTGGACCAGCGCGAGAACCGCTTCCTCGTCCGGCGGCTCGCGCAGGGCAGGGACGTCCTCAACTGCTTCAGCTTCAGCGGGGGCTTCTCCGTCAACGCGGCGCTCGGGGGGGCGCGCTCCGTCTTCTCGGTGGACCAGGACGCGGACGCGGTGGCGCTCAGCCGCCAGAACTTCGCGGAGAACGGCCTGCCCGCCGAGAAGCACGACTTCCTCGCCGCGGACGCCTTTCAGCTCCTGTCCTCCTTCAGGGAGGAGGGGCGCACGTTCGACCTCGTCATCCTCGACCCCCCCGCTTTCGCCAAGAGCCAGCGCGCCGTGGACGCGGCGCTGGACGGCTACGCCTCGCTCAACCGGCAGGCGCTCGCCGTGCTCCGCCCCGGCGGCATCCTCTGCACGGCCAGCTGCTCCGCCCGCGTCACCCCCGGCGACTTCCTCGATGCCGTCCGCGAGGGGGGCTACAAGGCCGGCGTGGACCTCGCGCTCGTGGAGGAGCGCTACCAGCCGCCGGACCACCCGGTGCGCCTCCAGTTCCCGGAAGGGCGCTACTTGAAGTTCCTTGCGCTGCAGGGACGGAGTTGACGGGCGCCCGGTGGCCTGTCTAAGCCGCGCCGCCATGAAGATCCTCCGTTCCCTCCTCGCCCTCGCTGCACTCCCCCTCGTGGCCGGCTGCGGCCCCAGCCAGGCGCGCGTCTACCGGCTCGCCGTGGACCCGTCCGCCCTGCTGAACCTCCCCACGACCTGCTACCGCAACAACACCACCCAGTACGACAAGACCACCTGGACCAACTACAAGCTCCAGTACGACGTGGCCATCTGGGACGGCGTGGACGGCAAGTCCTTCCTGGACATGGGCCAGCAGACCTTCAACCTCGGCAACGCCATCCCCGTGAAGGTGGTGGCCCCCATCGAGGGTGCGGCCAACGTCTACACCGCCACCGTGAAGTCCGAGGTGCTCGCGTCTCCGAATGATCCCGAGACGGAGGTGGCCACCCAGACCATCACCGTGGCCTTCACGGAGCTCGGCGCCGCGGCCCGTGGCACCATCACGCTGCGCAGCGAGTACAGCTGCACCAACTGCACCAACAACAACGGGCAGGTCGCCAAGTGCGAGGCGGCCCTGTCCTTCACCGGCCGCAAGATCGACTACGGCAACATCTCCACGGTCGACCAGGACCCGTAGGCCTCCGTGGTCACCCGGGGCCAGTTCCTCGAGCGCCCCACGCTCATCCCGGTGGGACGGGACGTCCTCGAGGGACTCAGTCACCGGGGCGTCCGGGCCCCGGCGCTGCTCATCCTCCCGCCCGCGCCGGCGCAGGGTGGTGACATGCAACACGTCGTCGCAGCAGAGCTCGCGTGGGCTGCGACGCGGGCCGGCCACGCCACGCTCCGCTTCAATTTCCGGGGCGTCGGGGCAAGCCAGGGAGGGCGCGGGGACGCAGACGAGCGCCTCGCGGACGCGACCGCCGCCCTCCAGCTGCTGGCGGACAACAGCGGCTCCACCAGCTTCGTCGTGGCGTCGCTGCCCGGCTCCGAGGACACCGCCTTCTCGCTCGCCGTTGCGCGCCCCGCCGTCCGCGCGCTCGCGCTCGTCAGTCCGCCCACGTTGAGTGCCGCCTCCCTTCGCCGCGCCGGGCGCCCCGTGCGGATCATCCTCGGCGCGTTGGACAGCTGGCAGCCGGACGAGCGCGTACGGGAGGCGCTGACCCAGGTGGGCGGTGAGCTGGACGTCGTGGAGCATGCCGACCAGCGATTCCTCCGGAACCTCCCCCAGGTGGGCCGGGGCGTCGCCGCGCTGATGGCAGAAGTTCAGGCTTGAACTTTCTTTCATTCCCGTTACGGATGCCCCTCCATTCGCCGGAAGTGTCCCGCGAGGAGTTCGAGTGAAGACGACCTTGATTGCCGCTGTCCTGTTGCTGCCCCTCGTCGCGTCCGCGGAGGGGCCGCTGCCTGCACCCCCGCGCGTCAAGGTCGTCCCCGTCACCGAGGTGCGCGCCACGCAGCAGGAGGTGGCCACCGGTTCGCTCTTTCCCTCCCGCATGCTGCCGCAGGGGTTCGAGGTCGGCGGCAAGCTCGTGGTGTCCAGGGTCAGCCGCGGTGACACCGTGAAGGCGGGCCAGCTGCTCGGCGTGTTGGACATGGAGATTGCCTCCGCCCAGGTCGCGCAGGCTTCCGCGGGCGTGGCCGCTGCCGAGGCCGGCGCCTCGCTCGCCGTGGACGTGGCGGGCCGCAACGAGAAGCTCAAGGCCGAGGGCACCGTCAGCGACGTGCAGGCGCGCCAGGTGGACACGCAGGCCCGCGCCGCCGAGGCGCAGCTCAAGGTCGCCCGCGCCGCGCTCCAGCAGGCGCAGGCCGCCCGCCGCAAGCACCAGCTGTTCGCGCAGTTCTCCGGCGTGCTCGTGGACGCACCGGACCAGGTGGGCGGCATGGTCGGTCCCGGCATGCCGGTGTACGTCATCCAGCAGCTGGATCCCCTCCTGCTGAAGACCACCATCCCGGAGACGCTCCGCCCCTATGTCCGCCCCGGGCTCCGCGTCCGCGTGGAGAGCGTGGCGGGCACCGCCTCCTCGGCGGACGCCACCATCAAGGTGGTCATCCCGTCCGCGGACCCGCAGTCGCGCCGCATCCCCGTGGAGATCACCGTCCCCAACAAGGACGGCCGCTTCGTGGCCAACACGCTCGCGCGCGTCACCTTCTCCATGGGTGACGCCCAGCAGGCCTTCATCGTCCCGGCCACCGCACTCGGCTCCTCCGGCGGCGAGTTCGTCATGGCCGTGCAGGGCAACGCCGTCCGCCGCGTGGGCGTCACCGTCACGCAGCGCG
>JBDLRJ010000044.1:0-4068 GCA_039800145.1 Pseudomonadota bacterium | reverse complement strand
GCTACAAGGAGCGCATCAAGCACCACCACGGCCGGGACCTGGTGCACCACGGCGAGCGCGCCGCGCGGAAGTTCCGCCACAACGTCGTGGAGGTGGCCGAGCCCGAGTCCGCCCCCGAGCCGCAGTCCCCGCGCGTGGTGCGCACCAACGAGTTCCTCACGCGCGCCATGAGCGTGGACGAGGCCATCATGCAGATGGACCTCATGAACAACGACTTCTACGTGTTCACCTCGGCCGAGCACCACGAGATGTGCGTGGTGTACCGCCGCAAGGACGGGCACTACGGCCTCATCGAGGCGCACTCGGTCAAGGAACAGGCCTGAGCCCGGACCGGCGAAGGCGCGCGCCATGAAGATCTCCGAGTTCCTCAGCCCCCGCGCCGTGGTCTCCGACCTCCAGGCGCGCACCAAGCCTGAGATGCTGGAGGAACTCGGGCGCGCGCTCGCCGCCGCCCACCCCTCGCTGCGCCCCGAGCGCATCACCGAGGTGCTGCTCGAGCGCGAGCGGCTGGGGTCCACGGGCATCGGCGAGGGGGTGGCCATCCCCCACGGCAAGCTCGCCGGGCTGCCGGGCATCATCGCCGCGTTCGGCCTGGCCCGGACCGGCGTGGACTTCGACAGCATCGACCGCAAGCCCACCCAGCTCTTCTTCGCGCTGGTGGCCCCGGTCGACTCCGCGGGCGTTCACCTCAAGGCGCTCGCCCGCGTGAGCCGGCTGTTCAAGAACCCGCAGTTCCGCGAGGCCATCCTCCACGCGCAGGAGCCCGAGGCCATCTACGGGCTCATTGCGCAGGAGGATGCGCGCTCGTAGCGCGCGCCGTTCTCGGGCTCTCCAGCATCAGCGTGACCGGGCCGTCGTTCACGAGGTGGACCTTCATGTCCGCCGCGAACACCCCTGTGCCCACGCGGATGCCGTCCTCCCGCAGCCGCTCGCAGAACCGCTCGTAGAGCGCCTTCGCGCGCCCCGGGGCCTCCGCCTCCACGAAGCTCGGCCGGTTGCCCTTGCGCGCGTCCCCGTAGAGGGTGAACTGGCTCACCACCACCGCTGCCCGGTGCGTGTCCAGGAGCGACAGGTTCATCTTCCCCGCGGCGTCCTCGAAGATGCGCAGCGAGGAGACCTTCCGGGCGAGCCACTCCACGTCCTCCTCGCCGTCCCCCGTTCCCACGCCCAGCAGCACGAGCAGCCCCGGTCCCATGGCCGCCACCTGCTCGCCTGCCACCACCACCGCCGCCTCCGACACCCGCTGCACCAGCGCGCGCATGCATTGTCTCCCGGTCTCGCCGCCCCTCATACTCCCGCACCTCCCGCCATGTCCCGCCACGCGCTGACCCTGCTGCCGCTGGTCTTCCTCGTTTCCCTGCCCGCGTCGTCCGTCGCGCAGACAGGGACTCCGCGCGCCGCCGAGCACGCGCAGTTGCGCCGGGCGCTCGAGGACGCGCTCTCGAAGAGCCCCATGGGCCGGGCCCGCGCGGGGATGGAGGTGGTGTCCCTGGACACGGGGGAGGTCCTCTTCAGCCACCGGGCCGAGGAACTGCTCAACCCCGCATCCAACGTGAAGCTCTTCACCGCCGCCGCGGCGCTGCGCGTGCTCGGGCCGGCGTACCGCTTCGAGACCGCCCTGCTCGCGGACGCGCCCCCCCTGGCCGGACGCGTGAAGGCCCTGTACCTCCGCGGGCGCGGAGATCCCACCCTCACCACCGAGCGCCTGCACGGGATGGCCTCCGAGCTCTTCCACTCCGGGGTGCGCGAGGTGCAGGACATCTGGTGCGACGACACCTGGTTCGACGGAGACCTGCAGCCCCCCGGCTTCGACCAGGAGGACGGGGACCGCGCCTACCTCGCCCCGCCCAGCGCACTGGGGCTCAACGGCAACACCGTGGGCGTGTACCTGCGCGGCGGCGAGGCGGCCGGCGCCCCCGTGGTGGTGGAGGTGGAGCCCGAGGCCGGGCTCTTCGAACTGGAGAACGAGGCGCGCACGGGACCGCGCGGGCAGCCCCGCTTCAACGTCCGCGCGGAGCGGGCCGGGGAGCGCATCCTGCTCACCGTGCGCGGCGAGGTCCCGGCGGGCGAGCTGCACTCGGCCTCGCGGAAGGTGGACCTCCCGGCCCTCTACGCCGGCCACGCGCTGCGCGCCGTGCTCGGGCAGCACGGCATCCGCGTGCGCGGCCGCGTCCGGGCAGGCGCCACGCCGCGCGGCGCGAAGGGGCTCGTCACGGTGGAGAGCGACACGCTGGACGCCGTGCTCCGGAAGCTCAACAAGCACTCCTCGAACCACGTGGCGGAGGTGCTGCTCAAGGCGCTGTCTGCGCACGTGGAGGGGCCTCCCGGCACCACTGCCGGCGGCGTGCGGGCGGTTGAGGCCTTCCTCGCGGCGGAGGTGGGGCTGCCGCGCGGCAGCTACGTCATGCGCAACGGCTCCGGGCTCAACGACGCCAACCGCTTCAGCGCCCGGCAGACGGTGAGGCTGCTGCGCCACGCCTATGCACGCTTCTCCTCCATGCCCGAGTACCTCGCCTCGTTGCCAGTGGCCGGCCGGGACGGCACGCTGCGCTCGCGCATGGAGAAGACGCTGGCGGAGGGGAACCTGCGCGCCAAGACGGGGACGCTGTCCCACGTCTCCGCGCTCGCGGGGTACCTCACCTCTGCGTCCGGTGAGCGGCTGGCATTCAGTTTCCTCGTGAACGACTACGAGGGGCGCGCCGGGCCGGTGGTGCAGGCCCTGGACGCCTTCTCCGCCGCGGTGGCTGCGCTCGGGGCGCCGCCCGGCCAGGGGCCCGCGGAGGCGCTCTCCACGCTCGTGGAGCCGCCGCCCACGTTGGACGACGCTGCGCTGCGGGAGAAGGTGAAGCTGTACGCCGGGCTGGGGGCTGCCGCGGACCTCCGCGAGGCGCCCCTGCTGCGCAGCCTGTTCCGGTCCGAGCGGGACGGGGCGGTGCGGGCCGCGGTGGCGGATGCGCTCTACCGCTGCAGCCCGGACGAGGCCGTGGGGGGGCGCGCCGTGCTGGAGGCGCTCGAGCCCGAGGACGCCGTGTACGGGCGCCTTCGCCGCGCGTGCGGGGAGCTGGGCGTGCCCGTGCCGGGGCTCGGGCCCCTGGTGGACCTGGCCGCCTCCGGCCACCCCGAGGCGCTCCCCCGGTTGATCTCCCTCGCCCGCAGCACCCCCGAGCCCGAGCGGGCCCCGTTCAACGGCTGGATGGCCGAGGTGGCCGTCACCGCTCCCGAGGCGGTGCTCGCGGCCCTCCGTCCCCTGCCGGGGCCGGACCTGCAACTGCCCGTGGAGCTGCTCGCGCGGGGGATGGCCACCCACCCGCGGGGTCCCCGACCGCAGCCCTTCTGGGACGCGCTCCGCCGCGCCCGGAAGGACAGGGACCCGGCCCTGGCCGCCTTCGCCGAGGCGCTCGAGACCCGGCTGGTTGGCGCGTTGTCAGAGGGGGCTGCTACAAGCGTTCCCCGGTAGCACCCACTCCAACGACACCTCGCCCGCAATGGGCGGGGCATGCAAAGGCAGGCAGACCATGGCAGGCAGCGTCAACAAGGCAATCGTGATCGGCAACCTCGGGAAGGACCCGGAGGTGCGCTTCACGCCGGGAGGACAGGCGGTGGCCAACTTCAGCGTCGCCACCAACGAGAGCTGGAAGGACAAGAACGGGCAGGCCCAGGAGCGGACGGAGTGGCACCGCATCGTCGTCTGGGGAAAGCTCGCGGAGCTCTGCGGCGAGTACCTGAAGAAGGGCCGGTCGGCCTACGTGGAGGGGCGCCTCCAGACTCGGGAGTGGACGGACAAGGAGGGGAAGAAGAACTACACCACGGAGATTGTCGCCAACCAGGTCGTCTTCCTCGGCGGCCGTGACGGCGCGGGCGGCGGCGGTGGAATGGGCGGCGGGCGCGGCGGTGGCCGGGATGATTTTGGCGGCCCCCCGGGGGAGGACATGGGCAGCCCTCCTCCCTCCGGCGGTGGCGCGGACGAGGACATCCCGTTCTAGGGACGCGCGCGCGTTCCACTTCAACCAAGCCTTTGCTTGACCCGGCGCGTGGCGCTGGCGCATGGTGCGCCGCGTTCCGGGGGCA
>JBDLRJ010000043.1:0-5969 GCA_039800145.1 Pseudomonadota bacterium | reverse complement strand
ATGGAGGGGTTGAGCACGTGCCGGCCCCGGAAGGTGAGCACGTGCTTGCCGCCGATGGCGAGCAGCACCGGCAGGAACAGGATGACGCTGTGCTTGGCGTAGTTGAGGAGGATGGCCAGCGACGCGCAGGAGATCCACGCAGAGAGGGGCAGCACCTTCTGCCGCCGCGTCCACCAGGTGAGCGCCACGTCCAGCAGCGCCCCGGAGCCCATGATGAAGAACATCTGCGCCGGCGTGCGGTTGAAGCCGAAGAACAGGAAGCCGAGCACGCAGTACAGCGTCAGCACCGCCGCGAAGGCCCAGCGGGGATCCTTCCGGTCCGGGATGACCCGGCCGCGCAGGAGCCCCCCGGTCCCGCTCTCCGTCGTCGTGTCTGCAGACATGGCGGCAAGAGCCTAGAGCACGTCGCCCGTCCCCGTCTCCGGGCAACGCCGGTGCCGGGTTCCAGCCCGTGACGCACGGTGGGCAGGGAGGCTAAGTCCCCCTCCGTGGGCGACGGCACGGCGAGCTTCGAGGGCTACGAGCAGATCCGCACGCGCGTGCGGCTCGCGCGGCGCGAGGACAACGACTGGCTCGTGGAGCTCATGGGCCACGTCCCCATGGACGAGGGCTCGCTCGTGCTCTCCACGCGCAGGGATCCCGACTTCTTCGGGCTCTACGATCTGCAGCGCGGGGTGGCCGAGGCCTTCGTGTACGACGACCCGGCGTTCTCCGGCATCGGCACCTCCATCGTGCGCGACGGCTGGCTGGACGGGCGCAAGCAAAAGGTGGGGTACCTCGGGGACCTGCGCTTGCGGGGCACCGGCCGCGCTCGGCGGCATTTCCCCTCGCTCTTCGGCCACTTCTTCGAGCAGCACGTGGAGCGCACCGGCTGCGAGGACTTCTACACGGCGGTGCTCGCCCACAACCAGCTCGCCATCCAGTCGCTCGTGCGCCGCACGAAGAAGTCCCGCGGCACGCAGCCGCACTACCACCTGCTCCGGCGCTACGACATGGCGTCCGTGCAGCTGCTCCTGCCCCGCCGCCCGCGCGTGCCCTCCGGGCTCACCGTCTCGTCCGCGCTCCCCACGGATGTCCCCGCGCTGGCCGCCTTCCTCCACGGCGATCACCTTCGCCGCCCGTTCGGCTACTGCTTCGACGACGGCGAGCTGGAGCACCGGCTCGCCCGCTGGCCCGGCTTCACGCTCGAGCGCACGCTCGTGGCCCGGGCCGGGGACGGCCGCATCGTGGGCTGCACCACGCCCTGGGACGTCTCTCCCGTGAAGCGCTACCGCGTGGTCCGCTACGGCGGTGCCATGCGGCTTCTGCGCCTGGGCATGGCCGCGGCCTCCGCGGTGCTCGGCTGCCCGGCGCTGCCCGCCGAGGGAGAGGACTTCCACTCGCACTACCTCGCGAACCTCTCCGTTGAGAATGACGATCCCGTCATCCTCCGCGCGCTCCTGGAGGTGGCGTACGCCCGCGCTTGGGAGGACCGGGTGCACCTGCTCTCGCTGCCGCTCTACGAGGGGCCCAACGGTGAGCCGGATCCCCTCGCCCCGGCGCTGCGCGGGTTCGCGGTGCAGCGGCTCCCGTTCCACCTCTACGGCGTCTCGCGCAGCGCGCGGGCACGCACGGACTGGCCGCCGGGGCGCCCCGGTTTCGAGATGGCGCTCGCTTGACCGCTGGCCCCGCGGACGGTACGGGCAGCGCCCCATGGAAAAGCTGCACGTCCGCTTCCTGCGCTACTCCGCGTTCTACACGCCGCTCCTGCTCACGCTGGAGGGGGATTCCCTGCGCCGCGCCGGCATCTCCGCCACCTTCGACAAGGTGGAGCCCGGTAAGACGATCGACGAGGGCTTCCGCGACGGCACCGTGACGGTGGCCCAGTCCGCCCCGGCCGTCAGCTTCCAGCCTGCGCTGAAGGGAACGCCCCCGCCGTACCGGCACTTCTCGGTGATGAACGTGCGCGACGGCTTCTTCCTCGCCGGCCGGGACACGGCCACGCCGTTCGCCTGGGCCTCGCTCGAGGGGCGCACGGTGCTCGTGGACCACTTCTTCCAGCCGCTCGCACTGTTCCGCACGGCGCTGCGCGCGCGCGGCGTGGACGAGGCGAAGGTGCGCGTGGTGGATGCCGGTGACGTCTCCCGCATGGAAGCGGCGTTCCGCGCCGGGGAAGGGGACTTCCTCCACGCCCAGGGGCCCGTCCCGCAGCAGCTCGAGTGCGAGAAGGCCGCGCGGGTGGTGGCCTCGGTGGGCGAGGCGGCAGGGCCCCTCGCGTTCAGCAGCCTCTGCGCGCGCCCCGAGTGGCTCACGACCGACGTGGCCCGCGCCTTCCTCCGCGTCTACCGCGCTGCCCGCGCCGAGGCGCACGCGGCCCCCGTG
Organism: Pseudomonadota bacterium; assembly: GCA_039800145.1. Lineage (GTDB taxonomy): Bacteria > Myxococcota > Myxococcia > Myxococcales > Myxococcaceae > VGRA01. Next base: position 3,608 of record JBDLRJ010000043.1, on the reverse strand, counting down.
GCGGACGTGGTGAGGCGCATCACGGCGTTCCTCCCCGGCGTCTCTCCCGAGGCGCTCGCCGCCACGGTGGACGCGTACCAGCGGCTCGGCACCTGGGCCGGCGACGACACCTTCACCGTGCCGCTCTTCGAACGCACCGTGGACATCTTCCTCGCAGTGGGACACATCTCGGCGCGCCCTGCGTTCGAGGATGTTGCCGCGGCGGCTGCCGCCACGTAGTCCGCCTCCCCGTGTCACCGTCTCGTCACAGCCTGCTGCTCCTGCTCACCTGCGCGTGCGCCTTGGTGTCGGCGTGCGTTCCGGGTGTGCAGCCCTCCGTGCCCCTGGACGCGGGCTCTCCGCCCGTCGCCGCATCCACGCCGGATGCCGGCGCCCCGGTTGCGCCCGAGGCTCCGCCGCCGCCGCCGCCGGACGCGGGTACGCCCGAGGTGGACGCCGGCGTGCCCGAGCTGGACGCCGGGATCCAGGCCGCGGCGGAGCCTGCGCCACGTCCGCCCCTCCCGGAACCCCCGGGCGGCGCCTTCACCGAGGGGGCCTCCTGGGCCCAACTCCGCGCGCGCCTGTCGTCGGGGGCGCCCATCCGGGCCGTCCACCTCGGGGACTCGGAAATCGCGGGTGACGCGGTGGCCTCGCGCATCCGCGCCGTGCTCGCCGAGCGGCTGGGGGACGCGGGCCCCGGCTTCGTGCTCGCGGCGCAGTCGTACAGCTACTACCAGCGCGCGGGCTTCCGCGTTTCATCCCCGAAGGGCTTCACCTTCCGCAGCGCGCTGGACGGCAAGAAGGGACGCGTGCTCGGGCTCGGCGGCATGGCGTTCGACGCCGAGCGTGCCGGGGCCTCGCTCTCCGTGCGCGTCCAGGACGTGGAAGGTCCCTGCACCGTGCGCTTCCACTACCTCGAGCAGCCACGCGGCGGCACGGTGGCGATCAGCGCGGATGGCAAGCCCGTCGCGTCCCTCTCCACCGGAGGGGACGCGGAGGCCCCGAAGCGTGCCCAGTGGGACTTCGAGCAATGCCCCAGGTCCCTCTCGCTGACCGCGGCCCGCCTGCCGGTGAAGGTGCACGGCTGGGACGTGCGGCGCGCGGGGCCCGGCGTCAGCTGGTCCGCGCTCGGCATCGTGGCGAGCTCCGTGACGCGACTCGTGGGACGCGAGGGGGCGCCGCACCTGGTGAAGTCCGTCGCCACGCTGGAGCCGGATCTCGTGGTGCTCGGCTTCGGCCTCAACGTGGTGGGACGCGGCTGGTTCGAGTCCATCACCGCGGCCGAGGAGAAGAACCTCCGCGCGCTGCTCGAGGTGCTCCGCGCGGAGCTCCCCGGCACGGCGTGCGTGGTGATGACGCCGTACCCGCTCGTGGAGCGCTTCGCCGACGTGCCCACCCAGAGCGACCTCGTGCACCGGCTCGTGGAACGGCTCCGCCCGGTGGCCGTGGAGGCGGGGTGCTCCTTCATCGACCGCGAGGCGCTCGCAGGGGGACCGGCCCGCGCGCTCCAGTGGCGCACCGCGAAGCGGCGGCTGCTGTCCACGGACAACATCCACCTCACGCCGGCGGGGGCAGACGTCGTGGGGGAGCAGGTCGCGAACCTGCTGATGTTCCACGCTGGCGTCCGCTGACGCGCAGCCGGGTGGCGGACCCGCGTCGGCCTGTTAGGGTCCCACCCCCATGGTGAACCACCTGCTTGCAGCATGGATGTGCGCCACGGCCCCGGAGGCCACCGAGGCGCAGTCAGCGGCCCCTGCGCCCGCGGAAGTCCGGGAAGAGCGCCTCCTCTCTTCCCGCGTGGAGGCTTCGCTCGGCATCTACGGCTCCGGGTACACCGTGGCCGGCGGCCGCTGGGGAGATCCGCTCGTGATGCCCGGCGTCTCCGGCCGCTACCTGCTGGGCGGCTTCGCGGTGGACGGCAGCGTGCTCGCCGCGCTTCCGCCGCTGAGCGAAGGCGTCTCCACGGGGGCCTACGCCACGCTGCGCGCCGGCTACGTGGGCCGCCGCTGGGCCGTCCACGCCGGCGCGCTCGGACAGTGGGCGCTCGAGGGCAAGCCGCAGTGGCAGTGGCTCCCGTCGCTGCGCGGCGAGTACGCGTTCGACCGATTCGGCATCTCCGCGGGCGTGTTCGACCACGGGGGGCTCGTGCCGCTCCACGTGACGCTCGAGATCCCCATGCACCTGGGCCACGTGTCGCTCGGCTACCTCGCGCCCATGGGGGCGCTCGTGGGCTTCTCCCGGCCGCTGTCCGACACGCTCTCCCTGCGTGCCCAGGCCTTCATCGTCCGACTCGTCAATGCCGACCAGGCCTTCCTCACCGTGGGCCTGGCGTGGGGAGGTGCCCGGTGAACCGCTTCTTGACGCCCGCTGCACTCGCGCTCGCGCTCGCCGCCTGCGCGCCCCGCCCCAACCTGGACGCCGTGGACCCGGACCCGGCTGCGCTCGGGGCCGGGCTGCCGAAGGGCTTCGTGATGGGGGCCGCCACCGCCGCGCACCAGGTGGAGGGGGGACTCGAGAACGACTGGTCCGACTTCGAGCGCCAGCCCGGCCGCATCAAGCACGGGGACGTCTCCGGGCTCGCCGCGGACTCGTGGAACCGCTTCGAGGACGACCTCGCGCTGCTCAAGCAGCTCGGCGCGAAGAGCTACCGCTTCAGCGTGGAGTGGAGCCGGCTCGAGCCGCAGCAGGGACAGTGGGACGAGGCCGCCCTGGCGCGGTACGTCCAGTGGACCCGGCGGCTGCGCGAAGAGGGCATCGAGCCGCTCGTCACCATCTGGCACTTCACGCTTCCGAAGTGGGTGGCAGCGACGAACGCTTTCGAGAATCCCGCCAACGCGGACGCGCTCGTGGCCTTCACCGAGAAGGTGGCCACCGCGCTCGGCCCCACGGTGGACTGGTACATCACGCTCAACGAGCCGAACGTCTATTCCGCCAAGGGTTACCTCCAGGGCGAATGGCCGCCGGGCCTGAAGGGCGAGACGAAGCGGCAGGCGGTGGTGATGGCCAACCTGCTCCGCGTCCACGGCCGCATGGCCGAGGCACTGCGCCGGCTGGACACCACCGACGCGGACGGAGATGGCCACGCCACCCGCATCTCCGTGGCGCACCACGCGCGCATCTTCCAGCCGGCCTCCTCGTCCACGCTGGACGCCGCCGTCGCCGGGCTCACGGATGACTTCATCAACGAGTCCATCCCGCGCGCGCTCGTCCACGGGCGTCTGCGCCTGTCCGTGCCTGGAACCATCGAGATCGACGAGCAGGTGCCGGGGCTCGCGGGCTCCATCGATTTCCTCGGGCTCAACTACTACTCGCGCGACATGGTGCGCGCGGACCTCTCCAGCCCCGCGCTCTCCAACCAGTACCTGCGGGAGGGCCGGCCCACGAGCGACATGGGGTGGGATCTCTACCCGGACGGGATGTACCTGCTGCTGATGCGCTTCAGCCAATACGGCGTCCCTCTGGTCATCACCGAGAACGGGCTCGCGGACGCCACGGGGGAACACCGGCCGAAGTTCCTCACGCGCCACCTGGAGGCGGTGAGACGGGCCACCGAGGACGGCGCCACGGTGCTTGGCTACAACCACTGGGCGCTCATCGACAACTTCGAGTGGGCCGAAGGCTACGAGCCC
>JBDLRJ010000042.1:0-15369 GCA_039800145.1 Pseudomonadota bacterium | reverse complement strand
GAGATCCCTCGCGCGCTCGAAGGTGCGGAGCGCGGCCTCGTACTGTCCCTGCCGTCGCAGCGCGTGGCCGAGCGCGGCGTGGACGTCCGGGTTGTCGGGCTGCAGCGCCGCGCCCCGCTCGAGCGGCGCGAGCGCCTCCTCCGCGCGTCCCTTCGAGACCAGGAAGCGCCCGAGGTTGTACTGGCACAGGAAGCTGTCCGCCCCGAGCCGGGCCCCCTTGCGGAGCAGCTCCAGGGCGAGCTCGTCCTGGCCGGTGGCCTCGTGGACCAGGCCCAGCAGCGTCCACGCGTGGGGAAGGGTGGGGGCAAGCTGGGTGGCGGCCACGGCGTGCACCCGCGCGTCCTCGGCCTGGCCGGAGAACAGCCCGAGCCGGGTCAGTCCGAGGTAGGCCTCCACCCGTCCCGGGTTGCGATCCAACACCGATTCATAGGCGCTGGCGGCGGCCGGGTAATCGCCCGCGGCGAGCAGCGCCTCGGCGTCCTCTATCAGCGCCTGCGTCTCCTCCGAGGTGCCCTCGTGGGTCTCGTTTTCGGCGAAAACCTTCTGTGCTTCCAGGTGCTTGCCAGCCTTCAGCAGTTCGAGTCCGCGCTGGAACAGGGGTCCGGGGTGCATGGGCCGGGAGTGTCGCTGAACTTTCGGCACGAGGCCACCTGTCACGCTTTTTTTCATTTTTTCTGATCCACGGCTGGCAACTTCTTCTCTCACCCGGCGAGAATCCGGTGGAGCATCCTTGAACCGGGAGCATTCATGTCCAGCATTCGCCGTGGTCCCAGCCGTCCCGCAGCCCCCCAGGTGCCCCGGGAGGCCCAGGCGCTCGAGCGCAGCCAGCAGGCCCAGAAGACGAAGGGCGAGGACGGCTCCACCACGACGACGCGGCGCCGGCAGACGGCGAAGACCACGAAGCAGCTGACCACCCGGCAGACGCGGCTCGGGGAGAAGCAGACTGAGTACCGGCGCAGCCAGGACACGGCGCGCGGCCACTCCGAGCTGACCTACACCTCCAACCGGGATCTCCTGGGCCGCACCCAGTCGCAGGTGACGCGGGAGTCCACCACGAACTCGGGGCGCCACACGGTGAGCACCCAGTCTCGGGATGCGTTCGGGATCGACAAGCAGACGCGGCAGGTGACCTCGTCGCGCGTGGATGCGCGCGGCCAGGAGACGATCACGCGGCGCACGTCCAACGACTCGGTGGGCAACCGCTCCGAGTCCCGGCAGAGCACGCGCGTGGCGGTGGACGGGAACACGGTGACCACCACGGTGCGCGGCAGCGAGCGCGGCTCGGAGCTGAACACGCGCGCGCAGGCCACGTACCAGGACCAGAAGTTCACCTGGGCGGACGGCGCGGACTGGTCGCGGCGGGCCAGCGTGCAGCGCAGCGTGATGCGCGAGACCGCGGTGCAGCGGGACATCTCCCCCATGCTGCGCCGGTATGACCGCGTGGCGGGGGGCGTGGGCCGGGTGTTCCAGCGGCTCGGCCTGGAGAAGCAGTGGCAGACGGAGCTCGGGCCGCAGGTCCGCAACCAGGCGGTGCTGGCCTCCGGACGGGGCGGCTCGGTGGTGGCGGAGGCGGTGATCGAGGGGCACGCAGGCCTCTCGGTGGACGCCCAGGGCATCCGGGCCGACTTCGAGCGCACGGCGGGCGCAGGGCTCTACGCGCGCAGCGAGGGCCAGGTGGACGGCCGCTACGGCAGTGCGCGCTACGACGCGTCGGCGAAGGCGGAGGCCGTTGCCACGGTGAGCGGCCAGGGCCGGATCGACGCCAACGGGCTGGACGCCGTGGTGGAGGCGCGCGTGGGGGCCACGGTGGAGGTGGAGGTGAACGCCTCCGCCCGCACCCGGGGCATCCGGGTGGGTGACACGGAGCTGTACGCCGGGGTGGCCGGCCACGCGAAGGCGAGCGCCTCGCTGGAGGCCCACGCCGACGGGCGCGTGACGGTGACGCGCCACCCGCCCACGGCGGTCATCCGGGGCAGCGCGGGGGCGTCCGCGGTGGCGAAGGCGGAGGCGAGCGTCACGGCGTCCGCGGGGCCGTTCTCGGTCTCGGCCAACGTGTACGGGAGCGCCGGTGCCGAGGCCCGGGCCGACGGCATCATCGGTTACGAGGACGGGAAGTTCCGCATCGGCGGGTCGCTGGGCGCGGCGGTGGGCCTGGGCGCCGGCGGCGGCGCCACGGTGGAAGTGGACGTGGGGATGATGAAGGACATGGCCCACGACGCGGCGGACCTCAACAACGACGGCAAGCTCGGCTGGGCGGACGTGGGCCACGCCGCGGTGGCAGGTGTCCGGGCGACGGTGCGCGGCGTGCGGACGGTGCGCCAGGTGGCGCGCGCGGCGGACGTCAACGGCGACGGGCGCGTGGGGCTCGGGGACTTGCGCGCGGCGGCGTCCCGCGGCGTGCGCTCCGCGGCCTCGCGGGTGGCCCATGCCGCGGACGTGAACGGCGACGGGCGCGTGGGCCTGGCGGACGCCGGGGCCGCGGTGGGCCGCTCGGCTCGCCGCGTGGCCGGCTGGTTCGGGTTCTAGGGCGCTGCGAGAAGGTTCTATTCCTGCGGATCAGGGGCAGGGCTCGTACCCACCCGAGGCCCTGCTCTCCCACGCGCTGCACATCCCCACCGATGCCGCGTCCGGCGTGACCGCCTCGTACGTGCCGGCGGCCGCGTCGTAGATGCCCCAGCCGGGCAGCACCCCGCCGACGACATCGTTGAGCATCCCGCACGCCATCGCGAGTGCAGGGGAGGTCAGCGGGCCTGCCGGTGCCCCGCTGCCGATGACCAGCGTGGCCATGGTGACGTACTTGTTCTCCCAGGCCGCGAGCGCGGCCCAGCCGCCGAACTCCACGCCGTACAGCTGCCCGAGCAGCCCCGCCAGCTGCAGCAGCAGGTTGTTCAGCTCGTACCCGGCGCAGACGTCCCCGCTCCCGAAGCCGAGCCCCTGCGCGTTCATCCCCACCAGCGTGCCGGAGGGCAGGTGCACCGCCCAGAAGGCGCCGGGACGCAGCGGGGCCAGGAGCCGGTGGTCCGCGCCGAACGGGGCCGCCGCCGCGGACCACGCGAGCGCCTCTTCCTCCGTGAGCCCCGGCTGGGTGTCCAGCTCCAACGGGGCGAGCGCCGACAGCGACTTGCCCGCCAGCGCCTCGCGGGTGCTGTCGCCCGAGAGCAGTTCCGCCTCGAGCACCGCCAGGGAGGCGGTGGCCTCGAGCGTGCGGCGGAAGGCGGCAGCCGGGTCGTCCGCGGCCGTGCGCCACTCGGAGAGCGGGAAGAGGTGCAGCGTGCGCGTCACCGGGCCGCCGGCGTGCACCTTCTGCACGAGCGCCGCCACGCGCGGCCCGGTCTCGAACGTCAGGGCATCGGCCCCCTGCGCGGCGGGCAGCCGGGACTGGAGCAACGGGAGCACCGGCGGCGGCACGTCCACCCCGCGCGCGAGCGCCTCCGCGACGCCGGGCCCCCCGGGCTCCTTCTCCAGGGCCTCCACGAGCGGGCGAAGCGCGAGCCTCGAGGAGATCCACTCGTCCAGGACCAGCGACGGCGGCGGCGCGGCCGCCTCCACCGACACGGTGATGCGCCCCAGCAGCATGGCCCGCACGTCCTGCAGCGCGGTGGGCGACACGGCGGTGAAGCCGGTGCCCGGCGCGAGCGCGTGGCCCGCCAGCGTGGCCGTGTGCTCGCGCCCGCCCACGGCCAGCGTGAGGTAGAGCCCCGAGAGGTCGTCCGGTACCGCGGGCGCGGCGGGGACCTCGTAGATCGCAGTGCCGGTCACGCCGTTGACCGTCACCCGCACGGTGCGCAGCGGGGGGCCCGCGGCCGGGGCGGTGTAGTCCAGCAGCAGCGCGCGTGCCGCGTCCGCCTTCACCCAGCCCAGCGCCTCCGCGGCGGCCTGTGCAGGCGTGCCCGAGGCCTGCAGCACGGCCCCGGAGGAGCGCGCCGCGATGGTGGCGAGCGTGCCCGAGAGCGCCCCGGGCGTGGCGCCCGCCGCCACCACCACCACCGGGGCCCCCTGCGCGAGCCGCTGCAGCGCGCGTCCGTCCGCCGCGTCCGTGGCGTCCCCGTCCGTGACGAGCACCACCGCCGTGGGGACGTCCTCCTGCGCGTCCGCCAGGGCGCTCCAGAGATCGGACGCGCCGGGGGCCGTGGCCAGGGCGTCCACCTGCGCGCGGGCCTCTGCGGAGGTGCCGGCCCACGTGGGTGACAGCCAGTGGGCGCCGAGCCAGGTGCTCGCCACGCGGACCTGCGCGTCCGGGTGGGCCGCGTAGAGCCCCTCCACCAGCGCGCTGCCGAACGCCACGGCCCCGCTCCCGAGGAAGTCCGCCGGCAGGCTGGTGGAGGTGTCATAGAGGAGCACCACGCGCGGTGGCGGGGCCTCGTTGCGGGCGAGCGTGAACCGCACCGCCTCCTCTTCGCGGACCTCGAGCGCCGAGGCAGGCAGGCCCGACACCGGGCGGCCGTCGCCGTCGCTCGCCTCGACCACCACGCGGACGCGGGGGAAGGTGGCGGGCTGGACGCGCAGCGAGAGGGCGCGGACACGGCCTGGGGCGGAGGGATCCGCCGGGGAGGCGAGCGGGACGCCGTCCACGCTCAGCGCGCCGCCGGGGCCGAGCTCTGCGACGTGCCCGGACAGCGTCAGAAGCGGCCCCACGGTGGCGAGCCGCTCGCGCTCCGCGGGGGCGAGGCCGGGCCCCGCCACGCGCAGCACGGGCACCACCGCCTCGACGTCCCCGGCGCGGAGGGTTGGGGCGGAGAGGGGCGGCTGCGGCGGGGGGAAGCCCAACTCGATGCGCCGCCCCGCCACGTCCCCGGCGTCGAACGTCCGCTCCACGACCGTGAAGCGCGCGTGGGGAGCCGAGGCCCGCGCCGCCTGGAGGCGGACCGTCACCTGCTGCGGCGGCTCCGCGGGCGGGGCAGCGGAGGGCTCTCCGAGCACGAGTGGCTCGCCGAAGGCCGCGCCGGGCGCGAGCGGCTGCGCGTAACGCCACGCGCCGTCCACCTGCACGCGGACCAGCGGGACGTCTCCGAGCGTGAAGTCGAACGGCACACCGGCCGGCTCCGGAAGGAGCGGGAGGAGGGATGCCGCGAGCGCCCTCGCCCCGGCCCCGTCCGGGTCCGCGCGGGTGCGTGGGACGGGCGCCGCGTGGCCGAGTCCCCGCGCGTACGCCTCGGCCGCCGCCCCGTCGAACCCCGGGGCGAACACGGCCTCTCGCGCGCGCAGGAGCGCCGCGCGGCCGGACAGGCGTGCCGGGTCCGCCGGCCCGGACACCACCTCCGCGGTGAAGCCGGCGCGGCGGTAGAGCGCCGCGAGCAGCTCTGCCTTCTCGCGCGGTGTCCCCGCCCCGCCGCGCAGCGTGGCCGCGGCGCCCCAGCGCTGTACAGTCACGGCGCCGAAGAAGCCGTCCTCGCGCGGGGGGTAGGTGGCCACCTCGTCCCGCACGAGCTCGAAGAGCCCGCGCGCATCGCGGGCTGCCACGAGCGCCTCGGCGCGGGCAGGCAGGTGGTCCGGGCTCTCCCGCAGCGCCTGCTGGAGCCCGGCCCAGGCCGTCCAGCGGTCCAGTGCGGCGCCCCCGTCCGGGGCGGGCGGAGCGGGGGGCGGTGCGCCGCAGCGGCAGGCGGCCAACAGGGGGAGGACGGCGGCGAGCACGAGGGCACGCGGGGGCGGTGCCGGGAATGGCTTGGACATTTTTGCCCATGTTAAGCCGTCCGCATGGTCCGCCCTACGCTCTTGTGGGTGTCCCTCTTCGCCGCCGCGCCGGTCCCGCGGAGCGAGGCCGAGGCCGAGGGTGCCCCTTCGCGCGCAGCGGAGCCGGCCCGCGGCGGTGCAAGCCCCGCGGCGTTGGACACGGGGCTCCCGAGGCTGGAGATGGCGGAGGAGGTGCGGCGGCGCCTCCGCGAGGCGGTCCAGGCCCTCCCGGCCGCTGCCCGGAAGCGGCTCGGGAAGACGCTGGCGGTGCGTGTCCGCCGGACCGCCGAGGGTGACGTGCGGGTGTTCCTGGAGGGCGCGGTGCCCGTCCCGTTCGACGTGCAGGAATGGGCCAACACGGCCATGCAAGGCCGTCCCGCGGACGCCTGGGAGCAACTGGAGGTGCCGCTGTAGCCGGGTAGGATGCGCCGCGGTCCCATGCCGCGCGCCCTCGTTGCCATGCTCTCGCTGCTGCTGGTGGCGCCCGCCGGCGACCCGGTGGCGCGCGTGCTCGGGAGCCGCGGCGCGGTGAAGGTGAAGCGGGCAGGGCAGCAGCTGGAGCCGCTCGCGGAAGGCGCCGCGCTCTTCGAGGCGGACGTGCTCGTGGTGCCGCCGGGGGGACTCCTCGTGCTGCGCGTGGAGCGGAACGAGCAACTGGTGCGCGTGGACGAGGACGTGGAGTTGCCGCTGTCGGGGCTGGCCGCCTTGCGAGCGCCCCGCGCCGCGCAGACGCTCGAGCAGCAGCTGTCCCGCGTGCTTACCCCGAGGGAGCAGCAGGAGCTGGGCCGGGAACGGCTCGCCGGCTGGGTGGTGCGCCCGCACGCGGCCAACGTCGCGGCGGCCGGGGCCGAGTCCGCGTCCGCCCGCGAGGTGCTCAAGGCACGCATCGAGGAGAAGCGGCGCGAGCGGGAGCTGGACCGCCGCATGGACAGGCTCACGCGGGACGACGGGCTGTTCGACGACGCGGACCGGCGGCTGACCCGGACCGAGCAGCGCACGGTCGCCGAGGCGTCCACGCCCGGCCTCCAATCCGGTGGGGAGACGCCGCTCAATACCTTCACCACCGTGACCGGGAGTGATCCCCGCGTCCAGGTGGGTAACACCGGCCGCGGAGTGCCGGGGGACGAGGACGAGCTCGAGGCGCTCGAGCTGCAACTTCGTACCATGGAGTCCGCGCGGCCGACCGCGTTGGACGAGCCCACGCGGGGGTGCCTGCTGCAGTCCCTGGAGGCGCTGTCGGCCGAGGCAAAGGCGTCGCTGGGCGCCTCGCTCACGCTCACGCTCCGCCGTGGGCAGGCCGCGCGCTCCGTGGCGCTCGAGGCGGACCTGCCCGTGCCTGCCTGCGTGCAGGCCTGGGCCGACTCGGCGGGTGCGGGGCTGGGCGAGGGCGAGCAGGTGGTGCTGGAGATCCCGCTCCCGTGAGGTCGCTCCTGCATCCCGCGGTGGCGGCCGCGCTCCTGGTGCTCGCCGTGTCCGGGGCGGTCACCCGCGCCCGGACCGACCGCGGCGGCATGCTGGAGCTGCTCGAGCGGTGGAGCCTGGACGTGCGCTTCCGCGCGCGCGGCCCCGCTACCGCCCACCCCGACGTGGTGCTGGTGCTGTTCGACGATGAGACAGCGCGGCGCGACGTGCACCTCGTGGACCGGCGCGCCGGCTGGGCGCGCGTCATCCGCGCGGTGAAGTCCGGCGGGGCGAAGGTGATTGGCATCGACGCGCTGTTCGATGCGCCGGAGCGGCTGCTCGGCCCCGGGCTCGGTGAGAAGGTGGCCGCGTGGCAGCAGGCGCATCCCGACGCTGGCGGCGAGGAGGCGGGGCTGCTGCGCGAAGTGGCCGCGGCGCTGGACGGTGACGGCGAGCTCGAGGCGGCGCTGCGCGAGGCCAGCAACGCGGTGCTCATCCTGGCGCACGGCGAGGGCGAGTCCCCCGAGGGGCTGGAGGAGGAACTGGGCCGGGCCCGCTATGCCCAGAGCACCCCGCCGCTGCACCCGCTCCCCGAGCACGGGAAGGTGACGGCCTCGCTGCGCCGCTTCACCTCGGCTGCGAAGGGGATGGGCTCAGCCACCTACTCGGAAGACGACACGCGGACCATCCGGCGGCTCGAGTTGGTGCGGGGCTTCCGCGGAGGGCTCTACCTGCCCTTCCCGGTGACGGCCGCCGCGGCGTTCCTCGGCGTGGGGCGCGGGCAGCTCGCGTACCTGGGGCCGCAGCAGGAGGTGCGGCTCGGCGAGCGCGTGGTGAAGCTCGAGGACGACGGCGCGTGGCTCAACTACCGGGGGCCCGAGAAGAGCTACGCCACCTTCTCCGCCGTGGACGTGGTGGAGGGGCGCCTGCCGCCGGGAGCGCTCGAGGGCAAGCTGGTGCTGCTCGGGGTGTCGGGGCTTGGGTATGACCGGACGCGTACCCCGTTCCAGTCCATGCCCGGCGCCGAGGTGCAGGCCACGGCGCTGGACAACCTGCTGTCAGGGGACTTCCTCTCGCGGACCTCCTCCGCGGTGGACCTCCTGGCCACGGCGGGACTGGGACTGCTCGTGGCGTTGCTCTTCGCGCTCAAGCGGCTGCACCCCGCGGTGCAGGCATCTGCGGCCGCGGCGGTGATGGGCGGCTGGTGGTGGGCTGCGCAGTGGCTCTTCTCCGCGCACGGCACCTGGGTGGCCCTGGTGGGGCCCACGCTGTCGGTGGCCGCCGCCGCCGCGGCGGGGTTGGGGCTGTCCTACACGCAGGAGGCGCTCCAGAAGCGGCAGCTGCGCCTCGCCTTCGGCCGGTACGTGGGCGAGGACGTGCTGTCGGAGTTGCTGAAGAACCCGGACGCGCTGGCGCTGGGGGGAGAGCGGCGGCGGCTGACGGTCCTGTTCTCGGACATCCGCGGCTTCACCACTTTCTCCGAGGCGCTGCCGCCGGACCGGCTGGTGACGGTGCTGAACACCTACCTCTCGCCCATGACGCGCGCGGTGCTCTCCCAGGGCGGGCTGCTGGACAAGTACATCGGGGACGCGGTGATGGCGGTGTTCGGTGCGCCGCTGCGGAGCGAGCGCCACGCCGCCCAGGCGCTCGGCTGCGTGCTGCAGATGCACGCGGAACTGGAGGCGCTCAACGCGGGGCCGCTGAAGGCGCTGGGGCTGCGCTTCGAGGTGGGCGTGGGCGTCAACACCGGCGACATGGTGGTGGGCAACATGGGCGCGGAGACGCGCTTCGACTACACGGTGGCCGGTGACGCGGTGAACCTCGCGTCCCGCCTGGAGGGGCTGACCAAGACGTACGGCGTGTTCTGCCTGCTCGGGGATGCCACGCACGCCTGGGCGCCGCCGGAGTTCCGCTTCCGTGCCCTGGACCTGGTGCAGGTGAAGGGGAAGAACGCGGCGGTGCCGGTGTGGGAGCTGCTCTCGGGCCCCGGCCGCGAGGTGGCGCGCTACGAGCGGCTGGACGCGTGGGAGGCGGGGGTGGGGGCGTTCCGCGAGGGGAAGCTGTCCACGGCGCGTGAAGCGTTCAGCGCGTTCGCTGCCGCCAACCCGGGCGACGCCGCGGTGGGGCTCTACCTCGAGCGGCTCGCGGCACTGCCCGCCGAGGCGCCCGCGGACTTCAGTCCCGTGGCGGTGTTCAAGACGAAGTGAGCCTCACGGCCCGAGCAGCCCGCGCGTCTCGTCCAGCATCCGCTGGAAGCGCGAGAGCGACGAGGCAGGCTGAGGCGTGCCGGTGGGCTGCCACTGGGCATCCAACGCGACGATGCGGGCGGGGCTGACGAGTGCGATGGGTTTGAGGTCTCCCCGGCCGCCCAGCCGCAGCGCCTCCCACTCGAGGTTGTCCAGGACCCACGGCGCGCCCTGGCCGTCGCGTGCGAGCGCCACCGCGTGCATCTGCCCGTCGCGCGTGCGGACCAGCCCCACGTCCACCTCGTCCTCGCGGAAGCCGAGCATCCTCAGCGTCCACGCCTTGGCGAGGGCGAAGTCCTCGCAGTCGCCGCCGCCGCGCGCGAGCGTCTCCACCGGGGATTGCCAGCGGTCGTCCTCGACGCGGCTGGAGGCGTCCGGGGTGTAGGCCACGTGACGGTGGAAGAACTCGTTGACCCGCCCGATGCGCTCGCGCGCGGAGAGGCCTGCAGACGACGAGACGAGCTCCGCCCACGCCTCGAAGCGCAGAGCCGCCTCGGGGCCCCGCTCGGAGGTGATGCGCGCGAGGAAGGCCGGGGGCAGCCGAAGCGCCGTCCCGTCGAAGTGAGGGCCCTCGGGCACAGGCTCGACGACCTCGAACACCTCTCGGAAGACGCCGAGCGCCTGGCCCGCGGCGGTGGGGGCGCCGTCTGCAGAGAGTGCCACCAGCGTGCCGGGGTTCCCGTCACGGTCGAACCCGTCTGCGACCTTGAACGCCTCGCCTGCGTCCACGCGTCCGTCGCGGTCCGTGTCCGCGCGCGCCAGCAGGGACGGGGAGACGCCCGCGGCCTCCAGCGTGGCGCGCAGTTGCGCGTCCTGCTCCAGCCTGCGCACTGAGAGCGCGCGCCCCGCCATGTCGCCCATCCAGCGGGTCCGGGAAGTCGTGGACATGAACAGGCCTCTTAGCCGTGGAGCGCGGGTGGATCCACGCGGCAGCCGGGCCGCTGTGCCGCGCGCGTTACCGTCGCCGCCGCCGTCCGTGCGAAGCTCCGCCGCATGAAAGTCCAGGGCTCCCCGAGGCGACAGGCAGCGCGACCGCAAGCCTCCCCGCCGCCGAAGTCTCTCCCCCAGCGACGGGCCACGGACCGCGCCCCCACGGCCCAGGCACGCCTGCACGTGGACAGCTTCCAGCGGACGAACGAGGCGGGCCCCGCGAGGCGGCTCGGGGGCGCCGAGGCGCTCCGCCGCGCGTCCTCCGAGTTCGACAAGGCCTCCGCGCGGGTGAAGGAGCTCAACGCGCGCCTGGGCACGGCGGTGGACGAGCTCCGCGCCCTGGGCCGGACGCCGGAAGAGGTGGCGCGCGCCGTCGAGGGCTTCAAGGGCGCGTACGCCGCGGACTTCAAGCGCTTCGACCAGGCGTCCGCCGCGCTCGCGGCGCTCGCCCCCGCGGCGGTGCGGACGCTCGCCGAGCGCGGCAGCGGCGCCCCGGCCCCGGCGCGCGGGATGTCCGCGGAGGGGCTCGCGCGGCAGGCGGCGGCGGGGGCGGCGCGCGGCGTGCTCGAGCGGCTCCCGCAGGCCATGGAGTCGCGCGCCGCGGCGGAGCGGCTCGGCGCGACGCTCTCCTCCCCGGCAGGGGACGGGATGCTGCAGCAGCTCCGCTCGGCGGCGGGCAACGTGGCGGCGGGCAAGGGGCTCCTGGACAAGGTGGCCACGGCGGCGGTGCAGGGGCTCGGCACCCGCGCGGTGGTGGCCGCGGCGCGCGGTGACGCGGACGGGGCGCGCCGGGCGCTCGCGACGCTGGGCACCGTGGGCGCGAAGCTGAACGTGGACCCCGCGGCCTTCGCGCGGGCCTCGGCGGGACTCGACGGCGTGCTCACCGCGCGGAGTGGCACGGCGCTCTCCGCTGCGAAGCGCGAGCTGCTCTCGGGCGTGGGCGGACTGCGGGCCAACGTGGGCCTTGCAAATACGTTCAAGGGGCTGGGCGTGGCGCTGGGCGGCGCGGGCGTCCTCGGGGGCGTGGCGGGCTGGGACGAGGCCTCGGGGCAGCAGCGGCTCCGCACGCTCGCCGGGGCGGGAGAGCTGTCGGCCGAGGCGGGCAGCGCGGCGCTGCGCTTCCTGGGCCACGCGGACGCCGCGGCCGGGGTGGCGAAGGCGGCGGCAAAGCGGCTGCCGCTCGTGGGCGCGGTGCTGGACGGCGTCGACGCGTTCGCGGCGTTCAAGCAGGGGCGCGTGGCGGACGGCGTCTCCTCCTCGCTGCTCGCGGCCGGGCCCGTGGTGGCGCTGCTGCCGGTGCCGGGCGCGCAGCTCGTGGGCATCGGGATGCTGGCGGCGGGGGCCGGGATGCAGCTGTACAAGAAGCTGTTCGGCGGCGGGAAGGAGGGGGACGAGGCCACCGAGGGGGCGCTGCAGCTCGCGTTCAAGTCCGCGGGTCTCCCCGCCCACGTCGCCCGGGCGCTGGACGTGCTCGACAAGGGCCAGCGCGTG
The DNA here is from genome assembly GCA_039800145.1 of Pseudomonadota bacterium. Classification (GTDB taxonomy): domain Bacteria; phylum Myxococcota; class Myxococcia; order Myxococcales; family Myxococcaceae; genus VGRA01. Next base: position 3,631 of record JBDLRJ010000042.1, on the reverse strand, counting down.
ATGGGCCCCTTCCTGCAGCAGCTGGGCGGTGACACGCGCGCCTTCGTCCAGGGGCTCGCCCGGATGCCGGCGAAGAAGCTGGAGGCGTTCAGCGAGATGGTGAGGGGCCTGCCGCGGCCCGGCGGGCAGGTTCCCGGCAGGGCGTGGCTGCGGGCAGGGACGGACGCGGCGCGGCCCGCCAGCATGGAAGGCGCGCGGGCGTGGCTGCGGGCCAACGGCTTCGTGCTGCCCTGAGGCGGGAACACGGCGGGCGCGGGGGAGAGGCCATGTTGGAGATGACGCGCGTGGGGCTCCACCTGGGCCAGGAGGGCGAGCGGGTGGAGGCGCTCGGGGCGGTGCGGACCTGGGTGGACGGCGAGCTGCTCTGCCGCAAGGGGGTGGTGCAGCGGGAGTTGCACGTCGTGCTCTCGGGGAGGGCGGAGTACGCGGGCGGCTGGTTCGGGCCGGGGGCGCACACGGGCGAGCTGGGGTTCCTGCTCGGCGTGCCGCGCACCGCGGACGTGGTGGCGTCCGGCCCGGTCACCACGTGGACCGTGCAGGCGGGCGCGCAGGGCAAGGACGCCGCGGCGGCCACGTCGCTCGTGGCGGCGCTGGTGCGCGAGCTGCCGAGCCGCCTCCGGAAGGTCCGTCCCCCGGCCGCGCCCGCGGGCAACTTCTGCGACCACGGGCACCCGTCCATCCGCAGCATGGCGGCGGTGCTGGCGCGGGACACGGCGGAGGCCACCGCCGAGGCCATCTGGAGTTTCGTGAGGGACCTGCCCTACCGCTTCGGCCCGTGGTGGATGCGCGCCTCGGACACGCTTCGGGCCGGCTCGGGGATGTGCACCACCAAGAGCAACCTCGAGGTGGCGCTCTGGCGGGCGGCGGGGCTCGAGGCGGGTTTCGTGGAGCTGCACGGGGACGCTTCCCTGGTCCGCCCGCTGCTGCCTCCCGCGTGGCACCACCTGGTGACGGGGCCGGTGCGCCACTACCTCGGCGCGGTTCGGCTCGGGGCACGCTGGCACGTGGCGGAGGCCGCCTTCACGGACGCGGCGCTCCGGCAGCTGCAGACGTCCTGGCCACGGCTCGCCGAGGTGATGCCCTGCCGCTTCGGCGAGGGGCGTCCGTTCCACCCCGTGGCGCACGTGTTTGACCAGGATCCTTTCGACGTCAACGTCCTTCCGGCGCTCGACGAGGCCATGGCCCGCCGCAGCAGCTATGACCTGGACCAGCTCGAGGCGCTCAACGTGGTGACAGACCGGCTGCAGCCCACGGTGTGGGACGAGCCGGCGTGGCTGCTCCGGGCGCGGGCGCTGCTCGGGCATGATCCTCAACGCGCCCTGCAGATGGCTCTGGCGGCCGCGGTGGCGCTCGCGGGAGAACTGCACGGACACCTCCAGGAGCCCGCATGAAGACCTTCGACTGGGACTATTCCGCCCCGCAGAGCCCGCCCCTCGGCGACCACGACGTACCCATCGTCTCCGGCCACCTCCGCGGCAAGCGCGTGGCGCTGCTGGTGTGCGGCGGCATCGCGGCCATGAAGACGCCGCTGCTGGCGCGCGCGCTGCGGCGCAGGGGTGCAGAGGTGGTGGCCTTCTGCAGCGAGGAGGCGCTGCACTACGTGGGGCGCGAGGCGCTCGAGTGGGCCACCTGCAACCCGCTCGTCACGCAGCTGACCTGGCGCGCGGAGCACCTCTCGGACGCCTCCCCCTTCGACGCGTACCTGGTGGCCCCGGCCACCTACAACACCCTCGGCAAGATGGCCTCGGGCGTGGCGGACACGGTGGTGACCTCTGCGCTCGCCTCCGCGCTGGGGAGGCTGCGGCAGCGGCGCACGGAGGTGCTGGTGGCGCCCACCATGCACGGCTCCATGCACCACGAGCTTCTTGTACATAATTGCCAGGCGCTCGCGTCGCTGGGCGTGCGCTTCGTCACGCCGCGGGACGACTACGGCAAGCACAACCTCCCGGACGAGGAGCTGCTGGTGGCGGCGGTGTGCCGGGCCGTCTCGCGCTCGGCCCTGCGCGGGCAGAAGGTGCTGGTGACGGGCGGCCCCACGCCGGTTCCGCTGGACGGGGTGCGGAGGATCCTCAACCGCTTCCGCGGGCGGCTCGGTGCGGCGGTGCACGAGGAGCTGCTGCTGCGCGGGGCGGACTCGCACTTCATCCTCGGGGACGGGGCGTGGCGCCCGGCGCGCTGGATGCCCGTGGAGGTGGCGCGCACCTACGACGACTACCGGGACCAGGTGCTCGCGCAGGTGCAGCGCGGGTACGCCGCGGGCGTCTTCTCCGCGGGCGTGGCGGACTACCGGCCCCGCGCGGCGGTGGGCGGAAAGATTCCCAGCGGCCAGGCCTCGCTCCCGCTGGAGCTCGTGCCCACGGAGAAGATCATCGACCGGGTCCGCGCGGCGGACCCCCGGCTCTTCCTCGTGTCCTTCAAGTACCTCGAGGGCGTGTCCCACGAGCAGCTGCTCGCCGAGGCGCGGCGGCGGCTGGACCGCTACCCGGTGGTGGTGGCCAACCGCGGCGAGGAGACGCACGGCACGGGGCAGGTGGCGTACGTCGTCACGCGCGGGGGGGAGGTGCGCGTGGAGGGCAAGGCGGCCATCGCGGCCGCGCTCGCGGACCTGCTCGAGCAGCAGCTGGGGGGCACGTGAGAACCGCCCGGCTCCCGGGTGCCATGCGCCTGCCCCTCCTCGCCCTGCCGCTGCTGCTCTCTGCCGTCGCCCCCTCGAACCCTGTCGCCGGGCCCGGGGAGACCGAGGCCCGGCAGCTGGCCCGCGCGAAGTCCGCCGCGGAAGGGCTGAGGGATGCGCTGCAGGGGCAGCTCGCGGCCGCGCTCGCCTCGGGAGGTCCCGCGGCCGCGGTGGAGGTCTGCGCGTCCGTGGCGCCGGGGTTGGCGAAGGCCCACTCGAGGGACGGCGTGGTGGTGGGCCGCACCGGCACCCGGCTCCGCAACCCGGGGAACGCCGCGCCGGCGTGGGCACGGCCGCTGCTCGAGGCGCTGGGGGAAGCGCCCCCGGAGGCCCGCGGCGTGCGCACCACGAAGCTGCCGGGCGGGAGGCTCGGCGTGGTGCTGCCCATCTCCACCGGGAAGCCGTGCCTGCAGTGCCACGGGACAGAGGTGTCCGAGCCCGTGCGAGAGGTGCTCGGCCAGCGCTACCCGGCGGATGCGGCCACGGGCTACCGGGAAGGGGAGCTGCGCGGGGCGTTCTGGGTCGAGGTGCCGTGATCCTCGCCGGGCGCCGTGGAAGGCGTGGAGGGACGGGTGGATTCGGCCGCGTGTGCACGGGCGCAGACGATCGGCCTTCCACGGGTTGATCGCAGGGGCAGGCGCGGCCACAATGGGTGCGCTTGCCTCTCCGCTGCACATCCCTGCGCCTGGGCGCACTGGCGCTCTGGTGCACGCTCGTTTCCTGCGGGCCGGGGGCAGATGCCCCTGGGCCGGAGTCGTCTCTGGCGACGCGTCATGCCCCGGTGGGGCTGCCGCTGACCTGCCCTGCGGGGGTCTCGGTGTGCGCGGGGGCCGGGGCGCAGGCCACGGCCTGGGTCCCCGTGGTGGGGACTCCGACGGGCCGCTCGGACATCGGGCAGGTGTTCGAGGTCCCGGTCCGCTCGTGGCCCGGCGTCGTGCGGCTGGTGCTGAAGCGCGA
>JBDLRJ010000041.1:0-2775 GCA_039800145.1 Pseudomonadota bacterium | reverse complement strand
CGCCAAGCAGGTGCTGGCCCCCGGTGCGGAGACGCGCGTGGTGAACGTCTACACGTCGCGGGAGCGCTTCGAGGCGAGCGGAGACATGGACGTGATCATCCGCATGACGGGGGTGTTCCTGCTCCTCTACCGGGTGGGCGTGGTGCTGTACCGGGAGAAGGGCGCCGCCGCGGTGTAGCGGCAGCGGCTGGCTGGCCGCCCTCGCGGCCTTGCGGCTAACCTTGAGAGACCTGGGCACTGGAGGGGGAACCATGAACCGCGTGGCTCGCTGGACGTTGGTGGTCTTGTCGTTGGGGGGCGCGGTGTTGCTCGCGCCTTCGTGCGGCCAGGCGCGCAGTTGCGCAGAGACGTGCGAGGGCTGCTGCGACGCGGAGGGCATCTGCCGGCTGGGGACCACGGTGCAGGCGTGCGGGGCGGCGGGCGAGGCGTGCGGGGCGTGTGGCAGCGGACAAGTGTGCGAGGCAGGGGCGTGCGCCGCGGTTGCACCCGTGGACGCCGGCACCGATGCGGGGACGGGACAGGACGCGGGCAGCGACGCCGGCACGGCAGCAGATGCGGGGCAGGGGGGAGCCCAGGACGCCGGTTCCGACGCAGGCACGTCGGCCCCGGACGCGGGCGTCGTGGACGGTGGCACCGAGCAGCTTCCGACGATCCCTGTCCAGTTCGGCAGCTGCGGCACCCTGAGCGCGTGTGGCGGGAGCCTGCAGGGCAGCTGGGTGTACGACAGCTACTGCCTGGCGGACGTGTTTGCTCCCGTGCGCCAGCTGTGCTCCAGCATCGCCGTGACGGCCGAGGCAGGCACGGTCGTCGGGAAGCTGGACTTCAACGCGACGACGGTGACCCGGAAGCTCGATTTGCAGATCTCGGGCTCGTTCCTGGTCCCGACGACCTGCTGGGCAGGCCAGTGCTCAATGTTGCAGGGACTGGTGGCCAACAACTTCCCGGGTGCGACCTGCACCTCCGCGGCGGCCGGCGGCTGCGAGTGCAACGTCACCCGGGGCTACCTCCGCAACGACACGTCGCCCTACACCGTCACGGGCTCGCAGGTGCAGGTGGGATCCGACACGTACGAGTACTGCGCCACCTCGTCGACGCTCCAGTACCGCAGCACCAACCCGAACTCCCTGGAGTACGGGGTGCTCGGGCTCACGCGGCAGTGAGCGACGTCGGCGCGCAGGGAATCAGCGGCTGAAGCGGAAGGTCGAGACGCTGCGCATCGTCGCCGCGTCCGTGCCGACGAGCCCCTGCGTGTTCACCACGGCCGCGCGCTTGCCGTTGCCCATCACCGCCCAGAAGCACTCGCCGGCGGCGGCGTGGAAGCCGGTCTGCGGGTCGCTGATGCCGCACGTGACGGTGGCGCGCATGCCCTTCCAGCCGGTGCCGTGGAAATGCTCGACCGGCTGGGCTTCGAAGCGCCCGGCGGTGGTCATCCACCGGCCGTTGTCCTGTTTCTCGAACCCGGCCTTGTCCGCCGCGACGTCCTCCAACGTTCCCGAGGTGATCTCGAACGCGACGAGGTACTCGTCCTTCTTCATCCCCCGCGCGACGAGCGCGACGCACTGCTCTCCGCCGATGGACGGGCAGGGCTTCTTCACCTGCCTATTGGAGAGGTGCTCGAAGGAGATGCCCAGGGCCGGGTCGCTGTAAGTGATCCACTCGGCGCGCTTGAACTGCTGCAGTGCCTCGTCGCGGGAACGGTAGGCGGACGCCACGCATGCCGCGTCCCTGCAGGCGTCCCGAGACTTGAGCCACGCCTTCTGTGATGTCACCACCTCGTCCGGGCTCTCCGCCGCGTCGAGGGTCTCTTTGTACATCCTTGCAAGCGCGTCATCCGCGGCGAGGAGTTCCCTGCTGCTGCAGATGAGCTTCTCGGCCGGTGCGCGGGCCTTCTTGCACTGGATGCCCGCGGCGTGGGCGGCCTGGAAGGAGCCGAGCGCGGAGACGGCGAGACAGAGGAGACGGAGGTTGGACATGGTGAAGGACCTCTCGGAGAGCGGGCAGGAGCGTCGGGTGGTGTCGCGAAGCGTGTCAACTCGGGGCTTCTCGGGAGATGCAATGAAGGCGCACGGTGACGTAGGGTCGATCGTTATGATCCGCATTGCCCTGCTGGCCCTCTGTTCGATTGCGCTGACCGGTTGTCTGTCGCTCGAGTCTGCGCGCGAATCGGCCGCGAACCAGGTCTGCGAGTACCAGGACCGTTGCGACCAGATCGGCGCCGGCAAGGGCTACGCGAACCGCTCGGAGTGCATGACGCAGGAGCGCGCGAACTGGATGGACGCGTGGCCCACGTCCCAGTGCGAGAAGACCCTGGACGTCGAGAAGTTGGACCTCTGTCTCAAGGCCTGGCAGGCCACCGCGTGCGGCAACCTGCTCGACACGCTCTCCACGTACGGCAAGTGCAGCGCGAGCGAGGTCTGCTCGAAGCAATGAGCGGGCGCAGTTCAGCCGGCCACGTAGGCGGCGCGAACGGCCCCGGAGCGGCTCATAGCGGCGGCCGGGCTGATTGATCCCGTTTCGGCTCCGCCGGGATCGACACGGAGGGGCAGTCGTGATCTGACCCACGTAGGAGGTGGGCATGCCGGCTGCGTACTCGATGGACCTCCGCATCCGCGTGGCGGAAACTTTCAAGGTGGGCGAGGCCACGGTTCGCCGCTGGCGTCGGCTGATGCGGGAGAAGGGCGATGTCGCGCCGCTTCCGCACAATGGAGGCCCGGACCCCAAGGTGGCGCACGAGGACGAGTCGCTCGTCCGCACCATCCTCCGCGAGCGGCCGGA
>JBDLRJ010000040.1:0-4069 GCA_039800145.1 Pseudomonadota bacterium | reverse complement strand
CCTGGAGGTGCTGTCCGCCGCGCGCGCGCTGGCGCCGCCGCCCGAGGTCATCCTCATCACCGCGTACGGAACGCCCGAGTCGGCCGTGGAGGCCATGCGCGCCGGGGCCTACGACTACATCCGCAAGCCCTTCGACAACGAGGAGCTCCGGCTGCTGGTGAAGCGGGCGCTCGAGAAGCGAGCCATCTTGCGCGAGAACGAGCGGCTGCGGCAGCAGCTCGGGGGCGGGCGTCCGTGGATCGGCCAGGGCGAGGCGAGCCGGCGCGTGATGGCGCTCGTGGAGAAGGTGGCCGCCAGTCCGCGCGCCACGGTGCTCATCACCGGCGAGTCGGGGACGGGCAAGGAGCTGGTGGCGCGTGCCATCCACTGGCGCAGCAGCCGCGCCGGCCAGCCGTTCATCCCCGTCAACTGCGCCGCGCTCTCGGAGAGCCTGCTGGAGAGCGAGCTGTTCGGCCACGTGAAGGGGGCCTTCACCGGGGCCGCCCAGGACCGCCCCGGCCTGTTGCTCGCGGCAGGCGAGGGGACGGTGCTGCTCGACGAGGTGGGGGAGATCTCCGCGGCCATGCAGGTGAAGCTCCTGCGCGTGCTCGAGGAGCGCCACGTGAAGCCGGTGGGAAGTACGCGCGAGGTGCCGTTCGACGCGCGCATCCTCGCGGCCACCAACCGGGACCTGGAGGCGGAGGTGAGGGCGGGGCGTTTCCGCGAGGATCTCCTCTACCGGCTGAACGTCATCACGCTGGAGCTGCCCCCGCTGCGCGCGCGGCCCGAGGACATCCCGCACCTGGCGCGGCACTTCCTCGCGCAGCAGGCCGAGGAGCTGGGCCGCCCCATGCTGCGCTTCTCGGACGAGGCGCTGGCGTGCCTGCAGCGGATGCCGCTGCCGGGCAACGTTCGGCAGCTCCGGAACGTGGTGGAACGGGCCGCCACGCTCAGCGACGGAGACCTCGTGGGGCCGGAGGTGCTGCCGGGACTGCGTGCCCCGGCCGCGGCCGCGCCCAGCGCGCTCCCCGTGGCGGACGTGTCTCTCGCGGACGGCTTCTCGCTGGAGGCCTGGCTGGACGAGGCCGAGCGCCGCTACCTGCTCGAGGCGCTGCGGCGCAGCGACGGCGTGAAGACGCGCGCCGCGGGGCTGCTCGGGATGAGCTTCCGCAGCTTCCGCTACCGCCTGGACAAGCACGGCCTGGACCGGGAGGACGGTCCGCCGCCGGCTACTTGAAGTCCCTGCGGCGGAAGATGGCCGAGGCCAGCACCAGCAGCCCCACGGACCAGGCGGCCGCGTAAAGCAGCCCCGTGCCGAGCTGGGAGGCGGGGACGTCCATGTCGTGCGCGGCCTGCACGCGGAAGTTGAGCCGCTCGAGGTTGGGCAGGCAGTAGTAGACCGCCTTGCCCAGGGCCTGGACCCAGCCCGCTTTCGCGCGCGAGGCGAAGGTGTAGATGTCCCCGCACAGGTGGCCGGCGAAAAAGAGCCCCGCCGTCACCACCGCGGAGACGAGCGTCCCGGAGAAGCTGGACATGAGGAACCCCACCGAGGACAGCACCGCGAGCTCGGCGAAGAGGCCGAGGACGGCGGCGCCTTGCGTCCAGGTGAAGTCCACGCCGAAGGCGAAGAGCTGCAGCACGTACACGGCCGTCATGGCCGCGAGCAGCGCGGCGAGCGTCAGCAGGTTCCCGGCGTAGCGCGCGGCGAGGAACTGGGTGCGGGAAATGGGCCGGGTGACCACGAGGAAGAGCGTGCGGCGCTCGATCTCCCGGGGGATGACCCCCGCGGACAGGTAGATGGCGAGGAAGACGCCCATCACGGCCATGGCCCCGAGCCCGAGGTCCACGAGCACGCGCGAGAAGGTGATGACCGTCACCTCCAGTACGAGCCAGCTGGCGAGCAGCAGGGCCAAAGCGAAGGCCACTCCCACGGAGGTGACGCGGTTGCGCCGGGCCTCGCGGAATCCGTTCCACGACAGGGCAAGGAAGGCGTTCACAGGCTCATCTCCCCACCGACGGAGGAGCCGCGCCCGGCCTCCTTCACCGTCTGCACGAACAGCTCTTCGAGCGTGAAGCGGGTGGGCTGCAGGCGGCTGACGCGCCCCCCCGCTGCGAGCACCGCGCGGAGCAGCCCCTGGCTGTCCGCGTCCTGCGTGCGCACGAGCAGCCGGCCCTCGAGCTCGTGGACGTCGGCAACCTTCACGCCCAGCTGCTCGAGCCGGGCGCGGTCCAGCCCCTCCACGGTGAGCTCCAGGGTGCTCGCCTGCGTCCCCACCAGCTCCTGCACGCGCCCCTCGCGCACGCGCTTGCCACCCACGAGCACCACCACGCGGTCGCAGAGGGCCTCCACGTCCGGGATGATGTGCGTGCAGAAGAGCACCGTGGTCCCCAGCGCCCGCTGCTCGAGGATGAGATCCCGCATCTGCCTGCGCCCGAGCGGATCCAACCCGGACGTGGGCTCGTCCAGCACCAGCAGCTTCGGCCGGTGCACGATGGCCTGGGCCAGGGCGAGCCGCTGCACCATCCCCTTGCTGTAGCGACGGACCTGCAGCTTTTGGGCGTGGGCGAGGTCCACCTGGCCGAGCACCTCCTGCACGCGGGTGTCCAGCCCGTGGCCGGACAGCCCGGCGAGCTTCCCCGCGAGCGTGACGAACTCGACGCCGGTCAGGTACTCGTACGGGGCCGGGTTCTCCGGGAGGAAGCCCACCTCGCGGCGCGCGTCCGGGGCGTCCGGCGCGCGTCCGAAGAGGGTGGCGGAGCCCGCCGTGGGCTGCACCAGGTTCATGAGGATCTTCAGCGTGGTGCTCTTGCCTGCGCCGTTGGGGCCGAGCAGGCCGTAGATCTGCCCCGGCTCCACGGAGAGATCCAGGCCGCTGAGGGCGGTCACCCGGCGGTTCATCAAAAAGCCCACGCGGTAGACCTTGGTGAGACCGGAGGCCTGCAGCGCGGCGGTTGGGGGGCTGGCCGTGCTCACGGTTGGAGTCCCTTCTCCTTGAGGTACTGGCGGATGGTGCGGAGGCGGTAGGTGGCAGCGGTGCTGCGGGCGAGCCCGGTGGGGCCGAGCTCCACGGTGCCGCCGAGGGGATCCTCCGGGACGGCCGGCAGTTCCCCCGCGGACACCAGCGCGGCCACGTCCGCCGGGGGCTGCCCGGTGCGCTGCCGGTGGCGCTCCACCGCGGCGTCCACCTGCTGCATGACGCGCTCGGAGGCGAGCTCCTGGAGTCGCTGCTCGTAGAAGGCGCGCGTCTCGTCGTCGGTCGCGGCGTCGCGGAGGGCCTCTGCCATGGCCACGCCGGCGTCGAAGTTGCCGGCCTCCGCGTACAGCCGCGTGGCCAGCGGGGCCAGGTGCTTCGGGGCGCCGGGCTCCTTCGAGAGTGCCTCGAAGATGGGGGCGGCGGCCTGCGCGTCGCGGCGGAGAATGCCGAGGTTGTACCCGAGCTGGAACCTCAGCTTGATGTCCCGGGGGAATGCGCGCAGGCCCTTGCGGATGAGCGCGGTGGACTCCTCCACGTTCATCCACTGTTCGCGGCCCAGGTTGAACACGGTGCCGATGCCGCCGAGGTAGTAGGCGACGTAGAAGAGCGGGTCCAGGTCCGTGGCCAGCTGTGCGTAGGACGTCACGTCCCGGTGCTCCGCGGCAGTGGTGGCGCGCCCCAGCTGGTTCACCTCCAAAATCCAGTAGTAGTCCGCCACGAGCGTTTGCCAGGGGGCGGCGAAGAGGTGGAGCAGTTCGGGGCGCGGGAGGACCACGAGCTGGTCTGCGCCGCGGATCGGCTTCTCCGGTGGGCGCGAGAGTGCTCCCACGGTGGCCACGCACGCGAGGAAGAGGGCTGGGGCGAGCGGCTTCACGGGCAGTACCAATAACAAACGGGACGGGTCCGTGTGGACCCGTCCCGCGTGTGGTCCAACTCGGTTTGCTGCTTAGCAGCTCACGTCGTTGACCTGGTTGTACGGCTCGCCCGCGCCCGCGCGCTGGTCAGAGTTGCCGCAGGCCCCGGTGATGCCGGAGGCGTCCGAGGTGGAGATGTACCAGGAGTCGAGCTTGGCATCGTTGTCGATGTTGCCCTCGGCCGCCCCGGTGGCGTTGCAG
>JBDLRJ010000039.1:0-19136 GCA_039800145.1 Pseudomonadota bacterium | reverse complement strand
CGCCGGTCTTCTTCGACGTCTGGAGCAGCTGCAGCAGGTCCGGCAGCGGCACCTCCTCCAGCTTCCCGGTCATGGCGCCGCCGGAGGCCTCTGCCGCCCCGAGTGCCTCGAGCCGCTGGCGCGAGACGGCGTCGTCCACGGCGCCGGCCTGGCGCTCCGTCACCCGCAGGATGGACGAGCCGATGAGCACCCGGTCCCCGAGCGACAGGGAGGCCTGGGTCACGCGCTTGCCGTTGACGAAGACGCCGTTGGTGGAGCCGAGATCTTCCACCAGCAGCTGGCTGCCCTGGAGCAGGAAGCGGGCGTGGCGGCGGGAGACGAGATCGTCCGACAGCAGCATGTCCGGCTCGCCGGTACGGCCCACCACCACGGGCTTGCCCTCGGTGAGCGGGAAATCACCGCCCACGTAACGGCCGCTGATGAACTTGAGGGTGATGCCCTTGCCGGCGGTGACCACGCGCGTCGTCCTCCATGCCGCGTCCGTCCACCGGCGCGGCGGCGGCGCACACTACATGAGGCCGCGGAGGAACAAGAACCCGTCCCCCCGGGGCGTGAGGTACAGGCGACGCGTCTGCAGCTCGTCCACCGGGCGGTCCGGCAACGTCCCGTGCACCCGCACCTCCTCCGTCACCAGCACCTCTTCGCGCTCCGAGCGGAGGAGCCACGCCTTCACCTCCAGCCTGAGGCCTCTGAGCGCAAGCAGGGCCTCGAGCTCGGGACTGCCCGTGACGTGTCCCCCGGAGAGCTCCGCCAGGGCAGCCCGGTCCCCCCGCTCGAGCGCCTGCCGCCGCGCCTCGAGGGCGCCGAGGATGGCCGAGAGTCTCGGGGCAAGGCCCGCCGCCGGAGCCCAGTGTCCGTCGACGAACTGGAACGGCACCCGCTCGAGCCCCAGCGAGCCCACGCGCGCGGTGCCCCACCTCCCCTCGAAGTCCAGCGTGGCCACCGCCTCGGCACGCCGCGCCGGGGCGTCCACCTGCACCGTCACGCGGTCGTAGTGGTGGCGCACCGAGACGACCGGTGGCCCCCCCGGCGAGAGCGGGACGGAGAGCCCCTCCCGCTCGGTGTCCTTGAGCGCGGAGAGCAGCTCGAGTTCCGGTCCGCCGGCTGCCCCGAGCAGCTTCCCGCCGAACTGCCACAGGAGCCCGCCCGCGAGGGCGACCACGAGCAGGAAGCCCAGCAGCCGGAACTCCTCGCCCGGCGGGCGCCCCGTGCTCACGTCCTGCCGAGCAGCTTCTTCGCCTTCGCCGCCCCGGCGCCCCCCGGCGCAAGCTCGATGATGCGCTCAAGCGCGCGCGTGGCCTTTTCGCCCTCGCCCATGTTCCCGTAGGCCTCGTGCAGGCCGAAGAGCGCCTCCTCGTCCAGGCCGAGGCCCGCGTACTCGGCGAGCAGCCGCTCGAAGCGCTGCGCTGCACCGGGCCACTTGCCGCGCTTCAGGTAGAAGTCCCCGACGTACAGCTCGTAGCGGGCGAGCCGCGTGCGGGCGTCCGCCACCACCGTGCGCGCCTCGTCCACCCAGGGGCTCTTCGGGTACATCCGGACGAAGTCGTTCATGCTGCGGAGCGCGCCGCGAACGTCCCCCTGGTCCTTCTCGTACGAGGGGGGCAGCAGGAAGAAGTCGGACGGGATGTCCCGGTAGTAGGTGAGGGCCGCGTGGTAGGCGGCGTAGTCCACCTTCGGGTGGGTGGGGTGCAGCTTGATGAAGGCGAGGTAGCTCTCGCGGGCCTCGGTGTACTTCTCGCGCGCCAGCTGCGCGTCGGCGAGCCGGAGCTCCGCCTCGCGCGAGGCCTCCTGGAAGGGGTACTTCGTCTTGACGTGCTCGAAGTACTTCTCGGCCTCGAGGTAGTTCTTGTTGGCGAGCGCCTCGTCCCCGAGCTTCAGGTTCTGCTCGGCACCGCCCGCGTACTCGGGCTCGCCGGGCTCGCCCTGCAGGGTGGCGCAGGAGAGGGCGAGTGCAGGGATGGACACGAGGAGTGCAAAGCGGGCGCGCATGGCAGGCGCGGGAACGTATAGCCTGTCCCCTCCCTCCTGCCACCACCGGACCCGCATGCACCCCACGCTCGCCCACTTCCTGGATTTGCACGTCGCCTGGGAGACGCTCGACCGCGCGCGGAAGGGCGCACATCTCGAAGAGCCGGGCAGCAGCTTCGCCGCGACGGCCGAGGCTTTTCCGGACCTCGCCGCCGCGGTGCTCGCAGGGAAAGAGGGCCCGAAGGCAGGGGAAGAGGCCGAGCGGTCCCTGGTGCTGATGGCGGCCATCGCGACGGTGGCCTCGCTGGAGATGCAGGGCTCGACCGAGCTGTCCGACGCCGTCCGGGAAGCCCACGGGGTGCTCCGGGGCGCGGGGGCGGATGTCGACCAATCCACGGCCTTCATTGCCCAGTTGGTGATGGAGGAGGCCTTCGCCTTCGAGGGGGAAGCGGACGCGTTCAACGAGCCGCTCTTCCTCGAGTCACTCCGCTCGCTGGGGCCGCTGCTCGCGCTGGAGGAGCCCGCGGTGACCGCCCTGGTGCAGGCCTTCGTGGACGGTGCGCCGGCGCGCAAGGGAGCGCTCTACCGGGACGCGGCTCTCGGGCTGCTCGAGCAGGCCTGGTCCGAGGGGGTGGAGCCCGTGTCACCGGAGCACGTCTCCGCGGCGCGCCAGGCACTCGGCAAGAGGGCCGGTGCCGCCGAGGCGCTCTCCGCGTTCCTGGACGCTCTCGAGGCGGCGAAGCTGTGCGGGCCGCTGCGCAAGGCGGAGCTGCTCAAGTCTCTCGACTGAACGCGGCCGCGCAGCTCCCGGCGCGTCAGAACCTCTCGATGGTGAAGTCGTCCCCGCCTCCGCCCTCGGGCTTCTTCGCCGGGGCTGCGCCCTGTGGGGCAGGCTGCGGCCGCGGGGCGCCGGGAGAGGCGGCACCGGGAGGCGTGCTGGGCCGGGCGCGGGGGAGCCCTGCGCCGGGGGCAGGGCCGGTGGCGGCGGCCTCGGCGGCGGCGGCGGCCTGCTGGGCGCGTGCTTTCGCCTGCACCTCCTTCGCGGCGGCCTCGCGCGCGGCGGAGGTGCCGTCAAAGTCGTCCCACCTGCTGTCCGAGGTGCCGCTGATGCCAGCGAGCCTGAGCGCGAAGTCGTCCGGGTTGGAGGCCTGGCGCTTGGCCTCGTCCACGGTGATGAGCCCCTTCTTGTAGAGGGACATGAGGCTCTGGTCGAACGTCTGCATCCCGTAGGTGGTGTGGCCCTGGCTGATGGCCTCGTGGATGTCGCGGGTGCGGTCCTTGTCCTCGATGAGCTCGCGCACGCGGGCCGAGCTGCGGAGGATTTCCACCGCGGGCACGCGTCCCTTGCCGTCCGCGCGCGGCACGAGCCGCTGGCTGATGACGGCCTTGAGCACGGAGGCGAGCTGGAGCCGGACCTGCTTCTGCTGGTGCGGGGGGAAGGCGGAGATGATGCGGTTGATGGACTCGGTGGCGTCCAGGGTGTGCAGCGTGGACATGACCAGGTGGCCCGTCTCGGCGGCGTTGAGCGCCGTCTCGATGGTCTCCAGGTCCCGCATCTCGCCCACGAGGATGACGTCTGGATCCTGCCGCAGGGCGCTCTTCATGGCGGCGCCGAAGGACTGGGTGTCCACGCCCACCTCGCGCTGGTTCACCACGCAGCGCTTGTCCCGGATGAGGAACTCGATGGGATCTTCGATGGTCATGATGTGACCGGACTCGTTGGCGTTGATGAAGTCCACCATGGAGGCGAGCGTGGTGGACTTGCCGGACCCGGTGATGCCGGTCACGAGGACGAGCCCGCGCTCCTCGCGGGAGATCTGCTCCACCACCGGCGGGAGGCTGAGCTCCTGCACGGAGGCGATCTTCACGGGGATGACGCGCAGCACCATGCCGAGCGCACCGCGCTGCATGAAGACGTTGACGCGGAAGCGGCCCAGGCCTGCCACGCCGAAGCCGAGATCCAGCTCGTTGCTCCGCTGGAAGCGATCCCGCTGGACGTCGCTCATGGTGCCGTGCGCCATGCGGGAGACCTGCTCGCCGGTGAGCGGCTGCGCGTTCTTGAGCGGGACGAGCGCACCGTCCACGCGGAACATGGGCGGCAGCCCCACCTTGAGGTGGATGTCCGAGGCACCGCCGCGCACCGCGACCTGCAGAATGTCCGAGAGTTCCATGGGGACTGGGGATGCTAGCCCAGCCAGACGCAGAAAAGGCCTCCCGGCAGCTGCCGGAAGGCCCTTTCGTGCAACCCGTTGCAGCAGGCGCCCTAGCGCTTGCTGAACTGGAACCGGCGGCGGGCGCCGGGCTGGCCGTACTTCTTGCGCTCGACGGCGCGGCTGTCGCGCGTGAGGAAGCCGGCCTTCTTCAGCGGGCTGCGGAAGTCCGGGTTCATGCGGGTCAGCGCGCGGCTGATGCCGTGGCGGATGGCGCCGGCCTGGCCGGAGAGGCCGCCGCCGCGCACGTTGACCGTCACGTCGACCTTGCCGACCTGCTCGAGCAGCGCGAGCGGCTGGGCGAGGACCATCTTGGAGGTCTCGCGGCCGAAGTAGTTGTTGATGTCACGGCCGTTGATGACGACCGCGCCGGTGCCGGCCTTGAGCCACACGCGGGCAGTGGCCTCCTTGCGGCGGCCGGTAGCGTAGAAACCCCTCTCAGCGTGAATGGGCATGTGCGTGTTCCTTTAGGGCTTAGGCCTGGACGTCGCGCGCCTTGGGCTTCTGCGCGCCGTGGAGGTGCTTGTCGTCCGCGTACACCTTGAGCTTGGTCATCATCTGGCGGCCGAGGGCGTTGCGGGGGAGCATGCGGCGCACCGCGTTGACGATGACGTCTTCCGGGTGCCGGGCGCGCAGGTCCTTCAGGTTGGTGGTCTTCAGGGCGCCCGGGAAGCCGGCGCGGGGCTGGCGGTGGTACAGCTTGTTCGTCTCCTTCGTCCCGGTGACCTTGACCTTCGCCGCGTTGATCACGATGACGTGGTCGCCCGTGTCGATGGACGGCGTGTACATGGGCTTGTGCTTGCCCTTGAGGAGGGTGGCAATCTGGGTCGCCACGCGGCCGAGCACCTTGTCGTTCACGTCCACGATGTGCCACTCGCGGCGGATGTCCTTCGGCTTCGCGCTGTAGGTCTTGTGCGGCATCTTCGGCTCCACGAACTGTTTAGACCGCGGCGGGGAAACCGCGCGGAAGGGGCGGCGATCTACGGGGATGCGTGGGTCAAGTCAAGCCCCCGGTCCTGATTTCGATCATTTGGGCGCCCCCTGCCCCGCTTGGAGCCCCAGCCTCTTGCGGATCAGGTCCGTGTAGTTGGACGGGCCCGGGGGAGGGGCTGAGAGGTCTACCACCTCCACGAGCTCCTTCGGGATGTCCTCGAGGAAGCGGGACGGGGTGCGGGGAAGCTCCTTGCCGCGCTTGACGCGGGTGGCGGCGCGGGTGACGTAGAGCAGCTCGCGGGCGCGGGTGATGCCCACGTAGGCGAGCCGCCGCTCCTCCGGGAGGTTCTGCGGCTCCCCCTGCATGCCGGAGTGGGGGAGCAGGTCCTCCTCGGCCCCCACGAGGAAGACCACCCGGTACTCGAGTCCCTTGGAGCCGTGGAGCGTCATGAGCGTCACCCGGCCACGGCCCTGGGGCCCCTCCTCCTCCTCCTCGTCCTTCGAGTCCAGCGAGAGCCGGTTGAGGTAGGTGAGCAGGTCCGCCTTCTTGCCCTCCCGCTTCTCGTACGCGGCGAGCGAGGCGACCACGTGCTCCACGCTCTTCACCTTCCGGTCCGCGGCGGCGGCGGAGGGGGCGTGCTGGCGCGCCACGTTCTTGAAGCCGATTTCCTCGAGCAGCTGGGCAGACACCTCGGCCAGGTTCCCCTTGTTGAAGAGGGCGCGGTAGCGGGTGAGCAGCGCGCGGAACTCGGAGATCCGCTCCGCCGCGCCGCGGGGCAGGTCCTCGAACTCGGCCGCGCGGTCCATGGCCTCCTGGAGCGGCACCTCCAGGCGGCGGGCGTGGTGCACCAGCCGCTCCATGGTGACATCCCCGATTCCGCGCGCCGGCACGTTGACGATGCGCAGCAGCGACACCTCGTCCCGCGGGTTGGCGATGACCTTGAAGTAGGCCACCACGTCCTTCACCTCGCGGCGGTCGAAGAACTCGCTGCCGCCCACCACTTCGTACGGCAGCCCCTTCTCGCGCAGCGCCTCCTCCACCGGGCGGGACTGGCCGTTGGTACGGTACAGCACGGCGATGTCGTCCAGGGGCACGCCGTCGTTCGCCATCCTGAGGATCTCCGAGGCCACGTAGCGGGCCTCCTCGTCCTCGCCGTGGGCCACGACCAGCTTGAGCCGCTCGCCCCCGGTGCGGTCCGTCCACATGCGCTTGGCCTTGCGCTCCGGGTTCTGGGCGATGACGGCGTTGGCCGCGTCCAGGATGACCTGGCTCGAGCGGTAGTTCTGCTCGAGCCGCACCTCCTTGCCGCCGGGGAAGAAGCGGTCGAAGTCCAGGATGTTCCGCACCTCCGCGCCGCGCCAGCTGTAGATGCACTGGTCGTCGTCGCCCACGGCGCACACGTTGCGGCGCTCGCCCACGAGCGCCTGCAGCAGCTCCAGCTGCGCCACGTTGGTGTCCTGGAACTCGTCCACGAGCAGGTAGCGGAAGCGGCGGGTGTATTTCCCGTGGAGATCCTCGAACTCCCGCAGCAGCCGCGTGGGGAGGAGGATGAGATCGTCGAAGTCCACGGCCCCCTGGGCGCGGAGCCCGAGCTGGTACAGCGGGTAGACCTCGGCCGTCACCAGGTCGTAGTCGTCGCCCAGGCCTTCCGGCTTCGCGGCGGGGGTGACGTTGGAGTTCTTGGCGCGGCTGATGGCGGTGAGGACCTTCCGCGCGTCGAAGGCGCGGTCGTCGATGCTGCGCTCGCGCATGGCGCGGCGGATGAGGGCCAGCTGGTCCCCGGTGTCCAGGATGGCGAACTTCCGCGGCCAGCCGAGCCGGTGGAGATCTTCCCGCAGCAGCTCCGCGCCGAACGAGTGGAAGGTGGAGATGGTGAGCGGCTGGGCGCGCTTGCCCGCCATGTGCACCACGCGCTCCTTCATCTCGGACGCGGCCTTGTTGGTGAAGGTGACGGCGAGGATGGCGCGCGGGGACACGCCCTGGTCCATCAGGTGGACGATGCGGTGGGTGATGACGCGCGTCTTGCCGGACCCGGCCCCGGCGAGCACCAGCAGGGGGCCCTCCGTGGTGACGACCGCCTCGCGCTGGGGGGGATTGAGCTTCGACAGGTCCATTTGCGCTCCGCCCCCCTTCTACCCTTTCATGGAGGCGTGCGCGTCCTCACCCTGGCCTGCGCAGTGGCGTGGGCCGCAGGCTGCCGGTCCGAGCCGGGCGCGGTGCCGGTGCGCGAACCGGACGCGGGCGCCCTGCCCGTGTACTTCACCGCGCTCGAGGCCTTCGTCCCCGAGCGGCTGCCGGGCTGGGAGCGGGAGGCGCGGCCCGAGGGCTCCACGGGCAAGTACGGGGGTGTCACCGTGAGCGAGGTGGAGGCGGTCTACACCCGCGGGGGCGAGCAGCGGCTGTCGGTGCGGATCGTGGACACGTCGCTGCTGGACAAGCTGGCCCCGGCCATCCGGTCCGCGGTGGAGGGCGCGGAGGACAGGGCCGCGGAAGATCCCGCGGCACCGCTCCGGCTCCCCCACGCGTTCGGCTTCGTGCGCTACGACGCGGACGAGCGCCACGGAGAGGCCAACCTGCTGGTGGGAGACCGGTACGTGGTGGCGCTGGCGGCGGAGGGCTTCCCGGACACGAAGGAGCTGCGGCAGGTGGCCGGGCAACACCTCGACCTCGCCGGGCTCTCGCGGCTGCGCTAAGTGCCTTCGCCGTCATGAGCAGCCGCCCGGCCGAGTCCGAGTCCCGCGCGCGCATTGCCCAGCTGGGGCGGCGCGAGTTCCAGGAGTGGTTGTCCCAGCTGCAGCGCGGGGCCACGGCCCGCGCGGAGAACCCCGGCAGCTACGGCTGCGAGGGCTGCACGGGCTGCGTGGAGTGCATGTTCTGCAGGTCGTGTGACGCGTGCACGCGCTGCACGCACTGCACCCGCTGCACGCGCTGCCACGGCTGCTCGCACTGCGCGGACTGCACCGGGTGCCACGGCTGCTCGCACTGCGTCCAGAGCGAGCAGTGCACCGAGAGCGCCTACCTGGTGCTCTGCCGGGACATGTCCGGGTGCACCTACTGCTTCGGCTGCGTGGGGTTGTCCGGCAAGGACTTCCACGTCCTCAACGTGCCGTTCAGCCGCACCGAGTACTTCGGGGTGGTGGCGCGGCTGAAGCGGGAGCTGGGGCTTTCCTAGCGGTTCCTAGCGGGACTTCCGCTTCCGGGTGGTCGCCTTCGCCGCCTTTGTCGTCTTCGCGGCGGGGCGCTTCTTCGGAGCGGCCTTCGCCTTCGCCTTCTTCGGCGCGGGCTTCCGGGCCGGGGCTGCCTTCTTCGCCGGGGCCTTCTTGGCAGGCTTCGCACGCCTCGGCGCGGCCCCCACGAAGTAGCGGCGCATGGGGACGAAGTAGTGCTCCTCCCAGCCCTGCTCGTAGGCGTCCGCCTGGCCCTCGGGGATGTCCGTGTGCTTCAGCGTGATGCGGGTGCCGCCCGCGTCCGGGGCGAGCAGCACCTCGAGCCGCGAGGGCTCGTGGTCCTCGGGGAACTCGGAGGTGCTCCACGCCTGGACGATGCGCGCAAAGGGCTCGAGTTCCAGGGTCGTCCCGACGATGTAGCCGTCCCACGCGTAGAAGCTGCCGCCCACGCGGGGCTGCACCTTCGCCTCGGCGCCGGTGAAGGCGGCGTGCAGCTTCGAGTCCAGCCACGCGCGGTAGAGCGCGTCCGGGCCCACCGGCAACCACGTGGACACTTCCAGAGATTCCAGTTTCATCTCGTCCCCCGGGCTCAGGCGAGCACCCTGTAGAAGAAGGTCTTCAAGTACTCCGTCTCCGGCAATCCCACGAGCGGCGGGTGGTCCACCCCCGCCCCGCGCCGCTCGAGCAGCGCCACCGGCCGCTTCGCGTCTCCCGCGGCGGAGGCCACCATGTCCTCGAAGGCCTGGCGCGTCACCTTCCCGGAGCAGCTGCAGGTGACGAGCAGCCCGCCCGGCCGCAGCAGCTTGAAGGCCCGCAGGTTGAGCTCGTGGTAGGCGCGCAGCGCGGTCTGCACGCCCTCCTTGCGCTTGGCGAAGGCGGGGGGATCCAGCACCACCGTGTCGAACCTGCGGCCTTCCTTTTCGAAGGTGCGCAGCACGTCGAACGCGTTGGCCTGCTGCACGGTGACGTGGGCGCGGCCGTTGCGGCGGGCGTTCTCCGCGGCGCGCGCGGCGGCCTGGGCGTCCTGCTCCACCGCGAGCACGGAGGTGCAGCCGCGGGCGAGCGAGAGCGCGAAGCCGCCGTGGTACGTGAAGGTGTCCAGCGCCTCGCCGCGGGCGAGCTCTCCTGCGCGCAGGTGGTTGTCCACCTGGTCCAGGAAGCCCCCGGTCTTCATGTCCTCGAGCAGGTCCACCTCGAAGCAGGTCTCCCCCTCGTGGTAGCGCACCGCCGCGCCGCTGCCGTGCAGCAGCCTCTTCTCGCGCGGGAGCTGCTCGAAGTCCCGGCCCGAGTGATCGTCCCGGCACACCACCACGCGCGCCCCCGTGAGCCCCTGCAGCACCCTCCCGAGCCGCTCTTTCCGGGCGTCCATCCCCTCGGAGAGCGTCTGCAAGGTGAGCCCGTCGCCGAAGCGGTCCACGAGCAGCCCCGGCAGCAGGTCCGACTCGCCGTGCACGAGCCTGTACGCGTCCCGCGGCGCGAGGGCGTGGCGGCGCTCCAGCGCGGCGCGGAGGCGGGCCTCGAAGAAGGCGTCGTCCACGCGCACCTGCGCGGAGCTCTCGCGGGTGAGCAGCCGGAGCGCGAGCGGCGAGCGGTGGGCGTACAGCCCCTGTCCCACCGGGTTGCCCTGCACGTCCACCACGTCCACCACCGCGCCGGGCGAGGTGCCCGAGGGCGGCTCGAGCAGCTCCGTCCGGTAGCACCACGGGTTGCCGCGGCGGAGCTTCTGCGCCCCCTTCTGGGACACCCTCGCGACGGCGCGGCCCACTACTCGAGCCCCCGCGCGGCGAGCTCCGAGTCGTCTTCTCCCCGGAGGTGGCCCACCTCGTGGAGCAGCGTGGTGCGCACCTGGGCAGCGAGCTCCTCCCGCGTCGTCACCGCGCGCCCGAGGTTGAGGCGGTAGAGGGAGACGGACCGGCACGGCATCCCCGGCGCCTCGGGGGTGCAGGGCTCGCCCAGGGGGGGGCCGCGGAAGATGCCGAGGATGGTGGGCGAGAGCGGCGGCTCGTTGGCGAGCAGGTCCGCGTCCGAGGGGAGATCCTCGGCCGTGACGGGGACACCCGCCAGGTCCCGCTTCATCTCCTCCGGGAGCGCCGCGAGCGCCTGGTCCAGCAGCCCCTGGAATGCCTCGCGGGACACGACCGCGGGGAGCGGGAAGTCCGCCGGCTGGAGCTTCCGCGCCTCGGCGAAGTGGGCGGCGGCCTCCGCGTGCTTGCCCTTCCGCTCGAGCAGCATCCCGAGGTGCTGGTGCGCGTGGGCGGCCTGGCCGGGATCCTTGAGCCGCGCCTCGAACGCGGCCTGGGCCTCGTCGAAGCGGCAGAGCTCGAAGAGCGCGAGCGCCCGCTCCCAGGCGGCGTCCGCGTCTTCCGGGTGGCGGGTGAGCACGTCCTTCGCGTAGCCGAGCGCGGCCTCCGCGAGCCCGAGATCGTTGGCGGCCATGGCACACAGCCCGCCGAAGCGGCGCACGCGCTCCTCGTCCCCCTGGGACGCCGCGAGGTGCAGCCCGCGCTCGGCGTACAGCATGCCGAGTTCGTCGTACTCGCGGCTGCCGGGGAGCGCCACGGCGTACAGGTGCGCGGCCCCTGCAAGACCGTCCAAGCCGTCCGGGTCCAGCGCGAGCGTGCGGGCCCAGGCCACCTTGGCCTCGTCGAAGCGGGAGAGCGCGGTGAGCGCTGCGGCGCGCTCGGCGTGGGCCTCGGCGCGGCTGGGTGCCAGCGCGCTCGCGCGCGCGGCGCAGGAGAGGGCCTGCTCGTACTCGCCCTCGTCGAACCAGGCGCGCGCGGCTTCCAGCGGGCTCTCGCCGCGGGCGTCGCAGAGCGCGAGCGGGGCCGGGTGGCCGTGGGCGTGCTCCGCGTGCGCAGGGGCGGGGGCAGCGGAGGCCTCGGGCGCAGGGCGCGGCACGGCCGGGGCGGGCTCGGTCTTCCTGCACCCGGCGAGTCCCAGCGCGGCGGAGGCGAGCGCGGCGGCGAGGCGGTTCATGTGCACAGCTCGGAGATGATCTCCGCCGCGGCGGCCCGCGCGCGCGCCACCTCGTCCGCCTTGAAGCTGATGGCGGCCACCACCGGGTGGCCCCCGCCGCCGTAGCGCTCGGCGAGCTTCGACAGGTCGTGTCGCCGCGACTCCGGGCGCCACGGGTTGCTGCCGATGCTCACCTTGGCCCGCTTGTCGCCCGCGCCCACCCACACCGTGTACCGGGCCTCCGGGTACAGGTAGTACGAGATGAACTTGTTGAGCCCGTCCTGGCGCTCGTCCGCCACGTCGAAGGTGACGATGCCGTTCTCGTACCGCGCCTTCGCCCGCACGAGCTCGATGGCCGCCCGGTGCTTCTCCAGCAGGGGCCGCAGCGGCGCCTGGACGTACTCCTGGAGGGCGACCTCCGAGAGTGGACGTTCTTGCAGGTCCCGGATGACGCGCTGGGGAAGGGACGGGTCGCGGTTCGCCTCGAGCACCGTCATGAGCTGCAGCGCCGGCTCCTTGAGCTCCACCGCCACGGTGGGGCTCTCGAACTGCGCACCGTCGATGATCTCCCCCCAGTGGATGAGCTCGGCGAGGGGGGACGGGTCGAAGCCGAAGCGCTGCTGCGCCACGTCCGCGATGTAGCGGGTGCAGCTCTTGCGGGCGCCGTCGTGGAACTTCCGGCCGCTCGTGTCCGCGCGGAAGTGGGCCTCGTCCCCCGGCTGCTGGAAGGCGGAGACGTGGTGGTCGAACCACCAGGTGAGCTTCGGGCTCTGGGCGTACCGGAAGTCGACGATGGCGTTCTCGTCCCCGGTGAAGACGGCAGGATCAATCCCCTCCCCGCCCGCCTTGTGCTGGAGCCCCTGGTACTCGAACGTCACGTCGGCGCGGATGCGCTCCCGGTAGAAGCGGGAGAAGACCGCGGCGGAGGCCGCACCGTCGAAGCAGTTGTCGTGGAAGAGGACCTTCACGTTCATGGGAAGGGGCTCTTACTTCAGCGAGAGCCCCGCGCCCACCGCGTCCAGCACCGCGCCCGCGGTCTCTGCCTTGCCACCGGCCCCGAGCGCCAGCAGGGAGACAGTCCGCCCATCCGGCCGCCGCGCGCACGCGAGCAGGGCCACCTCGTCCCCCGGCAGGGCCAGCTCGAGCACCACCGCCCCCTGTCCAAGGGACGGCGGGGCTGCCCGCTGCAGGCGGACGCCCGGCCCGCCCGCCCCGTGGGCCCGGCCCTGCGCCTGGCAGGCGTCCGACAGCGCGGGGGCCCCGTCCCGGGAGACGGAGAGCACCGCCGTGCCCCCCCGGCCATCCGTGAAGGCCACGCTCGCCGCGGTGAGGCTGTCGGTGGGCACGGCGGGCCGGCCCGCGAGCGCGGCCGGGGACACCTGCGCCATGCCGGCGGGGAGCCGCACCGAGACGCCGAGGGCCTGCTGCGCCTCGAGCTCGGCGGGAGAGGCGGCCGTGGCCGGGGCGCGGACGAGCACCAGGGAGGCCACGCACAGGGCGGACACCGAGAGCACCACGCCGAGCACCACGGAGCGCCGCGTGGCGGAGGGCTCCCCCACCACCGAGGCCAGGCACGCCGCGCCCAGCACCGCGTAGAGCACCGCCGTGGGCCCGCCGCCCAATCCCAGCGCCAGCAGCAGCGAGCAGGCGGCCACCGCCTGCGCCGTGCGGCGGCCCCACGTCCAGCCCACCAGCAGCCCCGTGCCCGCGGCGAGTCCCAGCAGCGCGAGCAGGTACCCGAAGGCGTCGTCCTGCCATTGTCCGAACCAACCCGAGGCGCGGACGAACCAGGCGAGGGCGAGCGCACAGAAGCCCCCGGCCGCGGGCCCGGGGTGGAACGACAGTTCGCCGGCCACCGCGCCCCCGATGGCGGTCATCTCCAGCGACTCGCTGTCCCTCTGGCGGTCGATGAACCGCGTCTGCGCGCGGCGCCAGGTGGGGACGAAGGCGAAGCGCTCCCCGCAGCGCGGGCACTCCTCCGCGCCGTCGGGAATCTCGGTGAAGCTGCAGGCGGGGCAGAGCGTCTCGGCCATCAGGGCGTGTACCGCGCCCTGCGGACGTACCAGGAGCTGCCGCCGCGGCCGTCCCGCACCACCACGTAGAAGGTCAGTTCGCCGGAGGGAGGCTTCGACGTGGGCTCCCACTGCACGCCCGGGCGTGAAGGCGTGCCGTCCACGTCCGTGCCGCCGGACTCCTCGAGGCTCATCCTCCCCCCGGTGACGTACCAGGCGAACTTCCAGCTCTCCTGCAGCTGCACGGGCTTGAGCTCGAAGGAGGGGACCACGTACGGCTCCTCGAGCTCGGCGTACGGCTCGGGCTCCAACTCGAACGGCCCTGCCCCGGACAGCTCCGGGACGCTCCCCTCGCCCCACGGCGCGCCGTTGAGCCGCAGCCCGGGCAGCACCGGCGTCACGTTCTGCTGCTGCTCGGGGAAGAAGCGGCAGCTGAAGACCATCAGCTTCTGCGCGAAGATCTCCTCGTCGCCCGCCTTCACGTGGAGCACGAGCGGCATGCGGAGCCCGCCCAGTCCCTTGTAGGTGTCCTTCGCGAGGACCTCGGTGAGCAGCGGGACGGGGTTGCCCGCCGGGTCCAGCTTCTGCGGCAGCGTGAGCGTGCCGAACGGCTGGGTGAGCTCCAGCTCCCCGGCCTTCATGGTGCCGGTGGCCACCACGAGCCGGTTCTCCTCGTCCTCGCAGGTGCGGTCCGCCACCGCGGCGCAGGCGAGCAGCTCCCAGCTGATGTCCCGGCCTGCCCCCTCCGGGTCTGCCACCAGCGCGCGCAGCGTGAGCGGCGTGGCGTAGACGAAGGCGTTGCGGGGATCCCGCGTGTCGCAGCTCGGGGCCATGAGCTCGGGGGACTCGAGCGACAGGGCGAGCACGCGCAGGTCCGTCACCTGCGTGGGGTTGTCCTGCGGCATGGAGCAGGCCGCGGAGAGCAGCAGCAGCGGGGCGAGCAGGCGGGTGCGCATCAGAAGCTCCCCTTCACGCCGAGCACCGGGAGGATGGGGATGCCGGTGATGGGCACCTGCGAGCGGTAGCGGTAGTCCGGCGTGAGGAACTCGGTGTTGGGCGCGTTGTAGACGTTCTGCACGTCCAGGTAGGTGTCCAGCGTCCAGTTGTCGAAGAGCCAGTTCTTGTCGATCCGGATGTCCAGCTGGTTGAACGCCGGGAGACGCGCGGAGTTGGTGTCGCCGTTGGTGCCGTAGAAGCGGTTGCCGTCCGCGGAGTACTTGTCCCACGGGTGCTCGAGCGGCGTGCGGGGGTTGCCGGTGACGTAGCGGAAGCGCGCGCCGAGCTCGAACCCGAGCGGGAGCCGGTAGCTGCCCACCGCGGTGAGGATGTGTGTCTGGTCGAAGTTGGACAGCGCCCAGTCCGGGCCGCCGCGCCGGCGCGTCTCGGAGCGGGAGAAGGTGTAGGCGAGCCAGCCGAAGAAGTTCTTCGTCACCTCGTGGCGGAGCATGAGCTCCAGTCCATACGCGCGGCCGAGGCCCCGGTTCTCGGAGGGCAGCTGCGTGACCGAGCCGTCCGCGTTCACGGTGCGCGTGCCGGGGAAGGTCACGAGGTCGTACCGGTTGTTGTAGAAGCCGGTGAGGTCCACGTTGAGCACGTCCGTGAGCTTGTGCTCCACGCCGAGCGAGCTCTGGAACGAGCGCTCGAAGGTGAGGTTGGGATTTCCGTACGGCGGCTTCGCCAGCTGGCCACCGTCGGGCGTCTGCGCGTAGAGCCCCGCGGAGGCCTTCACCGCGGTCCCGTCCCGCACCGCCCAGCGCACCCAGAGGCGGGGATCCACCGATTGCATGTCCTTGCGGCGCACGTGCGCCGCGGTGGCGCGAACACCGGGCGTGACCGTCACCGGCCCGAGCTTGAAGTCGGCCTCGAGGTACGCGGCGGCGTCGAAGACGTTGAAGACCTGGACCAGTTCCTGGAACTGCACCTTCGGCTCCGCGCCGGGGAAGCCCACGTACTGGGCCGCGGCGATGAACGGGAGCTTTGCGCGCCCCTCGGTGTGCTCGTAGATGAGATCCAGCCCGGCGCGCGCGGTGACGGTCTCGTTCACCTCGAGCGAGAGATCTTCGCGGAGCCCGGCGTTGTAGCGGTCGGCGTCGAAGCTGATGGCGCCGAAGCCGGTCTTCACCAGGTCGTAGCCGAGGAACGGCGTGAGCACGGAGGTGAAGCGGCCGTTGCGGTAGGTCCAGTCGCCCTTCACGCGGTGGAAGAGCGTCCGCGTGTCGATGGTGACGTCCCGCGGCTGCGAGGGGCTGCTGGAGACCAGGGTGAGCTGGTCGTCCGAGCCGAACGCCATCACGTAGTAGCTGCTGCCCTGCCTGGAGGCGTCCTTGCGGGAGCGGCCGAAGTCCACGCGGACCTGGTAGTCCCAGTAGCGCGGGAGCACGAGCAGGGTGCTGCCGTCCTCGGACTTCGGGAGAAAGGCGGGGAGCAGCAGGTCCACGTACGAGCGGCGCGCGGCCGCGGCCACGGAGACGCCGTCCGCGAGCGGCGCCTCCACGAAGGCCGAGGCGTCCAGGAGGTCCACCTTCGCCACGCCGTGCAGCGTGTCCGAGGCGCCCTTGCGCGTGGCCACGTCCACGATGCCGCCCACCGCGCGGCCGTAGCGCGCCCCGAAGCCGCCGGGGAAGAAGTCGATCCGGTCCAGGAACTCGGAGTTGATGACGGACGGCCCGCCGCCGAGGTGGAAGAGGAGGGGCACCTCCACGCCGTCCATGTACGTGCCGGTCTGGTTGGGGTTGGCGCCGCGCACCAGCAGCTGCCCCAGGCCGAAGGGCGTGCGCGCCACGCCGGGGAAGTTCTGCACCACGCGGATGGGGTCTCCGAACGTGCCGGGCACCTTCTGCAGCTCCGCGCGCTCCACGGTGCGGCGGACCACTTCCTTCTTGTCGCGCTTGCCGCGCACCGTGGTCTCGAAGCCGATGGCGCGGGGCACGAGGTACAGCCGGACCTCGGTGGTCTCCCCGGGCGCGAGCGTCTCGTCCTGGCTGTAGGGCTGGAAGTTCTGCGCCACCACGCGCAGCGGGCACGGGCCCGGGGGCACCTCGAGCTGGAACTTCCCGTCGTCGTCCGTCACCGCCTCGGGGGCTTCCGGCTCTTCTCCGCAGCGCACCACCGCGCCGGGCACGCGGCTGCGGCTGCCGCGGGCGATGACCTCTCCCACCAGTTTCGCGGGAGGAGGCGCGGGCACGCCGCCGTCCGCACTCACCGTGGGCTCGGGCACCACCTGGAGTTGGAAGCGGTAGACGTACTCGAGCGTCACCGGGGCCGGCACCCCGTCCACCTCGGCGGGGGAGAAGCGGAAGCGCTTCACCGCGTCCACCGCTGCCTCGTCGAACCCGTTCCCGGCCGGTGCCGTGACGGCGGCCTCCGCGACGCTGCCGTCCGCGGCCAGCGTGACGGCGAGCTTCACCTCGGCCCCGGTGACGCCTGCGTCCGCGGCGCCTTCCGGCCACGGGGCCTGGACGAACTCGAGCAGCTCCGGCGCCTTCGTCAGGACGGGGACGTGGACCCCGGCGTCCACCTCTTCGCGGCGCGCCCCTTCCACCTGCGCGGCAGCGAGGGCGGGGAGGAGCAGCGGGAGCAGGAGGAGCAGGCGCAACACGGGGCCGCCTTCTACAGCAGGGCTGTAGCGCGCGCAGCGTTCTCGACGCGACGGGGCGCTGACGCGGGCTGAAAAAAGGCGTCGGCGCCGTGGCGCTGGCTGGGCATGCAAGCGGCCAAGGGGCCGATTTTCCGGCCCCGGCGCGCTGGCACGTGGGCTGCTCAGTGGGAGGACGTCACCCCATCACCAGGGAGTCACCCGCATGGCAGCCGGATCCAACACCCAGCGCAGCCGCCGTCTCGTCCCCTCTCTCCGCAGGAAGGCGGCCCGCGCACGCACCGTGGCGAAGCGGGCGCAGGCCACGCTCGGGGACATCGTCGCCGCGGCGTTCGACGCGGTGGGCGGCAGCGTGGAAGACGCGGTGGCGCTGATGGAGCGCTCGCACGTGCGCACCCACGGCAAGCGCATCACGTTTTGCTGAGGGGCCAGCCCATGCGGGCCAGGCGGCCGCGGCGTGGGCTCACGGTGAATCGAGCAACCCCACCTCGCGCCACATCCGGAGCGTGTACTCCCAGAACGCCCTGCGACGCCCGAGGTGCGGCGCGAACTTCTCGAAGTCCTTCGCCAGGGACTGCGGCGTGATGAACCGCCACACGTCCGTGTCGCGTGCCTCGCGGAGAATTTTCCCGAGCAGCCGGTCACGCTCCGGCTCGGACGCGGTGCGGAGCCGCTCCCGCAACTCTCCGAGCGTCATGGGATCGTCCCAGAGGAAATAGGGGACGCCCTGCTCGTCGTCGAGGTTGGTGGTGAGCGGCGCCGACATGCGGTGAGGATACGGCCGGGAAACGCCCGCGCCAACGTGGCATACCGGTGCACGTGATCGACACGCACTGCCACCTGGACGCCGAGCGCTTCGACGCGGACCGGGACGACGTGCTCACCCGTGCGTGGGCGGCGGGGCTCGAGGGAATCGTGGTGCCCGGCGTGGCGCCCGAGACGTGGGACGCCCTGCTCGCATGGCCTGCGCGGGAGGCGCGCGTCCAGGTGGCGCTCGGCATCCACCCGCAGGCGCTGCCGGACCTCCCCCCCGGGCAGGACACCACCCACCTCGCGCGGCTCGACGCCCTGCTCTCGCGCGGGGTGGCCTGCGCCGTGGGCGAGTGCGGGCTGGATGGACCCTCGGCTGACCGTGCGCCCATGGAGCGGCAGGTGGCGGTGCTCGAGGCGCACCTCCGCCTGGCGTGCGCGCACGACCTGCCGGTCCTGCTCCACTGCTACAAGGCGCACGACGTGATGCTGCCGCTGCTGCAGCGCGCGGGGCTCCCGCGGCGAGGCGTGGTGCTGCACAGCTACTCGGGCGGGGCAGGCCAGGTGGCCGCCTACGCCCGGCTCGGCTGCTGGTTCTCCTTCGCGGGACCGGTGACGTGGGAGAAAGCCCGCAAGCCGCTCGAGGCGCTGCGCGCGGTGCCGCCCGGACGGCTGCTGCTGGAGACGGACGCGCCGGACCAGGCGCCCGTTCCCCACCGGGGCGGCCGCTGCGAGCCTGCCCACCTGGCCGCCGTGCTGGACGCCGCGGCGCGGGCGCTCGGGGTGACGGCCCCCGAGCTGGCGTCGCGGACCTCTGCCCACGCGAGGGCCGTGTTTGGGGACCGGTTCCGGGTGCGGTAAGAGCCCGCCGCATGCAGCCCGAGCCCACCTCCCCCGTCCCCCCCTCCCCTGCCCCCGCGGACGCCCCTGCAAGAGCGTTTAAGCTCTCCCGCCGGTTCGACCGGACGGCGCGGCTGCTCGGGGACGAGTCCATGGAGAAGCTGGCGCGCGCCCACGTGGTGGTGTTCGGCCTGGGCGGCGTGGGCAGCTACACCGTGGAGGGGCTGGTGCGCTCCGGCGTGGGGCGGCTGACGCTCGTGGACTTCGACGACGTGTGCGTCACCAACACCAACCGCCAGCTGCACGCCACGGTGAGCGGCGTGGGCAAGAGCAAGGCGGAACTCATGGGGGCCCGCTGCAAGGCCATCAACCCGGACGTCCAGGTGGAGGTGCACCGGGCCTTCTACAACGCGGACACGAGCACGGAGCTGCTCGCCGGCGAGTACGACTTCGTGGTGGACGCCATCGACAACGTGAAGGCGAAGCTGCACCTGCTCGCCGAGTGCGTGAAGCGGGGCTTGCCGGTGGTAAGCAGCATGGGGGCCGCCGGCCGCCTGGATCCCACCGCGGTGCGCGTGGAGGATCTCTCCGAGACGCACACCGATCCGTTCGCCAAGGACATCCGCAAGCTGCTCAAGCGCAAGCAGGGGCTGGACACGGACCGCTTCACCGGCATCACGGCGGTGTACTCCGTGGAGCCACTGC